>BLLX01000107.1 GCA_011959405.1 Muribaculaceae bacterium
TCAAAATATAATATAAAACTGAACAGTGCCGTAATGTATGTATTACGGCACTGTTCAGTTTTATATAGAATATCTGTCTGTCGATCAGAAGCGAACCTTCACGACCTTGTTGCCCTGACGCTGGATGTAAATCTGGCCAGCGGCGGGATACGCAACGCGTACACCCTGAAGGTTGTAGTATTCGGCAGGTGCGTTCTCTGCATCCGCAACAACATCTTCAATCGCTGTGGATACCTCGTATGTCACCTTAAGCGTTTTGATTGCCTTACCGCTTGTTGTCGTAGTATATGATATCCTCACAGCCTTTGCCTCTCCGGTCCATGAGCGCTGCATGTTGTCACCCTCAACTTCTTCTGTAATGGCAAATGCAGAATCATCACCGGTCGTGGTCATATCAATATCTGTGATCTTGCTGTTTTCAGGGCCACTCACAACAATATAAGCCTTACTATAGAAACGCAGGCCGTCATCCCACAAACGGGTGCCGTTTCCTCCATTTTTATTTGAAGTCAGCGTCACTGACTGATTTACGATCTGCAGACCATCTTCATTATATCCGGAGGACGGTCTTCTGGTCATGCCATAATCCTCATTGACAAAATCAAACATTGCAATGCCGGATGTGACGGGCGAAGAGGGATCGTTGATGATCACATCAGCTGTCGCTGTGGCTGTATGATAGCCTTCTTTGGAAGCAGTAGCCACGATGGTAAACGCGCCGTAACCTTCCAGATCAAACGGACCTGTGTAGACGTTGGAGTCACCGCCGTTGACGGTGTAAGTGATGTTCACATTTTCCGTATCGCAGCTTATTGTGACTGTGCTGCCGTCAACTGTCACGGCAAGATTCTCAATGTCGAGAGTCACCTCTCCGCCCTCGATCTTGACAGGAATGATCTGACGGCCATTGAAACCTACGGAAACAAAGCCTTCAACAGTGAAATTCTCACCATCTTCCACTGTCACCACATCATAATACTGCGAGTTAGTGAAAGGATTATAATATGCAACAGTATTAGTGCCGTCGCTCAAAGTCTTGTCTGCGGTAGATATGTTCACACCTGCCAACTTCACATAAGAATAGAGTGGAGCATCAGCCACACCCGCCAGAGTGATCTCGGCCGGAGCAGGAACAGAGCCTTTGGAGATCTCGCCAATCGCGGCAGGAGCCATCTGATAACCCTCTGTGCCGGCAGGATATTCGGCATAACTACCGGTAATATCAGCCAGTATATCACCGGCCATAGCTGCACCGTTTGCATCGCCATAGCTTGTGAGCCAGTCCTGACCGTCGGTTATAAACATATAGCGTCCGTTGCGATATGCCACAGTTAGAGGACCGGATACTTTAGTAGCTTCTGCTGGTTTCTCGGCCACAAACGCTGCGATAGTCATCTTCACATCCGGATCAACATATTTGAACTCTTCGGTCACAACCTTAGAGTCATTCATGCCATCTTTGGTAGCCTTGGCGGTAACGACATGATTGCCATAGCCCACCGAGAAAGGCGCACTGTATTCGGTTTCAGCTCCGCCGTCAAGTGTATAGAAAATCAAAGCGCCTTCAGTGGAGCATGACACAGAAACCTCGCCTTTGGTCCCGTCAAATGAAATCTCCGGCGTTGCCACTGCCTCACCGTCAGCACTATAATAAACAGTAAGAGACTTCACATATACACGCTTGGTACTTTTGATGGTGATGCTGCTCAACTCCGCACCGTCAAGATCAAAAGCATAGACAGAGCCATTAGCATCTATCACAGTCTGAGACTCAGATCCGTTTACGGCAATAGCACCGTCGGTAGTGGTTTTGTACTGATATGCTTCGACTTCAATTTTCGTTGCATTTACCGGAGATGATAAATTGAACCCAACAGAACCGTCTGCTCTTGCTGCACCTAACTTAAGTCCATTCTGGCTGGCATAAGATGCAGACGACGGAGCAACAATCTTGGATATGTATTCAGCACCTTCTTCCACATACGAAGTAACAGGTAACGTAATGTTCAAAGTCTTGCCATCTACTGCATCCGGATTGCTCACAAACACGATTTTATATGATGCCTGCGGGCCGACAGATGTGTTATCCTTATATTCGAATACTTTGGATGCCACCTCCGAGTCGTTCATATCAGCTTTAACCGCCTTGGCTGTAACCGTGTGAGAGCCGTATTCAACTGTGAAAGGTGCACTGTAGACAGTTTCTGATCCGCCATCAAGAGTATATGAGATCGACGCACCCTCTGTGGCACACGCTATTGACACCATGCCGGTAGCCTGGTCAAAAGATATCTCAGGCGTAGCGACAGTCTCAACCACAGAACTGCCGGCGTTATAATATACGGTAACTGTTTTAACATAAAAACGCTTGCCGCTACCGGTCAGAGCGATCTCTGTCAACTGCGATCCGTCAAACTCATATGTATAATCTGTCAACGAAGCATTGGTGATCGACTGAGCCGGAGAGCCATTGACTGACAGAGATGAATTATCTGAGCTATAACGTGCGGCTTCAACCACAATCTTACTCGCGTTTACCTGACCTTCAGAAGTCAAAGCAAAAGTCACATTACCAGATTTCGAAGAATTTCCGAACTTGATTCCCATTTTACTCTTATGGAAAGCCCTCGCTGTAGACGTTATTCCAGCCAGATATTCCGCCCCGGCATCCACAACCGTAGAAATTGCTGTGCCGGTCGTCATCGCCGTGGATCCATCTTTCGAATTATCAGTAAACATTATCGTGTACGACTGCTCCTGGGCAAACGCACACGATCCCACGCCCAATAACAGGGCGAGAAAAAGTAAAAAATTTTTCATACACTGTGTAGATTTTAATATTTGGTTAATCTGATTACAAAAATACTTCGATTTTAGCAATTCGAACTAAAGATTAACCAAAGTTAACATTTGCATAATTCAAAACTTAATCTTAACTTTGCAGCATAGTTCGGGGCGTAGCGCAGTCCGGTAGCGCACCTGGTTTGGGACCAGGTGGTCGCAGGTTCGAATCCTGTCACCCCGACCAATCCGGCTCATAGCCGACACGAACAATAACAAAATTTATCCAACCATTCTTTCTAACAGTTCAACTATGGCTTACGTAATCACCGACAAATGCGTGGCTTGCGGCACATGTCAGCCCGTTTGCCCCGTGGAAGCTATTTCCGAAGGCGAAATCTACCACATCGATCCCGACACCTGCATCGAATGCGGTTCCTGCGCAGAAGTTTGCCCCAGCGAAGCAATCATCCCGGGCTAATACAATAACCGATATTGCATTTCTAATGCAAAGAATAGCCTGTGCCACGATTGGCACAGGCTATTCTTTATCTAACGCCAATTAACAGAAGGCCAACGGCTATTTGAAAACTTAATATTCGGCAGGTCAGATATTTTGCTTGAACAGGAAAGCACAGCAACCTGT
This sequence comes from Muribaculaceae bacterium, assembly GCA_011959405.1. Classification (GTDB taxonomy): domain Bacteria; phylum Bacteroidota; class Bacteroidia; order Bacteroidales; family Muribaculaceae; genus UBA3263. Next base: position 3,428 of record BLLX01000107.1, read on the forward strand.
GTAACAGACCGACTTAGATGTAGTGCTCTGTCTGGTTGCCGAACTGCCATCAGTATTCGGCGCTGACACTCATCATGATGTTTCGCAGTAGGAGAAGTGGGCACAAAGCATAAAAGAAGTCCTGTGCATCATAAATGCACAGGACTTCTTTTATAATGGTATATGTAAGTAATGTTTTATATTACTTCACGATCTTGGTGACAGTGTTGCCCTGACGCTGGAAGAAAAGACCGGTAGCGGGGGCAGCGTTAAGGCGGCGACCCTGAACATCGAAATATTCAACAGCTGCATTGTTGCCACCAGCTACAATATCATTGATTGAAGCGTTCGCACCCTGATGAACTGTGATTGTGAAATCCTGAGCCATGCCATGGAACTCGATAGTGCCTACACGGCCTTCCACGCCTTCAGGCAGAGCCTCGGCTTCAACTGTAATAGTTGAAACACCCGTAGTAGCATCGGGCTCGGAAATATCAAATGTAAACCAGTCTTCGGAAGATTCAGCCGTAATCCATCCTTCT
>BLLX01000108.1 GCA_011959405.1 Muribaculaceae bacterium
CTGAAAATCAATGAACCCGACACGCACTTCCGGAATTGGCCGTGCATTGCCGCTCTGTACGAGGTCTCCGCTGCTCAGCTCTTGGTTTAGCAGGGGTGATTCGTGTTCTTTGAGACCTACGGTCAGAAATACTCCGCGATATTTTATCTCGCCGTAAAGTTGCTGAAGCCACACATGCGGCGGACGCTGGCCGTTGACGTGCCATTCTCCGGCGTTGGCATCATAGCGCATATAGTCCGTGGCATCGGTCATTCCGGCCCATCCCTCAGCGCCGAATCCCCATGAAAAGCGCCGGTCCATGTCCAGTGGCTTCCACGCTTTGAGATTCATCTGCGCGCCGTTGGCCTGAGTCAGGGTGCCGTGGCGGTTTGACGCTATGTAGTATGGCGCAAAATTTCCATGCCCGGCATTCACTTCCATTGACGCGGATGTGTTGATTGATATTTCCTCAGCGGACAATGGAGTGGATAGAATAGCCGCAGCCATGACTGCGGCGCCCGTTATTGCTGCGGCACGGTTAAATCTTGTCATTGCGGATACTGTCGAAATATTTTAGATGCCGTTTGAAATCTCTTGACGACAGATATTCCTCGATGCTGTCGGCATGGGCGTGGCGGTGCACGTCGGTGCCGATGAACTCCACCATATTATGCTCCATAAGCCATTCCGCAGCCTGTTTTTCCTCTTTGCCGTAATAGCCCGAAAGGCTTAGCAGATTTATTTGAAAATAAAGTCCGCTGGAGTGCAGGTGGTTATAGCGATCGCGATTGTATTTTGAATAATACAGATAGCGTTCCGGATGGGCCATGATGGGGGTATATCCTTTCAGTCTCAGATCAAACAGCAGATTGTCCAGATTCCACGGCTCCTGTGCAAAGGAGTTTTCCACCAGAAGCATATTGTGGGGCAGGGGACAGAGGTTGCCGGCTTCGATCTGCTCTAAAAAGAATTCGTCGATGCGGTATTCGGCGTGGCGGTGCAACTCCATGTCGATATCAGCGGCCTTGACGGCATCCTTCAGTTCTGCATACGGTCCCGCCAATGATTCAGGCGTGTTTTCAAATGTGTCCTGAGTCACATGGGGGCTGAGGAAAATTCTGTCGATACCCCATCCCTTCATACGTTCGATGATTTCCACCGAAGTCGCCGTGTCGGGAGAGCCGTCGTCCACTCCGGGCACCAGATGGCAATGGATGTCGGTGTGAAACGGTAACTGCTGCGGCTCCTTCCTGCTGCTTTTGAAAAGGCTGAAAATAGACATGTTATGAATAATATATGCAGTGTGTGTTACATAAATGACAGATATATCACGGCTGCGGGAATAACCAGCAGTATCGAGTCTATTCTGTCAAGGATTCCTCCGTGGCCGGGAATCAGATGGCCCGAGTCTTTGACTCCAAGAGTGCGTTTGATCAGGGATTCGATCAGGTCGCCGGCTGTAGCCGCGATGCTGACCACAAGTCCAAGCAACGCATATACTGCTGTCGGCATGCCGAAATAGCCTGGAAAAAGCATCGGTGTTATGCCGGCGGCTATAACCGTGAACACCATTCCGCCGATGAAGCCCTCCCATGATTTCTTGGGCGATATTCTCTCCCAGAGTCTGTGACGTCCGAGCATGCTTCCGGTGAGAAATGCGAATGTGTCGTTGATCCATACCAACACGAACATGAGCAGAAGCATCTGCGGACTGTGGCGGTAGATCACCGACATCAGGGCAACCGGCAAGGCCACATAAAGCTGGCTCATCATTGACATGGCCAGTGAAATCAATGGATTCTCGCGTGTGATCCACAGCTGCACGCTCAGACGCAGCACTATATATAGCAGAAAAGTGACAGCTGCCGGCACAAACAGTCCTCCCCACAGGGTGATCACCATTAAGCCGCCGCCCACACAATCAAGCGAGTGCAGCAGCACGGAGTTCACCGACGGCGTCCGGCGCTCGCCGCCCATATCGACTGTGATTGTGAGAAATTCATTGATCCCCAGAGTCACAAGCAGCAGCATAAGCAACAGAAACGGAAGATTTCCTCCCAGAATTCCGCCTGCTATCACTGCCACATATATTGCGCCGAAGATGGCGCGCGTAATAAGGTTTTTCATATAAAATCTTCTTCGTCGTCTTCGTCTTCTGTATGATGTATGTAATGGTTCAGAGGCCGCATGACATTGCATAGCGTTCCGCCCCAGTATTCGGCAAACTGCCGGCGCAGGTCTGACAGATATCCGAGCGCCTGGTCAGGGTCGGCTTCTCTGACGTCTTCCACGAAATTATACAGCACCTGAAACAGATCGGCCAGCGACTCGCTGACTGTAGCGGCTATCGGGGTGTCGCTGTACTTCATATCCTCGTGAAAGGTCTCCAGATAAGTGTCGTGTTCACCCATCACCGCCGCGATATTGTCACGGATTTCATTGTAATACGTCTCATCGAGATGTATGGAGTCAAAGCCGAAATCCATATCGTTGCTGTCATCGTCGGCCGATGCCGGAATATCAGAAACAGCGATATATATGCGAGGAAGAATGCGTGTCATTTTCAACACAAATTCGCGTGGCGACACCGACGTGGCCAGTTCCAGAGCCTGACAGTATTCATTGGCCAGAGCTATTGCCGATAGGGCGTTATTGTTGAGCTTCATGTTCCGGTTTTTTATACAGACGTTCTTGTAGTATATATTGTTCCACTCCATCAGGCACCATGTGCCTTACCGGCATATCACGTGATATGGCCTGACGCAGAAAAGTGGACGATAGCGACACGGTCGGCGCGTCGGCATAGGCCACACCTTCCGGCAGTGTCCTGCTGTCGACAGGATAGCCGGGGCGAGGATACACTGTGACTCCGAATTCTTTTATTATCTCTTCGGCCGCATGCCAGCGGTCGAATATTTTCCAGTTGTCGGAGCCTATGATAAGTGTGAAATCACATTCAGGATATCTGTCGCGCAGAAATCTCAGGGTGTTGACCGTATATGACGGCCGCGGCATGCCAAGTTCCACATCGCAGACTTTCAGTGTGTCAGAGTTGCCGCATGCTGTGCGGAGCATTGACAGGCGGTCGGCGTCGGTCGCTCCGTCATGGCGGCGTTTCAGTGGATTCTCCGGTGAAAGCGTCAGCCAGACTTCGTCTATGTCGGTCCATCCGGCTATATACGATGCAACGATCATGTGTCCGGTGTGCACCGGATTGAATGATCCTCCGAATATTCCCACCCGTTTCCTCACTTCGAAAGGAACTGAACGATTATTGCCCGCACCTGCTCCACTGCCGAATTCAGGTCATCGTTGACCACGCGCGCGTCATATCTCGGCGCCTGGTCTATCTCATAGCGTGCGCGGTCCACTCGGGCGTCAATGCTCTCTATAGAGTCGGTGCCGCGGCTTTCCAGACGCTGTCTGAGAGTTTCGATTGTCGGCGGCTCGATGAAAATGCTGAGCGCTTCTTCTCCGAGCGCCTGCTTGACGCGCAGGCCGCCGTTCACGTCAATGTCCAGCACCACGTTGCTGCCGGCTGACGCTATGCGGTCTATCTCGCTTTTCAGAGTGCCGTAGAAGCGCCCCGGATAGACTTCCTCGTATTCAAGAAACGCATCTCCGGCAATGGCTTCGCGAAAATCGTGGTCCGACAGAAAATGGTAGTCCACTCCGTCCTGTTCGGATCCCCGCGGCGCCCTGTTGGTGGCCGATACCGAGAACTGCATGTTGATCCCGCCTTCGTTCATCAGGGCGTTGATTATCGTTGATTTACCGCATCCGCTCGGCGCTGATATTATGATGACTTTCCCTGTTGTCATGGAGTGGGGATTACATTACGTTTAAAACCTGTTCCTTTATCTGTTCAAGCTCGTCTTTCATCCTCACGACAAGCTGCTGCATCTCCGCATGATTGCTTTTGGAACCGAGAGTGTTGATCTCGCGTCCCATTTCCTGCGCTATGAA
>BLLX01000109.1 GCA_011959405.1 Muribaculaceae bacterium
TTTATACGACCGGGGGCGACTGAATAACAACAGTCGCCCCCGGTCTTTTTTTGTCGATATATTTCTTTTATAAATTCAGACCTGACAGCCAGTTGAATATGGTGTCGTAGACCGACTGTCTGACATCTTTGCGTGAGAGAACGAGATCATGCAGCCCGCCGTCAACGGTGACATCGGTAACAAGAGGTCCGAGACGCCGACCGGCTTCGGCTATTGAGCGGACGTCGAGAACGCCGTCGGAGCAGCTGAAACGTTCTTTGCTGTCGCCGGAGCGTGCAGATCTGGCAGAATGCATGAGGAGCACTGGCACGCCTATACCGCCTTTGCGCAGCTCTTTCTGAGCGTTGTCGATGGCGCGTATCCATCCGGTGTCCACATCGGGAAGTACATCGGGTTTCCATGAGGTGTCATAGTTCCATTCACCCCCGAGATGCTTTGAGAGCGATGCGGCGTAATCATTGCCGCCGTCACTGCTGCTGACTTTTAGTGACGGCATGAGCCGTGCCAGAGCCTTGATCACGGGGATTCCCAATGTTCTTGAGGCCCATGGCAGATTCCACGCCAGAAACGGGCTGTTGAGGATCAGAGCTTTCACAGCAGGGCATTTTGTGCGCTGCAGGAACAGAGATGCTGTAAGCCCACCGGTCGAATGGCCCAGAAGGATTATTTTGTCAACTCCGTCTGACCGCATGGCTTCAATTCCGGCCGATATATCGGGAAAGTATTCCGAGAGATCACGGACCTGAAACATCTTTTGCTCATCAGTGGTCGAGCGCCCGTATTTACGCAGATCCACGGCATAGAAATCATAATTACGCCCGGTGAATTCTTCGGCCATTTCTTTCTGGAAGAAGTAGTCGCTGAATCCGTGCACATAGAGCACTCCGCGGCCTTTGCCTGCTGTAGCCCGTCGGCGTATGACTGTGCATCGCACATGGCCTGAATAGTCTCTTGGCTGGACTATATGGCGCATATCAAAACCGTGTCCGAGTATGTCGGGACTCCATTCCGGCCGATAGGGTATGGTATTCATCGTTTTCATAAGGTCAGAAGCGCATGCCCACGAGTATTGTCACACTCTCCATGGCATTGAAAAATGCGTAGTCTTTTTTGAATATCAGTCCGCCGTCGAAACGTATGATGCCTGAAGCAAAAAGAGCGCGATGATTATAGGTCATGCTCATTTTCATCTGCATGTTGGCAGCAAGCATCTCCTTGGTCCCTTTTTCCACAAGATGCGATCTTTTGTAGCCAAAGGATGGCAGCACAGTGATATTGTACAGCCAGTTGTGCGGCATGACGCAATTGTAGGCATAGCCGCCCATCAGGTTATAATCCTGATATTCATAGTGGTTTTTGAGCGGCAATTCAGGCACAGCAAGTCTTACATCCTCAGGGAGAGACGAGAAGTCGATATTTATTTTCTGCTGATTGAATGACAGGCCTATCAGCCAGGTGCCGGCGCTGCGTTTCTGATATTTCGAGTAATGATAGGCGGCGCTTTGCGAATATTTCTTGTTGTTGAAGAAATAATAGGCGTTGATGTTGAACGCGCTTTGGTCCACACCTCCGGGAAGCAGGAAGGAGAATTTCTGATTGCCGGGGGCCTGATAGTTGCCGAATTTTGTCAGATATCCGTCGCCGCGGCTGCGCCACGTCATCAACTCGGCGGAAAACAGCGAGCATGTGAACGCGAAATTAAAAGAACTACGGTCGTCACGCACGTTGGACATCCACCGGTTCACGTTCCAGGTATATCCGATACTCACGGCCATGAAATTAAGGGACACACCGAGGTCGGAGTTCATTTTTGTGTGAAGGCGTATGGCATTGTCGTGGTTGAACATGCCGAAGAGATAGGCGTATGTCTGAAGCCAGTTGTAACTTTTTATATAAGTTTTCCAGTTTTTTCCGGTACCCACCACATAGTTCGGATCATACGTGTTAAACGTGTGGTCACCCCAGTTGTAGACCTTGCGGCAGAAATTTGCGAATTTCGGATATCGTATACGAGGGTCGTTAATTCTGTAATTGACCTGCATGAGCTGCTGTATCCAGTTGCCGGAGAGAGGAGGAAGAGTGTCGGCTGTCGCGACTATGGAGTCTGTCTGCGCTTTGGCCGCTAAGGCAATTACAGATATGATGATTGTGTTGACAATCCGGCGAATCATTTGCTGTCGTTTTCTTCGATTAATTTTAGAGACTTTGTGAGAAAATAGGGGTCACCGGCATCTATCCAGTTTATGTGATGTCCTCTGCGTTCCATGCCCCGGAACCAGGTCATCTGCCGTTTCGCGAACTGATGTATGGCGATTTCCAGACTGTTTTCCATTTCCGCACGTGATATGCGGCCCAGCACGTATAGGGTGAGGAATTTATATTCCAGTCCGTAATATATAAGGTCGTCAGGGGCTATGCCCGAATCGAGCAGCGATCGTACCTCGTCGGCCATTCCGGCTTTGAGACGGTCCTGAAGACGCTGTGATATGCGCCGTCTGCGTTCGTCGCGCTCCACAGACACTCCGATCACTGTGGCTCCTTCTACCGGGTGTGGCGAGACCTGTGTGGCCGCTTCTGGGTGCGCGGCATAGTATGTCTGTATTTCAATAGCCCGGATGGCTCTTGCCGCAGAGTCGACATCGGTGGTGTTGTGGAGCGCCTTCATTGACGCGAGAATGCCTGTGAGTTCCTCCAGTGTGCGTCCACGCAATGATTCTCGCAGTTCGCGGTTTTCAGGCACTTGTGGCAGCTCTATGCCGTTGAGCAGAGATTCCACATACAGACCGGTGCCGCCACATACTATCGGGCGTAGTCCACGCGACGATATGTCGGCTATGGCATTGTTGGCATCGCGCAGAAATTCGTAGAGATTGTACTTTGAACCGGCAGGACAGATATCTATAAGATGATACGGCACTGAGCCGTATTCCTCAATGTCTTTGCCTGTGCCTATGTCCATGCCGCGATAAACCTGGCGGGAGTCGGCGCTGACAATCTCGCCGCCTATGGCGGTGGCCAGTTCCACGGCCCGGCGGGTTTTGCCGGAAGCAGTGGGGCCGGTAACCACGATGATTCCCGGTCGCTTAGTCTTTTTCAACTTTACCTCCTCCTGCTACGTATTTGCGCCAAAGATTCCTCAGATGAAACAGTGGCTTGTCCTCGTTGTTTGTCGACACTGCGATCCACACAGGGTCGTCGAGATCCACATCCCATTTGGGAAAATCCCTGAGATTGAATATCGGGGTGTAATTTTTTATGGGATATAGCCTGTGGCCGTTGCGGTCGTATGATTTCCATGCCATGACCACACGGTGAATACGGTTTATTTCCTGTGTGAGAGCCGCCGCGACGTGGCCCGCTTTTTGTTCTTTGACGATCTGGTGCAGAGTGTACCATTGCCCGTTAAGGCCAGAATTGCCGTCGAAGACTTCTGCGTCGGAGATAAAACTGACGAAATGCAGCACATTGCAGTCGGAATTGAATCCCGGACTGTTATAGAGAAATCTCACATGGCAGTCGTTGCAGTTGGTGCGTTTCTGCAAAATTGTCTTTACTTCCGACGGGTCCATCCGGTCGCGGTGAGGTATGTAGAACTCAGCCGGAGTGTCAAGCTGTTTCTCGCTGTCGGATGACAGATACACGAAATCCTCACACAGGATCATAATGCGCAGCAGGGTGGAGTCTGCATGAGTATCCGCCTGATGTGCCACTTCTTTGCGGTAGTACTGGTAGATGCCGAGATAGCGCATGCCGAAAAGAATCACCGACATTATGTAGAGGATGCCGGGAATCCAGATGAATACCAATTCGTTGGGGGTGTTTATGTTTGTGTTTATATAGAACGTGAAGTAGTAGGCGTATGTCAGCGCAGTCAGCAATGCCGACAGTGAGAGCATGGCGTTTATCTGGCGGTTGGCTT
>BLLX01000110.1 GCA_011959405.1 Muribaculaceae bacterium
TCCGGGTCCCTTTTCAAATGTTAGATGCATTTTTATTTCATTATGTCTGCTTTTCTTTTTCCGATTTGAGTTGTTTGTTTATGGTGGAAATGACAAGTGTCAGCAGGTAGTTTTTCAGCTCTGTGTCATCTTTCAGCAGTATGCTGTATTCTTCGGCGAACATTCTCAAAAATCTGGTTCTGAGTTTCGACATTTCCTCACCGAAAGGTATCTGCCGGTTTTCATTCCAATACTCCATTGTTAGAGAGGCTGCCAACCATTTGAACTCCGCTTTCATTTCCTTGCCGAGTTTCTTGAATCTGGTTTGCTCAGTAATGGGAAGGTCTCTATATGGCATCATATCAACCGGGTCATAAACGGATATGCAGCCGATGCCGTAATCCATGACTACAGGCAAATCCGTATTCTTATGTTTCTTCTTTTTTGCCATGCCTATTGCTGTTTCAACAATTCCAAGCCTTTCTCCGTAAGGCGATATTTCTGTTTCGGATGGCTCGGTTGTTCCGGATATAATGGAATGACATAGCCTTCATCCAATGCAGGATGCAGGTAGTTTGTCCTGAACGTAGGGCGATGGTTCAGTTCCAATGCCTCCATTATTTCTTTTACGGACAACTCTCGTTCATCCAATATTTTCACCAATGCGAATACTTGGTCGGTGCTTGGTCGGTGCTTGGTCGGTACTTGGTCGGTACTTGGTCGGTTTGTCACCTCGCATTTGAATATCAGCGTTACACTGTCACTCCATATCCTGTATTCCGGTTCGGGCAATCCGGCTTTGCGGCATTCCGACATCATCAGTCCTATACCGCGTCCCCAGCTTTCCAAGACCTTCCGTTTATATAAGGCATTTGCCAATAATGGATTTTGTGGTTTGGATTCATGCTCGGACTTCATCTTTTCCGCATCCCAGTTGGGCGGAAAAGTTCCGGGGTTCTCAATTTCCACGCGGTCATCATAAATGGCTATGCCCACTGAACCGCCGGCCTCTTTGTACGACCTGTGGGTGAGCGAGTTCACTACACCTTCTCTTATTGCCTTGTATGGGATGGTCAAATGCTCCTCCCGTTCCAATGTGTCTGTCGTGCCGGATAAGGAAAGGTGCTTGAATATAAAAGCCATCGCTGCGTTGAGCAATTGAAAAAAATTGCCTTGAATGCGTTGGCTGTCCATGAATACAGTCTTGTCAGTACCTTTGAAACGCGCCAGCCGAAGCAGGCATTGGGGATATTCCATGTCCTCGTGCTTTCCAAACAGCACGGCTGCCGCATTGTTCAACACCCCGTTTTTCTGTAACCCGAACTTTTCCAATATGACAGGAACGTCAGTGCCCGTATCCTCCGGCAGACGGCCGCATTCTATACCTAACCTTACAGTCTTCAATACCTCATTGGCGTCCAAGTCCTGCAAGGTCAGGTTTCTGTTCTCTAAAAGTTCCCAGCGGTATCGGTTGCCGTCACGTTGCAACAGCAAGTCATTATATGCTGTCTGCGGCATCGTCGTGGTCGCGCTTTCTACCCGCATATATGGTCTTCCTTTATAGGAGAACGGACGGTTGAGCTTTGAGTTTTCAACGTGGAAAGCAATTACTTTCTTCTCACTGTCAGGCAACGGTGCATAGGATATTTGTACCATTGCCACCGGTTCCAACCGGTTGATCGCTTCCGCTATATCCCTTCTGGTCTTGTCGCTTACTTCCTGTCCGATGATTTTTCCCTTGTCGGTGACGCCGAAAAGCACCGTGCCGCCTTCTCCGTTAAGGAAGGCGCAAAGCGTTTCCATCCCACGCTCCAATTGTCCGGTGGTTTCCTTGAACTCTACCCGTCCACATTCTTTTCCGGCTATCAGTTGTTTTACTGTATCGAGGTTGTCTATGCTCATATTCAATTTGTAACGATTATGCAAAGATAATGTTTTTGGCTGACTTTCGGGACAATAGCGCGTAAAAAGTACAGATTCGGCATATATAAATCAGAGGACAACGCAATGCCGTCCTCCGACTTGTATGCGAACTATCTTCTCATGCGTTCCATTTCTTCATCATGACGGATCTTTTCATTCAATTTTGCCAGCATCTTGTCGAGGAAATAGGTTCGGCTGGTATTCTTGCGTAGCTTGATGGCGGAATAATACCGATAGCACTCTTTGGTTTTGATACCGAAAAACTCATATAGAGCGGCGGACAGCTCTTTCAGCGAGGTTTCCCCGTTATTGATGCAACCCATTTCATCAAGACCGTAGATAAGCTCCACCAAATCAAGTGTGTTGCCCGTCCATTGCAGTAGTCCGGTTGTGTTTTCGGTTGTATTTTCGGCGGATGTGTGGATGGGGATCAGTGGTGGCACTTGGGGAGCGGCAAGGAACTTCTGCATCTTCCTCACGAAAGAGAGTGCCTTGCTGATGTAGGCTGCAACCTCCCTCTTTTCTTCGGGGAGATTGCGCACGGGATGGTGCTGCAACTCGATTTCGATGTAAGCCAGCGCGATGATGGTGCGGTTGGTGTCCACGTTGCCGCTGCATAGCTCGATTACTTGGGTAGCGAAAGCCGCGTATGCCGTTTCCATATTGCAGTCCCCGGCTTCGTTTATACGGCGGAAGAATTCGGTTTCCGCCAATAAAAAATAATTCATGTCCTGTCAATTTTGAAATTTAACACTCTGTTTTTCGGTATGCGCACATGAATATGATTGGCAAAAATCATGTACATCAAACAAAAAATCCGGCACATAGTCTGCAATATGCTGGATTTCAGAGTAATAATTTCAAAATTTATTTATCCGACAGGAGTTGTATTCAACTTAAGGTGTTAATCTACTGAACATTAGTCTATTTTCCGGACATCAAACGCACGCTTTATAGATATGGCGGACCACTCCGTTGCGGTATGCTTTCTGTGAGGTCAGCGTCCATTGTTCCTGTGGCAAGACGGACTGGAAGAAACGCTTTCCCGTTCCGGCAATGAAAGGAATTGTGTATAGTATGATTTCATCCACCACACGCATACGCAGCAGCCCGTTGATGTAGTCCGCCTTTTCAGGAGTGGCTTCCGCCAGATAGCAGATGTCTGTTGTGGATTTCCGCCATTCGTCAAGCATGGAGATGGAATAATCCGGTGTGATATGATAAAGGGCGTTTTCCCTTATCTCGTTGATACCGCAATCTTCAAGGCGCAGTTCCTTATACGCTTTGCAATACAACTCGGAGCTTTGACATCCGTCCATCGTGAGGACGGCAAGAATCTGTACTTTACCCATTATCGTTTCCTTTCGTTAGGCAAGGGCAAAAAAGTAGCGTGCAAATCACACTACTTTCAAGCGACGGCTCTGGTAAAGCCTTTTACGGAGAGTACGTGAATGCACGCTATGCGTAGGCATAGCATAAGCATCACGCAATCGTCTCCGTAGTGTCAATTTACCAGATTTTCGCTCGAAACGCCTTGCGGTCTTATGTTATATATAGGCGGCAAAAGGATCTGCCAATCGCCGTTACCTTCTGATATGTCATGCAAAGATAGCCATTTTCAGCGAATTGCGGGCTATGATTGCTCAAATTTATATTTCAATCCATATTCTTCCAGTTTATTATAGAGTGTTGTCCTGCCTATTCCAAGCAGTTCGGCGGCGACCTTGCGGTTCCCGTCAGCTTGCTTCAAAGCGCGTATAATCCGCTCTTTATCTTCCTCTTTGTTGCGCAGGGAGAAGCCGGTAACAGAGGTTGTTTCGGTTATTCCAAGTTCCAGATGCTCTTTCGTGACAAGTCCCGTCTGTGCCTGCAACACCGCACC
>BLLX01000111.1 GCA_011959405.1 Muribaculaceae bacterium
CTTCTCTCGGTGGAAACATTCCTGAAGAACAAGGTTTCGCTCACGACAGAGGAATACCTGACGACTTCAAGCACTTCCTTGAATTGCACCCAGGCATGAGCATCGAAGAGGCTTTGCACCGTTTCCGTGACGAGCAGAAAGCAAAACTGCGACGAAAAGGACCAAAACTACACTAACCAAAAATCCACCGAGGGGTGCAGTACTGCATCTCTCGGTGGAAATTTATATGCGTGAGCTTATGTTTTTCAGCATAGTAGGCTCAAAATCTCAGGAATTATTACTAACTTTGCGGTCGCGAGACCGTCTCGCAGAAGCCCCGGTCTGGGGTTAAGCGGAGCGGGATGTAGTGAAAATACATAAGAAAGCGTTTATCCGCGCTGATTCTTGATTGTTGGAAATTCTCGCAAAATTTCATTCTCTGTCAAGGATTGAGCAACGGTAGATGCCCGTGGATATGTAATTATCTTGCTTTCGGCACGATATTTCGGGAGAAATATAGCCGGATGCATTGATTGCATATACAAGCGTGGGCTTCTGCGTTGCCGTCCAACAGAGAAAGGCAATGCGAGAAGCCTCCAACAGAAGGACGGTAACAGATACAGATTCCTGCGCTTTTTTCGTACAACAACAAACGCCAACGAGAGGATGACCGCGGCACAAAATACAACGTGGACGAAACCTTACAAGAATTAATCCAAAAAGTCTGTTCTGGATTTCCTACATACGATGTGGGGGTGAGCAATGTATTCGATTTGCGAAGATTCGCAAAAATGGCTCATTACGCATGGAAATATGAAATTGGATTCAATCCCGACATGTTCAAAGATGCCTTAATGAATACTGAACTATTTCATTCTCTTCCAGAACAAGAAATTGAAGAAAAAGCATATGAACTATGTCGACAAGCAGACTTTGCTAAATCTATGTTCCACGCCGCCTTTGATTTAGAAAATCTCAAAATCTGATAATTATGAAATCAATCATTCAAAAGCTATGGATGTTCATGGTCATGCTATGTGCATCAATCTCAGCAAGTGCATACGATTTCGAAGTTGATGAAATCTATTATGATGTTAATTCACTTGAGGAAATGACGTGTGATGTCGCAGGTTGTTCTTCTACTCTTACCGAACTGATTATTCCAGAATATATTCAACTCAATGGACGAGTCTTAAAGGTATGCGATATTAAGGATGATGCATTTTCTAATAATCATCTCCTTACAAAGGTCGTATTTAATGCAGGATTACAAGCGACTGTTGGTAATAATGCTTTTTCTGGCTGCAAAAATTTGGCTGAAATACACTTTAATGATGTAATAAACATTGGGAAAAAGTCTTTTTATAATTGTCCAAAATTAAAAAAAATAGACCTTCCGGGATCCGTCTACAATATTGGACAGTCAGCTTTTGCATTATCAGAAATTGATTCGTCAGAAGGTATTGATGTTTCATTTGAGAACGGAGATGGCATATTAAATGGTCCCGATGTTAAAGATAAGGTTGATTTGGTATTCTATAATCGTAATATAAAGAGTGTTAATCTAAACCGTAATATTACAAATTTTGGTGACACATGGGGGATGCTTCGAAACGTAACTATTGGCTCCGAGGTTACAATGTTTCCGTCATATATGGGTCGATATCTTAACAACGTTGATTTATCTACCACTAATGTAACAGAGATTTGCGATAATGCTTTTCTGGGAAGTCGGTCCAACACCATATATCTGCCCTCTAAATTAAATTCTATTGGCAGCAGAGCCTTCGCGGGTACGAGCCGTTTAGAAAGCATAATTCTACCTAATACGTTGATAGAAATTGGAGATTACGCATTTCAGGGGTCCTCAATTAATAGTATCCAATTCCCTAACACCCTAGAGTCCATAGGATATGGCTGTTTTTCTGATTGCAGCAACCTGACCGGCATCTCTATACCTGGAAGTCTCACTATAATACCTTCAAATGCATTCCACTTCTGTTACAATATTACAGAAGTCGATATGCTGGATGGTACAGAGTATATTGATGAAGACGCTTTTTACGATTGTAGAAGTCTAACTAAAATTAGATTCTCAAATACGCTAAAAAGGATTGGTAAGGATGCGTTCAGAGATACAAAAATTCAATCTGTGATTATTCCATCAAGTGTTGATACTATTTACGACGGTGCTTTGGGAGAATCTTTAGAAAAAATCATATTCGAACCATCTAACAACCCATTATACTATTATTCTAAAGAAATAGATATAAAGAGTTTTGGTCCCACATCGCACCCAACATATGGATATCCAACCTATGAGCAAGCATGTGCTAAACCGCAAGTCTTTACTGCTAGTTATCAATCCCCATTTATACAGAATTCGCTTACGGAGCTATCTTTAGGTCGCACATTAGTAACATTGTCTTATTTATATGGCGAGGATGATGAACTGCCGAATGATGAAATACGGTCACGTACATACATGATTTGGAATAGAAACTATTCTCATATGTTAGGGGTATCTAACAATGAATTACAAAAAGTAACTATACATGATGAAATAGACAATCCGTTTTTGGTAAGGGATTCGTTAAAATCAAATTATACGAGTTATTATTATCGTCAGTATTATCATCAATTGTGTATTGACGAGCATAACTATGTTACAAATTTTGCCCCAATTCTTTCAGCTGGCAAATTACAAAAACTTAAAGAAATACGTTGCATGAGTGCGACACCACCTAATGTGTTGGAGGATTTTCCTGTCGGTGTATATATGTCTGCAAAGGTATATGTCCCACAAGGTAGTCTAAATGATTATAAAAACGATCCATATTGGGGGAAATTTTGGTCAATTGAGGAAATGGTCATATCAGGAATAGATGAGCGGTTTGCTGAAAAAGATTCAATTTCAATTGTAGTGAGTGATTGCGGAATTCAAATTTTTAATAAAGATAAGAAAACTCTTGTAAGAGTATTTTCGATTTCAGGTTCTCTGATTGCAGAAACCACAAATGATTTAATTCCAAATATTCCATGTGGGATATACATCATAAATATTGGAAATAAAAATTTCAAAATAAAAATCTAGCCCACAAAGGTCGTTAAGTCGACACTTGTATGCGTGTCGCATCCATGAACAATTTGTGGTTATAAGTTATGTTGTATCGTAACAATAGGCAACCTCGTCAGTAGAACCGTCTGATGCAGGCTTTGCCTCAAAATAGTAATACGGTTCGGTGCTGCTGTGACAAGCCCGTACAGGTTCGATCTTATTGGCGCTTCCGACTCGGTCGGTGGGAGTTTGTAAGATAGCACTGTCGAAGATGGCCTCGAAAGAGGAAATAAGTCGCGAAAAAAGTTCAAAGTATTCTTCCCCGGCTCACAAGACCGGGGTTTCGTATTTAACAGAATTTTAGATTTGAGCATGGTGACCTGACGGAATTTGGCTGAGGTCACCACATTTGACTCGGTCGAGCCTCGTCGAGCTAAAGGTTTTATCGCCGGAATATAGTTAAAGTCTGTTAAGATTTGGGATTGTGAGGCGGTGGTATGGGGTTGAATGTGCCTGAATGGATTTGGATGAATTTAAGATATGCACTGATTATCAGTGTATTAAGTCGCCACAATAAAAGATATGCGCCCGTTGCGACACGCATAACGAACAATATTTCAGTGCGTTAGCGTGGGTGTGGTGACTTTTGTGGTAACTCGGAGGGGTGTAGTTGAATAAAAGACCGCTAACTCATTGAGAATTAGCGGTCTTCTGTGGTGCCACCAG
>BLLX01000112.1 GCA_011959405.1 Muribaculaceae bacterium
TGGTGGCACCACAGAAGACCGCTAATTCTCAATGAGTTAGCGGTCTTTTATTCAATTATACCCCTCCGAGTCACCACAAAAGTCACCACGCCCACGCTAACACATTGAAATATCGCTTATTATGCGTGTCAGAATAGTCGCATATCTTGTAGTGTAATAACTTAAATCGCTGATAATCAGTGTGTATTTCAAATTCATCTAAATCCGTTCAGCGTCATTCATCCCCACACCACCGCCTCACAGCCCCAAACTTTAACAGACTTTAACCATATTCGAGTCTTAAAAGTGTGGTGACCTCAGCCAAAATTTTTGACGACACCACAGGCAGAAATTCCAATTAGCAATATTTAACATTGCGCTGCAAGGATATGGCACACTACCAAGCTAATTTTGCAACACATTTCTGATTGGCGGAATTGATTCGTGGTGTTTCTGTCATAGCTGCTATAACATCGGTGCGCTGCGGATTTAATTAGGTCGCTTCAGATTTTTTCATTAACTTTGCATGGCGTTTATTGCTATACAAAAAACGGAATCTCTATAAATGATGACAATCGCATCTACTCAACAGAATAAGCCTAAATTGATTTCACTCTTTTCAGGATGTGGAGGGCTTGACCTCGGCTTTATAAAAGCCGGGTTTGAAGTGGTTTGGGCTAATGACTTTGATTCTGATGCTCAGGCAATTCACGAATTGAATATTGGCAAGATTGACAAACGGGATATATTGACAGTACATGAAGATGACATTCCTGATGGTGATATTCTGACTGCTGGCTTTCCTTGTCAGCCATTTTCAAACGCTGGAAGTCGCAAGGGAGTATATGATTCTCGAGGTATGCTATATAAGGAATGTCTCAGGATAATAAAATGCAAAATGCCAAAAGTATTTGTGTTTGAAAATGTCAAGGGATTACTTTCTACTAAATATATTGATGGAAGGAATCTTGTAGATGTTCTTTTGGATGATTTGGCCACCATTGGAGATATTGGCTATAATGTCGTTTATAGATTATTAAACGCTTCCGATTATGAGGTTCCACAAAATCGCCAACGAGTTTTTTTTGTGGGAATAAGAAAGGATTATCATCTTGAATTTCAATTTCCCGAAAAAATAAAAAAGAACAACCTCACATTAGAGCATATCCTTAATATCTCTGCTGATGTCCCCAACCAAACCGATTGGGCATTATCACCTCAAGCGTTGGATATGGTAGAGTATATTCCAGAGGGCGGCTCATGGAAGGATATCCCATATGAACATCTCGCTCCTCGATTTAAGAAAATAAGAGATGATATGAAAAAATATCGCTCTCCAAATTTTTATCGTCGATTTTCCCGCAAAGAGATTTGTGGCACAATGACAGCCTCAGCCCAGCCAGAAAACTGCGGAATACTGCACCCAGTTCATAACAGACGTTTTACAATTAGAGAGGCGGCAAGAATACAGTCTTTCCCTGACGACTTTATATTTATTGATGATTGTCAAAAAAACATCATTGCGATGTATAAAGTAATTGGAAATGCCGTTCCAGTAAATTTGGCATATAATATAGCGAAAGCGATAATGGAACAAGTTTTTGAGGATAAGTGAAATGGATACAGATAAGGCATATATCTTCGGCTTAATAATTGGAGGTGGTAAGTTTGGTAATGCAGAAGATTATTTCAGCATTCAATTACCTTATCGTCAATGGGGTTCTTATATTAAGAACCCACAACGTGCTTCACAAATCTCAGATGATATAATGAGATTTGTAAGTCCGTTATTGCGCTCAATCTATAATCTCAGAGTGAATTTTGAAGCTTCTAATAAATATTGGACAATTATATGTGAGGGTGATTTATCGGAGTTAAAGAGCGATTTAGAGAGATACGGTATTAATTGCGAGGGAGAACTGCGTTCAGAACTTCCAATAGATGGGATTATACCACATCTAAAAGATGCGAATATAAAGAGACGTTTCATTGCTGGATTAGCAGATAGTATTGGAAGCACTAATCCGAACCAAAGGAGATTTACTGATAATGTACAAATCCTATCATTTGAATTAAAAGGATTCAACTTTGAAGCTATCTGCTCATTATGTAAATTGCTTTATAGTGTAAACTGTATTCCTGATCAGATTTTGTGGAATCATCCAAATTTTCATGCTTCAAACAATCCATATTACAAGAGTTGGGCAAAAGGGTTCAAGTTAAGAATACAACTTGATCAGTATGCAGAATTTGGCGCATTTGGGTTTAAAACCAAAGTTGAGTCTGCAAATTTTAATAGAGCAAAACAAGCCCACCCCAACGAGACTGAAGTATGCGAAGAAAGGGAAATACATCCTTCTGTCTCCACAATACACCCAGGAGAGAATGATGAGCGTTTACCAATGTGTATCCGTGGGGGGCATTATGTCCATTTTAGACATATTTGTGCCACATTAGGATGTCCTCATGCTCCATATCAACAGTTGGAACATTCTTTCAAAAGTATTGGAGAGTTGATAATGCCATTCCCCATTATATGTAAGGATACAGAAGATAAAATAAGGCAAATCATGGCTTCTGATTCTTTAATGAGCGCTGTGACATATGAGGATAATCAAGTTTATCTAAAAGATTTAGTTCAAGCATTTCAAAAAAATAGAAACGAATTGCTTTATGGGATGGATAGTAGAAGTGGTTATCCCGTTGGAGAGATTTTGCAAGCTATTGCATACTTGATTGTACCTCAAACAGAATTGAAGGGGAAACGTCCAAAAGGTAAGTTCATGAGCATTGTCAAATCTCAACTAATGGAATATCCAGAGTTCTCTGTCAGATGTGTAATGCCCAATAGACTTACTCCTTTAGGATTGTTCCATAATAATCGGGGAGCATTAATAGGACCACAAAATCCAGATGTATATGCTAAGTTGATTATACATGATACTGGGAATCCATATAAATTAATTGTTAGACCACTTAACATTTCGGACTTAGATGAGAAATGAGTTGTCATACTATCCTGAAATCTTGGATTTTATAAAGACTAATCTAAGAAGCAACTTTGTTTCAGCAGACAAAGAAAACATTAAAATATATTGGGGAAGAGGTGAATTAAAAACTAACTTAAAGAGAATAATATCAGAAAATTCAAGTTTGCCATCTTGCATTGTTGAGTATACACATAAATTACAGCCACTGGATTTAGATGTATTTGCATTAATTACCGATGGAGTTTCTTTTGAGATTGTAATATTAGAGGTAAAACTCATGAAAAGTGTTGGCTTAAAAGAATGGTCTCAATTAATTGGCTATTGTTTGGTATCAAATGCCAAGTATGGTCTTTTGATTAACATTGATAATGGTTGCAGTTCTCGATTATATGACATCTTACAGTTTGAGAACCAACTGTCCATGATTACAACCGTCTATAATGGTAATGAACATAACCATTATTTGGGCTTTATGCAATGGAATAGTGTAACACATAATTTTGAGTATAGCAATTTGGGATATCTTAAATCTCTTTCTATGTTAAGTAGATGTCTCATTTCCGACTTTTAACAGAAAATCCACCGAAAGAAACGATTTTCTCTCGGTGGATTTTTGATTAGTGCAGTTTAGGACCTTTGCGTTGTTGCTTGGCTTTTTGCTCGTCCTTAAAGCGGCGTTTGGCTTCCTCAAAGCTCATGCCGGGGTGCAATTCAAGGAAGTGCTTGAAGTCGTCCAGCATTCCTCTGTCGTGAGCGAAACCTTGTTCTTCAGGAATGTTTCCACCGAGAGAAG
>BLLX01000113.1 GCA_011959405.1 Muribaculaceae bacterium
GCCGCATACGCCCAAAGGATATGCTGCGGCATATCCCATTGCCAGAATGTCGCTTTTTGCCGGATCGCCCACCGCCTGTTGCGCGGCTGCGAGACCAGGCGTGTTGGTTACGGCGCCGCTCATCACGCCCACAAGCTGCACCATGGTGGTCTCGGGACCTGTAGTGTAGTATATGGCCAATACCATGGCCACGTTGAGGGCTATTATGCCCACGGCAAGCATGTTGAGCCTGATACCTCCCTCTTTGAATGATGAGAAGAAAGCAGGGCCTACTTGAAGACCGATGGCGAAGATGAACAGGATCAGGCCGAATTCTCGCACGAATTTCAGCACTTCGGAATTGACCGTGTAGCCGAAGTGTCCCATCAGAATGCCCACGAAAAGCACAAATGTGACACCGAGAGAAATTCCGCCTACTTTCA
Source organism: Muribaculaceae bacterium (assembly GCA_011959405.1). GTDB lineage: Bacteria > Bacteroidota > Bacteroidia > Bacteroidales > Muribaculaceae > UBA3263. The sequence goes on from BLLX01000113.1 coordinate 423, forward strand.
TCTTGCCCAGATAGATTCCCGCAGCGATAACGAAAGAGTAGAGCACCAGAGTGCTTGCCAGTGTCGTGCTGCCGGGAGCCAGCAGGGATTGGAAGATGTCCATAAAGAAATGTAGAAATTTATTGATTTGTGAGGTGCAAAGTTACGCTTTTTCGGCCAAAAATCCCGCCTTTCTCAGCATTTCCGTGAAAATGTGTGAAAAATGTTCGTTGGCTTCGCGGGGATAGCGCACGTCGGTGAAAACGTGTGCCAGACTATCTTTTTTGTTTTCAGTGACGTAGGCGCGGTTTGCCGGAAGGTTCTCGAATTCGCCGTACATTGAGTCGATGCGTTCGGAGGAGTTGGGATTGTATTTTTCAGTGTGTATGAAAGCCGAAACCGGCAGTCGCGGTTGCACTTCCGGGCTTTCTGCCGGATAACCTACGGTCACCGTGATTACAGGCACCACAAGTTCCGGCAGCGAGAGAGCGTCGATGATCATGGGGGCATTCCAGGAGGTGGTGCCCAGATAGCAGGTGCCGAGTCCGTTCATTTCAGCTATGGTGACAAACTGCTGGGCCAGAATCGTGGCATCGAGCGCCGCTGATATGAAGCTCTGCACGTTGTCGAAGCCGGGATCTGCTCCGCGCTGCTCACACCAGCGCGTAAACCGGTTGAAATCAGCGCAGAATGTGAGCACCGCCTGTGCTCCGGTCAGACACGGCTGGTTGAAATGGGCGGGAGCCAGGGCGCTCTTGCCCTCGTCTGAGCGTGTCACCACCACGCTGTACAGCTGCATGGAGCCGCATGTGGGCGCATGTATGGCCTTGTCAAGCATGTCGGCTATAAGTTCGTCGGAGAGAGGGCGGTCTGAATAGCGGCGGATGGTGCGCCGTGTTTTAAAGTAGTCCATATTTTTCTTTGAGTTCGTCAAGTTCCATTGATGCGAGTTCCCACAGGCTCATCGCGTTTTCAAGCTGTTTGCGCAGCGTGGCATGCTGTGTGTATAGATCAGTGTCGGCAGCGCTTTCCGGTGACGCCAGAGTCTCCTCCAGCGCGGCTATTTCCGCTTCTATCCGGGCTATGTCCGTCTCGCATCCGGCCACTTTCTTCTCGGCGCGGCTCACCGTGCGGTCACGTTCTTTTTTCTCCTGATAGCTCAGTCTGGCGGCGTTCGGCTGATCGGTGTTTTGTGGCTTGTCCTTGACGGCTTCGGCCGGCTGTGCCGTCTGGACGGTCTTTTTGTTACGTTCCAGTTCCTGAAGCGACGCCAGTTTCTTCTTCTCCAGAAACTCATATATACCTCCCAGGCATTCCCGCACCTGACCTCCGCCGAATTCATACACCTTTTCCACCAGACCATCCAGAAACTCGCGGTCGTGGCTCACCACGATCACCGTGCCGTCGAAATCCTTTATGGCTTGTTTGAGTATATCCTTGGTGCGCATGTCCAGATGGTTGGTCGGTTCGTCGAGGATCAGCAGGTTCACCGGTTCAAGCAGAAGCCTGATCATGGCCAGACGGGTCTTCTCTCCGCCCGAAAGCACCTTCACTTTTTTGTCGATGGCTTCGCCGCCGAACATGAACGCTCCGAGTATGTCGCGTATCTTGGTGCGGATGTCGCCCACGGCCACGCGGTCTATGGTGTCAAACACCGTCAGATCGCCGTCGAGCAGCTGAGCCTGGTTCTGTGCGAAATAGCCGATCTTGACGTTGTGGCCTGTTTTCAGCGCGCCGTCATACGGGATCTCGCCCATGATGCACTTAACCAGTGTGGATTTTCCCTCACCGTTTTTGCCCACGAACGCCACCTTCTCGCCGCGCTTTATGGTGAATGTCGCTCCGGAGAACACAGTGTGCGCGCCGTATGCCTTGGCCACATTGTCGGCTATGACGGGATAGTCGCCCGAGCGTGGTGCCGGAGGAAACTTCAGACTCAGGTGCGAAGTGTCCACCTCGTCCACCTCTATCCGCTCTATTTTAGCCAGTTGCTTGATGCGGCTCTGTACCTGTACGGACTTGGTAGCCTTGTAGCGGAAGCGTTCGATAAACTCCTCGGTGTCGGCTATCTGCTTCTGCTGGTTCTGATAGGCGCGCATCTGCTGCTCTATCCTCTCCTGATGTAGCACCACGTATTTGGAGTAATTGACAGCATAGTCGTAGATTTTGCCGAGCGATATTTCTATAGTGCGGTTTGTCACGTTGTCTATAAATGCCCTGTCGTGGCTCACCAGCACCACAGCGCCCGCTTTGGTCACAAGGAAATTTTCCAGCCACTGTATGGACTCGATGTCGAGATGGTTAGTCGGCTCGTCAAGCAGTAGCACGTCCGGGCGTCGGAGCAATATCTTGGCCAGTTCGATGCGCATGCGCCATCCTCCTGAAAACTCACATGTGGGTCTGTTGAAATCCTCTCTGGTGAATCCCAGACCTGTCAGCGTCTTCTCGATCTCGGCTTCTCCGCCCGATCCGTCCTCCATGGCCAGACGCTCGGTCAGAGCCGCCACCCGTTCGATCAGCTCAGAGTATTCATCGCTTTCGTAGTCGGTCCGTTCGGCCAGCTGGGTGTTCATCCGCTCGAGATCCTCACGCATTTCGGCCATGTCGCTGAATGCCTTGCGGGCTTCGTCGGCCACGGAGCATGTGTCTTCCGTGGTCATGTGCTGCGGCAGGTAGCCGACTGTCACCCCCGACGGCACTGCCACCGAGCCGGATGTGGGCTGCTGAAGGCCGGCGATGATTTTCAGCATGGTTGACTTTCCCGCGCCGTTTTTGCCCACCAGGGCTATGCGGTCACGTCGGTTGATCACATAATTTATATTGTCAAACAGCGACTTGGCGCTGAATTCCACCGAAAGATTGCGTATTGATATCATAGACTTGGTTATACGGGAGTGCAAATTTACTGCTTTTTCCCCGCATTTCAAAGGAGTTGCAGCTCCATGTCGGCCACATCGAGCCAGCGGCCGAATTTGCGGCCAACACCGCGGAAATGTGACACCTGTGAAAATCCGAGTGACTCATGAAACCTCAGGCTCGCTTCGTTTTCAGCGGTGATGCAGGCTATAAGAGCACCGTAGCCGGCAGTGCGGCATCTGTCTATCAGTATCTCCATGAGTCTGCGTCCCACGCCCTGTCCGTGAAACTTTTTGTCCACATACACTGTCGTTTCCAGTGTCTGTGAGTATGCCGGACGGTCTTTCCACGGATGGGCATAGCAATAGCCCGCCACAGTTCCGTCCGGATTCTCGCATACCAGATAGGGGAAGTCACAGGAGTAGACGGCTATGCGGCGGCGCATTTCGTCGGCTGTCACCGCTTCGGTCTCGAACGACACGGTAGTCCCGGTCACATACACG
>BLLX01000114.1 GCA_011959405.1 Muribaculaceae bacterium
GCTGCGGGGAATACAATCTCATTTGCCATGGGATTATAGTAAGCATTGACAGTCTGAGGAGTCATGCCCCATTCGGTCTTGTCGACTGGCTTGCCCCATTTGGCATATATCTCACGCTGGTGCCACATCGAGGCATTGTGCATGTTCTCATAATACGACAGTGCCGGATCTATCTCCATGGATGAATAGTCTTTCCACTTGTCGGGATAGCCGATCTTAACTGTGAATGCAGCCAGTTTCTCGCGGGCATTGGCTTTGGTAGAGTCGCTCATCCATGTGAGATTGTCGATATGTTGGCCAAGAGCCGTGCGCAGGTTCTCCACCAGTCCCACCATGTATTGCTTGGAGGATTCTGGGAAATATTTTTCGACATAGAGCTGACCGATGGCTTCGCCGAGAGTACCTTCGGTAGCGGCAAGGGCGCGCTTCCAGCGGGGACGCTGTTCTTTGACACCGCGCATCACCTTGCTGAATTCAAAGTTGGATGCAATGAAGTCGTCACTGAGCATGGGGGATGCCTGACTTACGTATTTCCAGAGATAGTAATCCTTGATCTCGCGGTCGGATGACTTGGCCAGCAGCTCCGCGCCACGGCGCAGGGGTTCTATTTCAGTCACGATCACAGTGTCGGGCGATTCGATGCCCATGGTTTCGATGAAGAAACGGTCCCAGTTTACCGCAGGATACATTTCTTTCAGTTCGGCAAACGAGCGGGGATTGTACATCGCGGGGATATTGCGGCTTTCCTCGCGTGTCCAAGCCTTTTCGGCAAGCGAGGTCTCGATCTTCATCACGTTGTTCATGATCCTGCGGGCGTCGGCTTCGGAGTATCCGGCATTGCACATCTGATCCGCAATCAATTTTTTGTAAGCTTCACGTACCTCGGTGTTGCGCTCGTCGTCAAGAAGATAATAGTCACGGTCGCCAAGGCCCATGCCGCCACCGCCAACATACATGGCATAGGCGTTGGAGTTGCCCATGTCTTCCATCGGGCCGGCGCTGAAGAACGGACTGGCATAGTTGCCGTGCATCCAGAGGAACAGGTCTTCCATGCCCTCGTGGGGAGTGTCCTCAATGCGTTTGAGATCGGCAAGGATAGGAGTGGCACCCTCTTTGTTCAGGCGCACGGAGTCCATGCCGAGCGAATAGATAGTAGCCACTTTGTGGGCCACAGAGCCGGGAGCCGGATTGGTGTCGGAGACTCCGAGCACCAGATCACGCACGCGCACCTCGGCTGTGTCGGCGAGAATGTTGAAGTTGCCGTAGCGGGCATACTCGTCTGTGAGCGGGTGGGCCTTCTGCCATCCGCGGTTCACATGGTGGTAGAAATCTTCACCAACAGGGGTGTCCTTGTCAAAATATTCGGGATTCAGACTTTTCAGATGCTCCGTTTGCGACGTGCATCCGGTCAATGCAATTGTCATGGCAAATGCAAGTTTAGTTAGTTTCATATGTGATCGGCTTGTTTGATTATGAAATATCATCACAAAATTACACATTTTATTCCGTACCTGCAACTTAAATCAGGACCTGAGACGCCGCGGCCGTTACAGCCGGACGTCTCAGGTAAGGAAAAAGGAAAATAAGAATTCCGTTTACTTGCGGATCAGTGTCTTTGTCCCGTCGGAACCGATCACCAATCCTTTCGTGGAACCGTTTGCCACGCGTCCGGAGAGATCAAAGAATCTTACCGCAGCGCCGGCATCCGCAGACTCCACTCCGACAATGCCGCTACCCGGATCGACTTCAAGAACCACGACACAAGCCACCATAGCTTCAGTAAATTTATAGGTGCCTGTACATTTCACGTATCCTTCTTTTGTGACCGCATAGTGAGTTTCCTTACCGCTGAAATATTCTATGGGCAGAGTGAACCAAACATATCCGGATGCATCGGTGACCTGAGGGGTCTCAATGCCCTCCACCGTTATAGTGGCACCTTCTATCGGTTTCTGGTCGGTAGTGACCACCTGAAATAGAGCAGTGTCTACGGCTTTTTCAAGAACTATGGTCGCCGAGAGTTTCACATCGTCACCAAGAGTTACCGTCACACCCTCACCCTGATATCCATCTTTCTGAGCCGACAGTTTCAGCTCGGTTCCGGCATGCTTTGATGAGATCAGAGTCACTTTGCCTTCGGCATCGGTTACCAGATCATCATCCTCAGAGCCGTCCACACCGACATAAGCACCCTCGATCGGACCGTCGCCATCCGTCACGGTCACAGTAACCGTATAAGGGATCGACACTTTAAAGTTGCCGGCCTGATTCGCATAATATCCGCTATCGCCAATGTAAAGCACAAGTCCGCGGCTCGGGAAAGTAATGGCTCCGCCGGCCAGTGTGCCGTCATTGTTGGACTTCAGAGTAAAATGCCCGTCAAAATCAATGCCCATGGGCGTTTCGGCTATTTTAACAGCTACCGGATCTGTGGCATCGATATCAAGATAGTGATGGTGTCCGCTATGCAGCATATCAGCAGTCAGTGCGGGATGGGCGGCATAGGCATCTACCAGACGATAGAGTCCGGGAGTGGCTTTGTTTTCCAGAATTTCCACTTCCATAAGTGGCACCTGATCATTAATTCCAAAGACCGGAAGGAATGTATCGTCAATGAATTCCGTGGAGCCGAGAGAGGTCCACTCGTCAGCCACATGCTTTTCGTTGTAGCAGAATATCGCGGAACCGTTCAAAACGTTGCCCTCTGCATCTAAAGCCACTGCAAAGAGAGTGTACCATCCGGCCTCCTGAGGTGTGAGCTGATAGGATGCGCTCTCGGCATTGAGATTTGACCCCGACTGCGCGACAACGGCAAAATTATCGGCAGAAGCTCCGTATTGTCCGGAGATAAAAAGCCACTTCACAGCCGGCACATCGGCTCCCACAGTGATGTTGAACGGAAATGGTGCTCCTTCAACACACAGTTCATCCGACGACAGTTGCAGAGAATAGTCAGCGGCTCCCGGCAACACGACTTTCACTTCCTTGGAGTAATACATATCCTCATCATCGGTTTCGCTGACAAGCAATGATTTGGCCGGAAATATGATATTTCCTCCGGCAAATGTACCGTATCCGCCACTGAACGAAAGGTCGAATACCTGCAACTCTCCGTAACCGCCAAGATCGACGTTCAGCGGCGAGTAGTTCCACGAGCCATCGCTTTCGGTGGTAACGATCACAACCTTTGAAGGATCTGAAACATCAAACGTCAGATAAGATGTCTTCTCTGAATCTATTGTCAGACTTCCGTCGCTGTTATATTCCCAGTTGCCGTTTGTGTATGGATTTACGAGACGATACAGCGAAGGATTATCCAGACTCTGCTCAACTTCCACTTCATAAGTCAGAATGTCAATACTATACGGTCCGGATGCAATACCGTCGGTGTATTGTGCCATTCCGAGCGACTGCCACTGGGATTCCGGCTCTTCGGTCTCTTCCGGCAGCATCTTGCCATCCGACAGATCAAAACGATATGTGGCGGTAGTGCTGTTGGAACAAAAATACTGATTATCACCCGACAGAGACCCGTCGTTTTCTACCGTAAAGGCAATATCGGTCGACTTGGTGCCGTATTGGCCGTCGCCCACCACTGCAGAATTAAGCGTAAGCGTAACGCCGTCAAGAGTATATTCGACAGATG
>BLLX01000115.1 GCA_011959405.1 Muribaculaceae bacterium
CCCACCCTGATGGCCGTGGACATCCTTATCCAGAAAGCGACCAAAGTGCCCGTAGGCAAGGATCAGGAACAGCATCTGGAACTCACCCGCCGGTTTGCCCGCAGATTCAACTCCTTCTATGGTGTGGACCTGCTTGTGGAACCTCAGAATTTCAATTTCGGCGGCAAGCCGGTGAAAGTGCCCGGACTGGACGGCTCAGGCAAAATGGGCAAAAGCGAAGGCAACTGCATCTACCTTATCGACGAAGAAAAAGCATTGCGCAAGAAAGTAATGCGCGCAGTTACCGACGAAGGCCCCAAAGAGCCCGGATCGCCCATGACCGAGCCTATAGCCAACCTATTCACGCTGCTGGAGCTGACATCGGCTCCTGAAGTCGTGGAGCACTTCCGTCAGGCATACGCCGACTGCTCCATCCGCTATGGAGACCTCAAGAAGCAGCTGGCCGAAGATATTCTTGCGGTCACTACCCCCATACGCCAGCGCATACTCGACATACAGGCCAACGACGAATATCTGAGCCGTGCGGTGCGCATCGGAGCGGAACGCGCACGTGCGGCCGCGGCCGACACTCTTGCCCAGGTGAGAGAAGTGATGGGTATTAAAAAATTTTAATCCGCTTGCACCGACCGTCGCAAATTCATAACTTTGTACCCGCTCATAACGCAAAATAATTCAATAAGAAACACAAAATAACACGATGAACGTCAATTTAGAAAAAATTAACGACACCGCCGGCAAACTCATTGTCAATGTGGAAGAGGCCGACTACAAGCAGAAAGTAGCCGATGAACTGAAAAAAATAGGCCGCACACATACTCTGCCCGGATTCCGCAAAGGTGCCGTACCCAAATCCATACTCGAGCGCCGCTTCGGCAAAGAAGTGACTTCCGACGTGATAAACCGCGAAGTCTATGATGCCGTTGTGAAATATCTCACCGACAACAAAGTGGATATACTCGGAGAACCCATCCCCGCCGACGTCAAGGAATTGGATCTCGACAACCAGAAAGACTATACTTTCGAATATGAAATAGGCTTTGCCCCCAAACTCGAGATCAAACTCGACAAGGACGTGACCCTGCCCTACTACCGCATTGAAGTGACCAACGAAATGATCGAAGAGCAGGACCGCGCCATTTCCGCACGTTTCGGATCGCAGGAACAGCTTCAGGCATACGCCGACCGCGCGCTGGTGAAAGGTACACTCAAGGAGTTGGGCAAGGAAGAAGGCGCCATCGTTGTCGAAAACGCCATTCTCGGCCCCTGGACCTTCAAGAACAAAGATCAGGAAGCCAAATTCAATGACGTGAAACCCGGCGACACCGTGGTGTTCAACCCCTACGAAGCTACAGAAGGCAACGTGGCCGAACTCTCGTCACTGCTCAACGTTTCACGCGAACAGGCCGAAGAGACCAAAGGTGACTTTGAACTGACTATCGCTGAAATCACCGGCATAAAGCCCGCCGAACACAACGAGGAATTCTTCAAGCAGGCATTCGGAGCCGACTGCACCACAGAAGAACAGTATCAGGAGCAGATCAAAAAGATGATCGAATCCCAGCTTCTGCCCAACTCTGCCGCACTGTTCGAACGCCAGACCCGTGCTAACCTCCTTGAAACCTACGGCAACTTCGAACTTCCCGCCGAATTCCTGAAAAAATGGTTTGTACGCCGCAACGAAGGCCTGACCGAAGAAAACGTGAACGAGGAATACGAAAAGGCTGTTCCCTCGATCAAATGGGAACTCATCTCCGGCCAGATCTCACGCCAGCTGGATGTCAAGGTCACAGAAGACGATCTTCTTAAATATGCCACTCATCTGGCCGCACGCCAGTTTGCCCAGTATGGCATGACCAATATCGACGAGGATATGCTCAGCGGCTATGCCAAGAACATGATCAACGACAAAAATTCACGCCGTTACATCATCGAAGCCGTGACCAACGCCAACCTCTTTGAAGCCATCGGCAATGCCGTGACCATCGAAGACCACACCGTTTCTCTCGACCAGTTCAAAGCTGAAGCCGAAAAATATCAGGATCAGTAAACGGTCATATAATACAAAATCATAAACGACGCCGGGACATGCAGGTCAAGCAAGTTCCGGCGCCGTTTTTTTCCGGCATAATAAAATGTTTTGTACATTTGCACAAATCATGATTACAAACTCACATAATATTATGACATTCGAAAAAATCAGCGGGCTGATAGATGCCCCGTTCACCCCATTCCACCCCAATGGAGAAGTAAATCTCGAGCCGATTCCGGCATATGCCGCCATGCTTCGTAAAAACGGACTTAAAGGCGTGTTCATCAACGGATCGTCGGGCGAAGGATACATGCTCACCGACGACGAGCGCAAGCAGCTGACCGAAGCATGGATAGCAGCTGCGCCTAAAGACTTCAAAGTGATAGTGCACGTGGGTGCGTGCTGCGTGAAAAGCGCAAAAGAACTCGCACGCCATGCCGCCGAACACGGAGCTTGTGGCATAGGAGCCATGGCTCCGCCATTTCCCAAAATCGGACGCGTGGAGGAACTCGTCAGATACATCGAAGAGATAGCGTCGGCAGCCCCCGGATTGCCATTCTATTTCTATCATATCCCGGCATTCAACGGCGCGTTCCTGCCTATGGTGAAGCTTCTTGAAGCAGTGGACGGACGTGTGCCCAACTTCGCCGGAATAAAATATACGTTTGAAAGCATGTATGAATACAACCAGTGTCGCCTTTACGGCAACGGCAAATTCGATATGCTTCACGGACAGGACGAGACCATACTGCCGTGTCTGGCCATGGGCGGCGCACGCGGAGGAATCGGCGGCACCACCAACTACAACGGCCGTGAACTCACGGCAATCATCGATGCCTGGAAACGCGGCGACATAGACGCCGCACGCGATCACCAGAACTTCTCACAGGAGGTGATCAACGTAATCTGCCGCTATCGTGGCAATATCGTGGGAGGCAAACGCATCATGAAGCTCATCGGACTTGATCTCGGACCAAACCGCACTCCGTTCCAGAACATCACTCCGGAAGAAGAGCTGAGTCTCAAAAAAGAGCTTGAAGAAATAGGATTCTTTGAACGCTGCAACCGGTTTTGAGCTATGGAATGGGCTAATTATCTAAAGGCCTGGGGCGACAGATATGCCGACGACCTGACCACCGACATCCTCCCCTTCTGGCTCCGTCACGGCTATGACCGTGAAAACGGCGGCGTGTACACTTGCGTAGACCGCGACGGACGGCTCATGGACACCACCAAATCCGTATGGTTTCAGGGGCGGTGCGCATGGACTTTTGCCGCGGCCTACAACAATATAGAACGTCGGCCCGAATATCTGGAGATAGCCAAAAGCTGCATAGACTTTTCTGATGCCCACTGCTATGACCCTACAGACGGACGCATGTATTTCGAAGTCACAGCCGACGGACGCCCGCTGCGCAAACGCCGCTATGTGTTTTCGGAATGTTTCGCCGCGCTTGCAAAAGCGGAATATGCCATAGCCACAGGCGAAAAACGTTATGCGGAAGAAGCGCTGGCTCTGTTCAAGGAGGTCCAGCGGTTCATTTCGACTCC
>BLLX01000116.1 GCA_011959405.1 Muribaculaceae bacterium
ATATTCATCAACCGCGTGACCACCAGAGACAACACGGCAGCAGTGGTCAGCCGCGACGCACAGGTCACCTACAGCCATCCTTCATCGCGCCATGAATACCGCCAGCGGCGTCCCCGCCGCTTCCACACCGCACGGTCGCTGCGCAAAGGATCGGCCCGCTTCTTCGGATTCAGCTCGCTTATGACATGGCTATTCGTCCTGCTCACCGTCACGGCCGCAGCAGCAGCCGTCTACAATCGCGACTGGACACAATGCGGGGCCGTGGGCGCACAGATAGCGCTGCTGTGGCTTCCGATATGCCTGACATGGCGACGCACCCTGCTCTCGCTGCGCGCACGTCCGGCCACGCTCACAGTGCCGTGGATGATGCTTCGGCGACCGTTCACAAACCTGCGCCACAAATGTCTCGCGCGACAGCGCCGCAAAGAATATTACACCTGGAGTTGAACCATCTGGACCGCCTGAAAGTTATTGCAGTTAGATATGACTACACGAAAAATTCTCACAGCAACACTGGCGGCAACCGCATTGACCGTCTGCGCCGCAGCCCAGACTGTGGCGCCCATCAAATACGGCGACATGGACCAATGGATCACACGCCATATCAAAGAGTCGAAAGTGCTGGGCGGCAACACCCGCACCGTCTATGAAATCGGACCCACGCAGACCATCGAAGGCTCCAGGCCTTACGTGAACCTCGGCGGCTCGCCATGGGCCACGTCCAACGTCTATGCCAAAGTCATGGGCGTGGTCAAAACCAGCAACGCAGTGGTGCCCGCCGACCACGGCAACGGCAAATGCGCACGCCTGACCACCGTACTCGAACACTGCAAGGTGCTCGGCATGATGAACATCGAAGTGCTCGTGTCAGGCTCCATATTCCTCGGTGAAATGATCGAACCGATCACCAGCACCTCCAACCCTTACGGAAAAATGAACATGGGCATACCGTTCACATCGCGTCCGTCAGCCCTGCAGTTCGACTACAAACTCGTCGATCCCGGCTCAGGAATGCTCACGCGGGCCACCACAGAATCCAAAAAGACATATCCCGGCGAAGACAGTGCCGACGTGTTCATCTACCTCCAGCGACGATGGGAGGACGCCGACGGCAACATCCACGCCACGCGCGTAGGCACCGGACGCGAACGCTTCCGCCACTCATCACCGTGGAAAGAAAAACACCGCATACCGGTGATCTACGGCGACGCGTCCAAAAACCCGTCCTACCGCGACTATATGGGCCTGCTCAACGGCGACAAATCCTACCACGCACGCAACTCCAAAGGAAAAATGGTGCCCGTGCAAGAAGAAGGGTGGGACTCGCCCGACGCCACACCAACACACCTGATAGTAATGGCCTCGGCCGGCAGCGGCACCGCATATGTCGGGCAAGTGGGAATGGAACTGTGGATAGATAATGTGGCGTTGGTCTTTTGACGCCACAATTTTTTTCGTTAATTTTGCGGCATAAAACCTCAACAGCCCTATGCAGAACCTCGTGATAGTAGAGTCGCCGGCCAAGGCGAAGACAATAGAAAAATTTCTCGGCAAAGACTACAAAGTCCTGTCGAGCTACGGCCACATACGCGACCTCGCCAAAAAAAGCTTCTCGCTCGAAGAGAACGGCGACGGACGCCGGGACTTTACACCGCACTATGAAATACCCGACGACAAGATCGACAGGGTGCGCGAGCTAAGGGAAGCCGCGGCAAAGGCCAAGACGGTCTGGCTGGCTTCCGATGAAGACCGCGAGGGAGAAGCCATAGCCTGGCACCTCTATGAAGTGCTCGGACTCAACCCCGACAACACGCGTCGCATAGTGTTCCACGAAATAACAAAAGACGCCATACTCAACGCCATAGCCAACCCGCGGGGCATCGACATAGACCGCGTCAACGCCCAGCAGGCGCGACGCGTGCTCGACCGCATAGTGGGATTCGAGCTTAGCCCCGTACTGTGGAAAAAAATCAAGCCCGCCCTTTCGGCCGGACGCGTACAGTCGGTGGCCGTAAGGCTCATAGTGGAGCGAGAGGAGGAGATAAAAAACTTCCGGTCGGAAGAATATTTCCGCGTCACAGCCATATTCACCACTCCCTCCGGAGCCACCCTGCGCACCGAACTTAGCAAACGACTGACCGACGAAAAAGCGGCACAAAAATTCCTCGAGGACTGCAAAAACGCCGATTTCTCCGTCAGCGCCATCAATGTCAGGCCCGCCAAAAAGACACCTGCGCCGCCGTTCACAACCTCCACACTCCAACAGGAAGCGGCGCGCAAGCTCGGATTCACCGTGGCGCAGACCATGAGCGTGGCTCAGCGTCTATATGAAGCCGGACATATCACGTACATGCGTACCGACTCCGTCAACCTCTCCTCGCTGGCCATCAACACCATCTCCAAAGTCATCACCGACGACCTCGGAGCAGGCTACCTGAAAGTGCGCCACTACCACACCAGTTCCAAAGGCGCGCAGGAGGCACACGAGGCCATACGCCCCACATACGCCGACAAAGAGAGCATCGACGGCACCTCGCAGGAGAAGCGCCTGTACACGCTGATACGCCGCCGCGCCATAGCATCGCAGATGACCGATGCCGAAATCGAAAGGACCACAGTTGAAATATCCGTCAGCACACGCGACGAACGTTTCATGGCACAGGGCGAAGTGATCAAATTCGACGGCTTCCTGAAAGTCTATATGGAGGACCGCGACGACGACAACAGTCAGTCAGACGAAACCACAGGCGGACTGTTGCCGCGGCTCAGCGAGGGCGAGACACTCACCCCCGGCGACATCACGGCCACACAGCGGTTCACCACCAATCCCCCGCGCTTCACCGAAGCGTCGCTGGTGAAAAAAATGGAGGAACTCGGCATAGGCCGCCCGTCGACTTACGCCCCCACCATATCCACCATACAGCAGCGCGGATACGTGGAACGCGGCGACCGCGACGGCACCGAGCGCAACTTCACCGTGCTCACTCTTCAGGCAGGATCACAAAAAATCTCCTCCGAAACACGCAGCGAAACCACAGGAAGTGACCGCGGCAAACTCCTGCCAACCGACACAGGCACCGTGGTCAACACCTTCCTGAGCGAATATTTCCCCGACATCATGGATTTCAACTTCACCGCACGGGTGGAGGAAAAATTCGACGAGATAGCCGAAGGCAAACTGCCTTGGCAAGACGAAATAGCACGATTCTACTCAGTATTTCACCCCGAAGTGGACCATGCCCTGAACATGCGGCTCGAACACCGCGTGGGCGAGCGCGTGCTCGGCACCCATCCCCAGAGCGGCAAGGTGGTGAGCGTCAAGATCGGGCGGTTCGGACCGTTAGTGCAGATAGGCGACTCGGATTCCGACGAGAAACCCCAGTTCGCATCCCTGCTGAAAGGACAGTCGCTGGCCGATCTCACCCTCGAGGACGCCCTGAAGCTGTTTGAATTCCCGCGTGTGATCGGCGAATACGAAGGCAAGGATGTCACAGTGGCCATAGGCCGTTTCGGCCCATATGTGAAACACGACGGCAGCTTCGCGTCGAT
>BLLX01000117.1 GCA_011959405.1 Muribaculaceae bacterium
GTCCCTTTTCAAATGTTAGATGCAAAACAATACACGGTAAAGGCGCACACGCGGAAATTTACCATGCCGAAGCGTCAGTTTGTGGGCGACGGCAAACGGACGCAGGAAATAATAAAGGGCGTCATTGCCGATAACGTCGCGGATTTCAACATGCAACTGTCTAAATTCATAAGGAAATGAGAAAACAGATTTTTCAGGCAATCTGCACACGTCTTACCGAGCGCGTGACAGATATTCAGTTTATAGACCTGTGGAACAACAACGTCCAGACGCTTAGCGGCGGCGCGGTATGGCCTTTGCCTGCCGTGTTCGTGGAGTTCGAGCCGATAGAGTGGCGGCAGCAGAACAACGGCGCACGGCGCGGCGACGTGGCAGTGCGCCTGCATCTGGTGACGCGAACCGTCAGCACACACGGGGCGAAAGACCCGAAAATGTCCGACGCGCTGGGGTTTCTTGATTTGATAGACCAGATAAATGCCGCCATGCAGGGATTGCGGGGGGATAACTTTTCAGGCTTCCAGCTGACTACCTCGGCGACCAACCACGACCACGCGGAACTGATGGAGAGCGTCGAGCGGTACACCACCAGCGCGCAGGACATCACGGCAGTGCCGAAAGCCACACAAGTGACGGGGATTGCCCCGACGCTACGGAAAGGGTAAGAAAAAGCCCCGCGTTCAGGTCGCGGGGCTTTCATTGAGTGCATCCCATAAGGTGAGTTGCTGCGGCTGCTGCACGGGAGGAGGCGTTGGTATGCCTAAATAATTCAGGTAGGTGCGATAGCAGATTTTGAACTTTGGAAAAATATGCTGCCGCCATACGGCCTTGTAACACCGCGCCTGATTGCCGCTTTCATAGTGCTGCTCGGTAATGGCGCGAACCATCCTTACACGCTCTATGGTACTTTCGTGGTGTTTTCGTTTCTCCATCTGCTTACTTTTTACTACCTTTGCAAACGTCCTTTTACAAAGGCTTTGCGCTGGCTCGCTGTTGGTTAAGTTTGGCAGATGGAGCTGGCGCGGCTTTTTATTCCACGTCGGTCATGCCGAGCGGAATATTCACCCAAGCACCCTTTTCGTTTTTGTATTCAGCACGAATGTATTTCTTTGTCGCGGTGGGCTGGTAGCTTTCCTCGATGATTTGCACACCCTCGATAAAACGCTCGTTGCCCGTTTCCTCGGCCATCTTACGAAGCTGGAGCACACGGCTGGCCTTGATGTTCCCGCTCTGGTCACGGGAAAGCAGACGCAGCACGGCATTCACAAGGGCTTTGCTCGTTTCGTCTTTGGCAAGGCTTTCAATGTATGCCTTGACCATTGCGATGCCGTCCTCCACCGTGTCACGGTAGCCGTCGATGGTGTTCACGCCGAGGGTAAGACGCAGTTTGCTGTCGCTGGTGGTAAACGTGTGGCTGCGCTGGTCGTCTTTCGTAAGTCCCAGCACCTCCGACTTCATTTTCAGAATGGCGTCAAAGTTGCCGAAAACGGTATTTTTAACCGTCTTGATTTGTTCGCTCAACTCTTGGAGGACAGGTAGTGTGGCACGCAATTCATCGTCCACCATTGAGGCGTAGTTCTCACGCTGCTGCTTGCGCTGTGCCGCAGCTTCTTTCTTTTGCTTTTCTGCGCGGTACGCCTCGAACTCTTGGCGTTCTTCCGCGGTCATTGTTACATTTTCCATATTAAACGGATTTTGAAGTTATTAAAAAGGGATTAAATACTGTTTAATCGTTGTCATAGTGCTGGTAAATATCATCGGCATATTCGGCCATGTCGGCCTGCGTTTGTGCCCATTCGGCAAGTTCCTGCATGAATGCCGCGTATTCCTCGCTTCCCATTTCGACGGTGCGCTCCCTGATGGCACGCTGCACGTCTTTCATTACTGCATTGCTCATATCTTAAAATTTTTTCCAAGTGTTGCCAAACGCGACAAAGCAATCATTTCCTCCTTTTTCTTCTCCTGTTTGGGCTTACGTTCCCAACAGTCAGGGCAATAGATGCCACTCGGTGCATTATAAGCACCGCCTTTTATCTCTTTACCGCAAAGGCAACACGTTATTGATTTCTTTTCCATACTATTGTTTTGATGGTTTCCACTCTATTGTTATAACTGCATCGAGTTGGCCGCTACCATTACACACAGGACAGTCTTTCTTCACATGTTCTCGATACTGCCCGCTCCAAAAGAAGCCATTGCCATGACAATACCCACACAAATGGCCGTTGCTGGTAATGGTTTCTTTCATGTTGCCAACCCCGATAAATTCAGACGGTGTTACTTTGATTATATCACTTTTTGCACTCATACTTTTCTTATTTTGAGAACTATTTTATCACATTTGTTAATTGGTGTTCTTACTTCTTTCCCATACCATGAACACCAATAGTATGGCTGAAACAAATTCGGTGAATGTGTACAATATTCACATGTTTCACATATATGGACTTTATTCATTTCTATATTGTTTGAAACATATTGTACTGAAATTCATACCCCAATATCCGCAGCCGCTTCTCCTGTACCGCACTGCGGTTCTTGCTGTCCTCTGGGAGCACGGCCACACGTTGCTCACGGTTGAACCGGTAGCCTTTCTTCCGCATCTGGTAACGCAGATTGCGTTCCTTACGCATTTGCTTGTCTTCCGTTCCCATGACCTAACAGTGTTTGCATAAGCAAGGCATCGGCTATATCATTCACCGCCTGCGCGTCTTTTACTTTATTGTTGAACGCGGCCACCAGATTGCGCAACCTTTCACGCGGGATTTTATTAAAATCAGTGTGACCCGTGGCACGGCAGGCAATACCTTTAATCACCGTGGCGTTGCTCTCTTTGCCCGTGGCTTTGAGGTAGCCACCAATGGCGGCCATTACACGCTTGCGCAGTTTGTCCATTTCACCCGCGCCCGTCTTTTCGTTCACCTGTGCCGAAAGTTTGCCGCACACGTTTATCAAATCGTGGGTGTCCATGTCGCGACTACTTTCAACCCCGCAACTTTCCACGATGGCGCGTTTCTCGGCGTCGGTCAGTCCCAACACGCTGCAAAGGGTGTGGAACTTCTTCAAAATATCCCTATGGATTTTATCCATTGTCTTGTTTTCTGCCATATCCTTTTACATTTTATCAACCCAATACTCCTGTGCGCCTGCCTCCCATATCACGAAGTCTGCGCCGCCCTCTCCGAGGTCGGCAACCTCGTAACGGGTAGTGACGAATGCCTTGTAACCCTCCACACGTATTTTTATCTCACTGTCATAGCGGATATTCTGTGCCATCATACCTTTGGGCTGGCCTGCCTTTTCATGACTGATGAAAATAAACAGCTTATCGGGGAACTCGTCGCGCAAAGTCTGGTACTGATCCATATTAAAACGCCTTAAATAATGCACGCTGTCAATCACAATCACGTCAGGACTTTGTTTCTTCTTCAAACGGGTACGCAGTTCTTTCAACTGTTCTTTATTCAGCAGGATAATACGGTTGCCGACTTCCGCCATGCCCACACGTTCCCATGCCTTTTGCAATGACAGACTTAAACCCTG
>BLLX01000118.1 GCA_011959405.1 Muribaculaceae bacterium
AGACGAAATCTTAAATGAAAGAGCCGTGGGTAAAAACAAAAAAAATCATAAAATTTGTTTGTAAGTTCAATTTTTTACAATAACTTTGCACCGTTTTTGAAGCACAAAAATTGTTTTATAAATTAAATCAACAAAATCAAGATGAAAAAGTACATCCTCATGCTCGCTGTAGCATCGACCGCCGCTCTCGTAGCTTGCGGTAACAAGGAAGCTAACACTGAAGTTACTGAAGCTCCTACTGCAACTGAAGTTGTAGAGGAAGTTACCGAAACTGTAACTGACTCTCTCAGCGCTGCTGCCGACACTCTCGCCGCTGCTGCTGACAGCCTCAAAGCTGAATAATAACGAGTTCGCTCACACAAAATTGCCGGCCTGAACCATTCAGGACGGCTTTTTCTTTTTATCCCATGACCGTAAAGCAACTATCCTCACGCCTGCGCGACATGCTGGCCGCAAAATTCGATGCCGGCGAAGCGCACGCCATTGAGCGGATCATAATCGAGCACTGCCTGAACATGTCGCCGGTCGATGCCATTATCAAGGCCGATATGCAGATTCCTGATTTCACAGAGAACAAAGCTACAGGCATGGCTGAACGTGTGCGTAACGGCGAACCTGTGCAATACGTCGTGGGCCACGCCCGCTTCTGCGGTTTTGACTTCAAGGTCACACCTGCCGTGCTGATTCCACGCCCGGAAACGGCCCAGCTGGTGGATATGATCACCGACCGCCATTCCTATGAAAAAGACCTGCGCGTGCTCGACTGCGGCACCGGCTCGGGGTGTATAGCCATCACCCTGGCCCGTGCTCTTAAATTTCCGGAGGTAACCGCCATAGACATCAGCGCCGACGCTCTGGAGATAGCCCGCGAAAATGAATCTCGTATCGGAGCTGACATCATTTTCCGTCAGAAAGACATACTCTCGCTCGATCTTCCCGGCGAATGGGACGTGATAGTCAGCAACCCGCCCTATGTGCTCGAATCCGAACGGACGGCAATGGAATCTCACGTACTTGACCACGAACCGCACCAGGCTCTCTTTGTGCCCGACACGGACCCGCTGCGATTCTACAGCGCCATTATCGCATATGCGTCGTCACATCTCGCGAAGCGCGGATCCGTCTACTTCGAGATAAACCCGATGGAAGCTGACCGATATTCCTCTCTGGCATCATCTTTCGGATTCCGCCACACAGACATCGTCACCGACATGTACGGCCGCAAACGCTTTGCCATAATCTCACGCCAATGAATCCACTGACTCCTGAACGGGCTCTTGCCCGACTACAAGACCTATGCGCACGGTCCGAACAATGCACATCGGAAGCAATGGAAAAGTTGCGCGGATGGGGTATCGCAGGCCACAAGGCCGAAACGATCGTACAGCATCTGGTCGACACACGGTTTATAGACGACAGCCGCTATGCCCGGGCATTCGTCAGCGACAAATACCGCTATGCCCGCTGGGGACGCATAAAAATCATACAGGCACTAAGGCTTAAACGCATCGACCGCGATCTTATCGACGAAGCTCTGGCGGAAGAAATCGACGACGAAACATACATAGCCAACCTGTGCGCGCTTCTGCGTGCCAAATGCCGCACAATCGGCATGGCAGAAACCGAACCCGACCACATAGCACGACAAAAACTGATCAGGTTTGCCGCAGGACGCGGCTATGAACCATCGCTGATCATGGAACTGGTCCGCGATCCGGATTATTGGATGGACTCCGATGGGACTGATTGACGGACTGCTCAGTGTCATCTATCCAGAAGTCTGTGAAGTCTGCGGCACACCGCTTGTGAGCGGCGAAAAGGTGATGTGTCTCGGATGCCATGCCGCCATGCCGCTCACCGGCTATCACAAGACCCCGGAATTCAACCAGCTGCACGAACGCACCATGTGCCATGCCCCAATACATCATGCCGACGCATGCTTCTTCTATGAACGTCTGTCGCCGTACTCCCGGCTGATCCATGCTGCAAAATACGAAAGCCGGCCTTCTATTGGCAGGCTGCTGGCCAAAGACCACGCCAGAATCACCGCTCCTACCGGATTCTTCGACGGCATAGACCTGATAGTCCCGGTGCCGCTCGACCGTCTCAAGCTGATACGCCGCGGCTACAACCAGAGCCACCACATAGCACTCGGCATATCGGACATAACCGACATACCCGTCGGCTCACTGCTCCGCGCACGCCGCCACCCGTCGCAGACAAGCAAAAACGCAGCCGGGCGTCTCGACAACGCACGCGGCACATTCAGCGTCGGTCAGCAAGAAGATGTTGCCCGCTATTCGCACATACTGATTGTCGACGACATAATCACCACCGGATCGACACTCTGCGCATGCGCCGAAGCCATCCACAGCGCATCGCCACAGACCTCCATATCGATTCTTACCCTCGCCGCCACACGGATGTCATAATAAAGTTCTGACAAAAAAGTATCACAAACAAGTTACTGATACCTTTTATTAGGACTCATTGGCCTATCTTTGTCCTTACAAAACAAAATGGCCACAATCTCATCGACATATCAATCATACGAAATCCCGGTTACATCCGCGTTGGTAGCCACCTCCGACCCTAAACTACTCTCCCTGCTCTCCATGGCCTTACGGCAGACAGGCATTGAAGTGCAGGAATTCCAGACCCTCTCAGGCATTCCGGAAAACGCAGACACTTATCGCCTGTTTGTGGTCGACGGCGACATCAAGCCCGGCAATGCCATAGAACTTTCACGCGATCTGCGGCGACAGCAGTCCACGGTCGACGCGGCCATAGTGCTGCTCTCGTTCGACGAAGCTATCGACGCCTACGACGCCGGGGTCGACATGGTAATGGCCAAACCAGTGTCCATCAACCTGTTCATGGCACGCATACGCTCCATACTCCGGCGTTACAATTCTTTCAGATAATGTTGCTGCCCGACTCCCTACACCCCGGTCTTCATGAAGCCGGATGCGATGAAGCCGGACGCGGATGTCTGGCCGGACCTGTATTCGCAGCCGCAGTGATTCTGCCGAAAGGATTCACCCACCCTTGGCTCAACGACTCCAAAGCGCTCACCGAACACCGCCGCGAACAAATGCGCGAGATCATCGAGCGCGAAGCCGTGGCATGGGCGGTGGCATCGGTCGACGCAGCCGAAATCGACCGTATCAACATACTCAAGGCATCGATCCTCGCAATGCACCGCGCACTGGACGCACTGACCCTCCGGCCGCAGTTCGTGGTAGTCGACGGCAACCAATTCACGGCATGGTCCGACGTGCCGCATCAGACCGTGGTGAAAGGCGATGCCAAAGTCGGCAACATAGCAGCGGCATCAATTCTGGCCAAAACCCACCGTGACGAATTCATACGTCAGGCCGCTTTACAATACCCCCACTACGGATGGGAATCCAACAAGGCATACCCCACTGCGGCACACCGTGCCGCCATCGCCGCTCATGGCCCCTGCCCTCTCCACCGGCTCACATTCCGGCTACTGCCCGCGTCGGCCACCGACTGACCCCACCC
>BLLX01000119.1 GCA_011959405.1 Muribaculaceae bacterium
CTGGCATATCCTGCACTGTTCGTTGTTGCGCCCCGTGATTTTGCATATCAGAGTGATTATAAATGTGACGGGGGCTGATATGAGCACAGCCAGAAAGCGGATATTGTGGTTGAATTTTGCGGGATTCAGCAGCATCGGCTCAAGCCATGAAGTGTGCAGGCTATTGATTATCACCATTACTATAGAACTCCAGAAAAGAGTGCGCGCACAGATGGTGAGAATCATGCTGCAACCGGGATTGGATGCGTTATAGTGGTTTTTGTCTATGATCCTATGAAGTATCATGTACAGGGCAAATCCCACGAACGGAAGCCATATCTGGGGAATGGAAACGGTGATGAGCATCGGAATCGTGCAAAGTCCGAACCCGAGAGTCCAATGCCACCAGAGGTTGAATATGCCCCGTTGATTGACCAGTATGCGGTGAGGCTTGTTCATGTTGCCTATTTTAGATGAGTGTTGAAGAAGCTGAGCATACGGGCGTAGACCACAGCCCGGGTGTTGCAGCCGTTTATAGAATGATTCATGTTGGGAAACAGCAGCATGTCGGCCCACCTGTCGTCAGCCTGCAGGCGTGCCACATATTCCATGGTGTTTGACATGTGCACATTGTCGTCGGCTGTGCCGCTCATGATCAGGAGGGGGCACCGGAGTGAGCCGGTGCGTTCAATCGGAGCCGAGCGGTCGTAGCCGTCGGGATTCTGCCTGGGGGTGGTCATATAGCGCTCGGCATAGACCGTGTCGTAGTATCGCCATGAAGTCACTGGAGCCACGGCGACTGCGGCAGCATAGGTAGCGCCTTGGGCCGATGCAGCCATCAGTGTCTCATATCCGCCGTAACTCCATCCGAATATGCCGATTCCGTCGGCCTTGACGTATGGCAGAGAGCGCAGGTGAGACAACAGTGCCAGCTGGTCGATGGTTTCGTAGTGCCCGAGGTTGCGGTATGTGCACTGTTCGAACTCGCGTCCACGTCCTCCGGTGCCGCGTCCGTCCACACAGGCCACTATATAGCCTTGTGTGGCAAAATATTGGGCCCAGTCCATGGACCATCGGTTAACCACCTCCTGTGAGCCGGGACCGCTGTATTGATACACCACCACAGGATATTTGCGAGACTGGGAGAAGCCGACGGGTTTGATAATCCATCCGTTCAGCGTGTGACCGTCGCTCTGGATGGTGAAGAATTCTTTGCCGGGAGCATCGGCAAAACGTGATGTATAGCCGTTGTTGTCCTCGATGGTGCGCACGGTTTTGTCCTTGGAGTTCATCAGAGTGTACACCGGAGGTTTGGCGGCGTTGGAGTAGTTGACAACATAGAAGTTCATCTGAGGAGAGAATGATGCCGATGCCCATCCTTCGGCGGGAGTGACATTCGTGTGTGTGCCGCGTTTGTCCACACGGGTGATCACGCGGTTGAGCGGTCCGTTGACCGCCGACTGGTAATAGTAGGATCCGTCGGCGGATGTCCCGTAGTAGCATGTCACGTCATAGTTGCCGGAAGTAAGTGCACCTATCTCTGAGCCCGAATAGGAATAGCGGTAGAGATGGCTGAATCCGGTGCGGTCGCTGAATACGACGAATCCGGTCGGTTCGCAGGATATGGATTCATAGCATTGCGGGGTGATCCAGGCTGTGGATCTGTCGGAATATACGCTGCGGGCCACTGTGCTGCGTGGATTGGCATTGTAGATTTCCAGTTTGTTCTGGTCGCGGTTAAGTGTGGCCACCATGAGCACGTCGGCTGTCGGTCCGTAGTGTATGCGCGGTATGTATTCGATTTCAGGATCAGGCAGGGAGATGTTTTTGGTCTTGCGTGTGGTCACATCGTAGCTGTGGAGCGTGACCACGGAATTTTTTTCGCCGGCAACGGGATACTTATATGTGAATGTGCCGGGATAGAGCGCGTAGCGGTTCATCGGGTCGCATGATCCCTGATATAGCTGAAAGGAGAAGGCCGGAACCTCCGTCTCATTGTATTTCAGGTAGCTGAGGGCGGAATTGTCGGGCGCCCATTCCATTGAACGGTAGGTGGCGAACTCTTCCTGATAGGTCCAGTCCGGTACACCGTTTATAATGGAGTTGACTTTGCCGTCGGTGGTTACGGCCACTTCTGTGCCGTAGTCCAGTTTAGCCACATATATATTGTTGTCTTCGGCCATGAATGCCACCATGCGGCCGTCGGGCGACATCACAGGAGCCTGCTGGACTTTATGTACGGCTGACAGCGGTTTGAGTGTGCGTCGTGATATTTCGTATGCGAAGTATTCAGCCCGGAACGAATGGCGGTAGATCGGTTCTGAATTGATGTAGACCAGCAGTTGTGTGCCGTCGGGATTCAGTTCAAAACCGTCGATGCTCTCCACCGTGCGGTCGCCGCGGGTGCGGGTGACATCGAATACCGTTTCAATGTATTTGTTATTCAATACGTCAAAACGGTCGACTTTTTTGCCGCCTTCGGTCATTTTCAGATAGCTCAGGCCGTCGGGCATGAATGTCAGGGACACGGATGTTGCACGGTTGTTGGGGTAGACATATTCCGACAGAGCCCGGACGTTGACAGATCCCGTCGCCGCGTCAGCCATTGACGGATAGATTGTAGAGCCGATTATGATTGCAGCTGAAATGAGATGTGATAATTTCATTATGGTTGTTGGTCTATGAATTTAAAACAATGTGAGTTGTGCGTCCGAATCAGGAAATGAGGGCCGTTGTGGCGGCTGATATCCGAAATCGGGATCTGATGACTGGTGGTGGGCGGCCGATGCCGGTGCGCCGCCAGGGAGCAGCCAGTCAATGTCATCGAGACCGTCGGAAGAGTCCTGCCGTGACTGCCGGGCGGCGGATGTATCCTTTTTCGGACGTCCGCGGCGGCGTTTCTGTTTGGGCTCATCGCTCTCGGATACACTCTGTTCTTCAGCCGTGTCGGCATTTTCTCCGGTCATTTCCGAACGTGCCGACAAGGCATTTTCCAGTGCTTGGGCCGATTGTGCTTCGTTCAGACGAGATGACAGATCGGCTATTTCGGAGTCTTTTTCTTCAAGTATGCGTGTGAGTCCGGCATTTTTATCCGTGAGTTCCTTGATGCGGTTCTGTAGTTCGGCATCGTCGCTTTCGCGGACTCCTGCCACCCTCATTTTATTGATCATGCTTTTGATTTCCAGTTGATACTGGTCTCTTTCGGCTTCGAAGGCAGATATCTGTGCTTCAAGGTCCTTTACTCGGTCATTGAGGGCGCGGCGCTGTCGCTGTTCGCTCAGGAGCTGGCTTTTCTGTTCGTCGCGTTTGGCTTCGAGCTGTTTTCGCTCGGACCGGAGACTGTCAAGCTCGATCTGGAGCTTGCTGCGGTCTCCGTCCATGGCTTTGAGCGCATTGCTGCGTGTGATTTCTGCTATGCGTGTCACATATTCCTTGAATGACTGTCCGAGCATGTCGGCAAGCATGGTCCGTTGAGACTCCTTGTCGA
>BLLX01000120.1 GCA_011959405.1 Muribaculaceae bacterium
AATCTGATGCAAACATAGTGACTTTCTTGTTTAAGAGTTAAACATCTGCGCAACGCCTAACCAGTTACCCTTGGTGTCTCATATGACTGATGAAGCCAGTTCAGCCTCCGTCTGCAACACGGAGGCTGTTCTTTTTTATATAACAACTTCCATGCCAATATTCCACTACTGACATTTTGACATGTCTAATGCCTTCTTTTTCAAAGTTATCTATTAAAATGAGATACTGAAATGAACGAGTCAAGCATAACAATCCGTTGGGAGAAGAACGCTGACGGTGGCATCGACATATCGGTCAACGGTGCGGAAGACGGGCAGACGCTATTCCGAGAGGCATTTCTATCGGTAGATAGACTTCCGATGGTACACGATATAACCGAAAGGGAAACAAGTGGCGATAGTGCTGGAAATTCGGCTACCGTCGCGCTTCTCAGTAGCCTTATCGGGATTATCCGAAAGAGTAATAAGATGAGTGGCTGTATCGTGACCGAGCAAGAGCGGAATATGAAATTTCCGCTTACAGACTTAATCACTATTCGAAGGTTTGCTCAGATAGTCGGAATAGAGATTGATGAACGGAAATTCCGCAATGTAAGAGAATTTAGAGAGTATTTTGGAAAGTTGATTAGAGAAACGGTTGGAAAGGAGGATTGGTGATGGAACTATTGAATAATAGCGGTACAGAGGCTTATCGGAAACTTGCAATGCAATTAAGACAAGAGGGAGTTGTTGAAGAGCAATATATAGAAATGCTTGATAAGAGATTGATTGATTGGCGAAACGATAAGGATATGTCACAACGTATTGAGGTTTTATTGAAAATCCTATTTCATACGTTTTTCTAATTCTTCAATATCAGTTATCTCTCTCTTATCTGCATCAAATATCTTACCCTTTATTCCTTGTAGTTTGGAAATATCGTGAGGATGTAATCCATTGCAATTCGGGTTGGCGCATCGTCGTAAGAATGGATAATTATCAGAAACTACCCATTCTTCGCCACCACAAAGACCACATTTTACCTTATCTTCCATAATAGCCAGTTATTTAGGCGCAAAGTTAGCAAAAATTTTCGTAACTTTGCGCTGTCTTTGAGAAGACAACGTTTGAAATAACAGAGAAAGTGCCTTACTTCTTGTGAAATCGCCAATTCTCATCTAAGAATACACGAGGCACGGTGACAGCTCATATAACGTGGGCTGCCTATCCGTGCGTGTATTCAGGTGTTTGGCGATACCTACAAGAGTGCAAGGATGGCAGTCCACTTTCTATATATAACTCAAGTAAGAAAAATCTCCAATATTCGGCTGCTTGAGGGGAACAAAAACTCTTGTAAAATCGCCTATGAAAAGAGTAATGGTAATGCTTATGGCTGTCATAGTGTGCAGCCTTAGCGCGTGGTGTCAATCATCTATGATTGTTGCACTGGGAACGGAGGTCATAGAGAACAATTCTTTTGACTCTGCAGAAGAAAGTTTCAGGCAGAGGGCGATGCCCCTGCAAGTAATGCCTTCGGGGAAATACGGATATATGTCCGAAAGACCTCTGTTGATGGCTGTATTGGACGTGACTGCAAGTGATAAAATTAAGGAGGTTGACTTCTTATGCGGAGCTGCTATGTGGTGGGAAATTGACATTCACTTAGAGGATGCTGGATATACACTCACCAAAGACGGATACGCAACTCTTGGGAACGGAGATACTGTAGCCGAAAAGACATATAGCAAAGGCTCTGTACTTTGTCTTGTTCAAACCATAGACAAGGATGTAAAACAAGTCATCTTCAAAAGAAAAGTCCCAAAGCCTAAATCCAAGAGAAGTAAATAATAGCTAATATACTTCTACAAAATACAATAGCCGATGTCCTCACGGATGTCGGCTATTTGCGTATTCCATAAATCCTTCGTATCTTTGCGGTGCATTAGTCGTGCTACCGTACAACAAATTGTTCATATAATAAACTCTCAAATATCATTACAATGAACAATAACAAGGACTTGGAAGCTCTATTCTTAGAGATTATAACTGAGGAAAAGGTAATTCGCTTAAATCAGGCTATTCAATCAGTTTATGGTGGTAAAATGCCGAGTGGCGCAATATATTCGGAAGAAGGGGTGGTAATATTTGACAACTAATAGTCACTTCTTTTTCTTCTTAGGGTTGTAGCGTAATATATCGTTCATCACCGCTCCAAAATCTACTGGCTGACCCATTGGCTTTTTCAATTCCTCAATAGGCTGGTCAAGTATGGGTATATAATTCTTGTCTTTTTTCTTTGGCTTCATCTTCCTACTATCTGATTTTGCGTTACGCGGATTTGGGAGTTGGCTATCGCCATTTCAAACCGCGTGGCGTTAGAAACGTTGCGAGTATTGAATCGGAAGGAGAACTCATCAAAATATCTCTGCAAATACTTACGGCTGACCTTGTTATAAATGGCATGGAATACACGCTTGCAGAAATTGCCCCAAAAGCCTTCTATGCTATTGGTATAGGCGTTGCCATTAACGTATTGTTTTCTACTATGGTCAACAATCTCAGCCTTATAGAGTTTACGGACTAAGTCATAGCCACGCCATTCATCGGTAAACAGTGTTGCCGTCCTTGCTACTGACTTTAGGATAGGAGGCGTAAGGGATTTAACGGAAGTGTCGTTTACTACCTTGCAAATCACTGCTCCGCCACGTTGCAACATCCCCATGACGGGAACTTTATCCTTGAAACTTCTGCCCTGGCATTTCGGAACTTTCTTATCGGCATGACGGTTGTGATTTTTACCGCCAACGAAAGTTTCATCCAGTTCTACCTCACCGTCTAACTTTTGGAAATGAACAACGTGCGATGTCTTGCGGAACTTATGAAGCATGAACCACGCAGTCTTTAGCGTCACTCCGATGTCCTTGGCTAATTGGGTGGCAGAGATAGCCTTCTTATGATTATGGTGCAGATACAAACCGATAAACCATTTCCGCAAAGGGAGTTTGGTGCCTTCAAATATCGTACCTATCCTGACGTTGAAATTCTTGCCCGTGTTCTTACAGCGATACATACCATCGCCACGGCGATATACCTTTGACGTTGGGTCATAGGGCGACACCACTCCATCGGGCCAAAGTTTATTCTCAAGAAAGGCGATGCAAGCCTCCTCATCTGGGAATGCTCCAAAGAAGTCATACAGCGAGTTAAATGCTCCAAAGTTTAATTTTTCCATTGTCCAACCTGTTTGGGGTTGGGTTTAGTAACTTTGGTGACAAAATTTCTTTGCGAGAAATATAAAAAACCGCATTGCGACAAAGGTCAATTCTGATTAGTGATATACCTTCTTGTATAGTGTTTCAAAGGCATATCTACCATTGATTATAGTGAGATAAGTTTTTACCTTAACCCACTCAAAGCGAGAATAGTCCTTTGTTTTCATATCACAACACCTCCTTCTATGTTGTATTCCAAAATTC
>BLLX01000121.1 GCA_011959405.1 Muribaculaceae bacterium
ACCAGCGGAATGGAGTCCACCCCGAGTTTATATATCTCGTTTACCATACGGCGGGCCGATACGCTCCATTTGTCGGGTATTGATATTACCCAGGTCATGAATATACAGTATCGTCCGAATGTTTCTATAGCCTTAGTCAGTATCATATTTTCAGGTTATAATGAAAAAACCGCCGCAAAGTTACAACTTTTGGCGGTCTTTTCACTTGTCGAAAGTATTATTTATCTGTCATTTTCGGTAATATCCGGCTGATTTTATCATCACCGGGTATCCGGATCCGAACGGAATTTTCTTGTCCGCTCTTGAGCTTTTGAGCATTGCCGACGCTTTGTCAAAGTCATCGTCACCGCCGAGCATCACATAAAAGTTCTGATCGGCAGTTTTCCCTACGAACGCTCCATCGTAGCCCGACTGCTGCAATCTGCCGCAAAGTTCCTTGGCATTGAACTGCTGGCGGAAACGGTTCACTGCGATGCAATACTGCGGAGCTGTGATGTCGCTATTTCCCGTCACTGCGAAAAACACGGTGTTGACACTGCCGGCTTCCGGCCCGTTCTGTGCTTCACGCTGCAGTGCGGCACGAGTTTCCTCGTCGAGTCCGTCGTCTGCAGTGGCCCGAGTCTCTCGGGCGGCTTCGTATGCCGCCCTGTAGTTAGCTTCCGTGGTTTTGCACGCTGACATACTCAGCAGCATTGCCGCCATAGTCAGATAGGATAATACTGCTGTATGCTTCATTTACTTTATGTTCAGTTTGCGCAGAGTGGCCGACGGAATCCCTTTTTTATTGACAAGAATGCTCATTGTCTTGGCCAGGAAGTAAGGTTCCGATACATAGAAATACCCTCCGTAGACGTGGTTGGTGTCCCATGAATTCTTGACCTTGTAATAGCGGTTGCCGAGTTGGTCGGTAGCTGTGCCGACAATCACCATGCCGTGATCGTCGGTGGTTTCCAGACGGTCAAACATTTGCTGACGGATTTCCGGAGTGACAGTCATTTCCACCAGACCTTCGGGACCTTCAAACTTATACTGTTCGTTTTCTCTGTCGGCATCGCTCAGGGTCACCCACCTCGACAGTTCCGTGGCATCCATGTCGGCTTCTGTCTTGGCCGCGGGCATCAGGGCATATCCCTCTTTCCATTTGAATCCTTTTTCGCTCACATCGGCGGCCCATACCACGCTGTAGCCTGTCGACAAGGCATTGTCGACAACGGTTTTGAACTCGTCGAGAGGAAGGTTGTGATACTGTCCGCAGAGCCAGTTGTCGGCCACTTCAAGGCCGAATGACTTGTAGAACGGATGGTGTGTAAAAGATGTCAGCGCCACATAGTCGTCCATGTCAAGGCCGAGATGGCTGGCGTATGACTGCGGTGTGTAGGTTTTGCCGTCCACGGTGAAATTTTCTGGCACAGGGCCGAAATAGGCGTCCAGAATGCCGTTCAGGCCCTGCTCCCATGCAGTGGAGACTTTTTTGCCGGAAGCAACCGCGCCCATATATGCCGAAATGGCTTTGTCAAGCTCTCCGTGGTCATGTTTGGTTTCTCCGTAATTCAAGCCTGAATATACGCTTTCAGGCACCACTCCGTAGCGTTCATAGACGTATGGCACGTCGAGTATGCTGCCGCCTGCGGCCAGATGACCGTTGCCCTGTGAGCGCACATAGCGTCGGGCTTTGTCAACGTAGCAATAGCGCACGGTAAACATTTCGCTGAGATTGAGCGAGTCGCCCCCGTTGTGCAGAATCTCGTCCTCCAGATGCGAAGTGCCGGCAAAGCACCAGCATGTGCCTGATTTGTTCTGATCTTTTACGGATGTGGTGGGTATGGTGATCACGTCTGTAAACACGAAACCCTTGATGCTGTCGGCTGCGGTTGCCGTTGCTGTAGAGTCGGAGCCGGCCGTGGCGCCAAGAGTGGCGGCCGTAAGCCCTAAGGCGAGTAGAAGATTCATATTTTTATATTTATGTGATGAGTTTTGCTGTTTTGGTTAAGGGCGGTTCCAGAGCACCTGTATTTTGCCTATTGTCAGTTCGCCCTCTAATTTTATGGGTATGCGGGTCCCGTCGGTGCGTATCCACGCCCGCATCGGAGCTGATGAGTTTTGCAGTCGGTCAACGCTGAACGTAAAGCTCACTCTATAGCATTCGTAAGTGTGTCCGTCGAGCTTCACATTTTCAATACCTTCAAAAGTCAGGGCAAGATTTTCTTTCTTTTTGCCGGAAAATATTGTTGCGTGGCTCACAGTGCCGGGCTTCATGGACTCAAACGGCAGGCGCCGCACGAAGTAATACACACTCAACATGTCCACCGCCGGCTCTTTGGCCGACAGAGTTATCTCCGAAGTCGTCTCGCGACCTTTTTTATCGAGTTTGTAGCGTGTGCAGTGCGCAGTGGCTGTATTGCCTGTATACGTGTATGTTATCACGTCATGTCCGTATTTCCCTCCTTCGTGGGTGGTCTTGTCATACAGCACCGGAGCCATGTCGCCATTCCGCATTCTTCCTGTCAGTGTGTCGCGTACGGAAAATATTGGATCGGCCCACGGGCGGGTCTTGGCCGTGAGTATGGCATGGTACCCGTCCGGATCGTGGCGTAGGGTGAGCGACGCGTCGCCGGCCACTTTTTGTATAAATCCCCATTTATATGTGGCCCTGTAGCTCAGATATTCATTGTCATATTCAACGGCATGCAGGGCTAAGGGCATCACACATGCCATAAATATGATGGCGGGTATAAGTCGTTTCTTAAACATTGTTGACATCATATCAGTGGCAAAGTATCGCGGGTGGCCTGTTCGATGCGCTTGTTGCGCCAGCATTTGCGACATACGGCCATATACCTGTCGTCACCGCCTATTTCCACCTGGGCGCCTTCTTCCACAAAATCGCCGTTGGCTCCTATGCGCGCATTGACTATAGTCTTGCGGCCGCAGGTGCAAGTGCTCTTGATTTCGTCTATTGTGTCGGCTATCTCAAACAGTCGCTGCGACCCCTCGAACAGCCGCGTGCGGAAGTCCGTGCGCAGGCCGTAGCATATCACGTTGCTGCCGTAGTCGTCAACCACGCGTGCCAGTTGGTCCACCTGTTCCGTTGTGAGAAACTGAGCTTCGTCGATCAGAAACCAGTCGATCACACACATGGATTCCTCAAACAGTTCCTGGGCGAGCATATACAGGTCTGTGTCTGTGTGTATCCACCGACACTCGCGTTCGATGCCTATGCGGGAACGGATCACGTTCACGGTGTCGCGTGTGTCGATGATCGGTTTCATGCACACGTATCGCATGCCGCGTTCCTCGAAATTGTATGCGGTGGTGAGCAGAAGGGCCGTTTTGGCCGAACCCATTGTGCCGTAGCGGAAATATAATTTGCCTTTTCTGTTCATGTTGTTGGATGTTTAGCGGCCTTACGATGATGGTTCCATGTATTCA
>BLLX01000122.1 GCA_011959405.1 Muribaculaceae bacterium
CCGCAGCGGCACCGAAAATACAGGTAAATATTATTCGTTTCACGTGACTCAAGGTTTATTTTACCCACAAATATAGCACTTTATTTCCAAAAAGGCCTAAAACGGGATATCCGCACGACCCGGGTGCATGTCATTTTGAAGCGATTAATCCGAGCAAATAATCAAAATGATGTGTTTTTAACGAAAAAACTGAACAATTGTTAGGATTTAACAAAAATATACGTATATTTGCGATGTGTTTTTCATAGTATTAAATTAAGATTAAGGTTAGCGGACTACTGCGCAGTGATTGTGCGGCAGTTTTTTTGCAATACTCTATCATACTATTGTATATCTATAAAAACAATGATAATAATTTAAAAATTTTGTATCTTTGCAGAGGATAAAATCAGGGATTGAATCCCGGCTATGACTATCCGGACATCCGTTTTTCAGAAAAAAAACGAGAAGCCATAAACACACGGTTTCCCGCACACACAAATATCAAAATACACAAAACACATGGTACAAAAACTACTTGTTACAGCTGCACTGCTTGCCGGAACGGCAATGACAGTGGTTCACGCCCAATCTGCCGAGCCGCCTGCCGGGTCTTTTGCAGAAGGTAATCTGCGGTATATACCCACAAGCGGCACCACATGTGCCGTCAACGGATATGAGTCAGCTCCTAAAGGAGAAATGATCATTCCGGAAACAGTAAAGAACGGGGCATATACCGTCACATCCATAATTTCATCCGCCTTTCAGAACTGCAAGGCACTTACTGCCGTAACAATGCCATGCAGCATGAATCTGATAGGCCCTGACGCATTCAGGGGATGCTCGTCGCTAACAAGCGTGACACTGTCCGACGGGCTGACCGACATACAGTCGTCGGCATTCGCCGAATGCACGTCGTTGACAGAGATCAGCATACCGAGCAGCGTGCTCAATGTGAGACTGTATGCCTTCAGCGGATGCGAGAGTCTGAAATCGGTGACATTCGAGAGCGGTACAGAAGGCCTTGACATAAACAACGACGCGTTTCTGAACTGCAACATCACGGATATCACTTTCGGACGCGCTCTGGGCGACAACGGTTCCAACACCACCAGCCCCTTCAAAGCGATCAGGACTCTGGAAACGGTGACATTTACAGAACCGGCCAATTGTCTGCCCATAGGGTATTTAATGAACTGCACGGGACTGTCGAGTGTCATTCTGCCCGAATCACTGCAGACGATCGGGGCAGAAGCATTTGAAAACTGCACTGCGCTGGGCCGTCTGACTATACCGGGATCGGTGAGCACAGTGGAAACCGGCGCATTCGCCGGATGCACCGGCATAAGATCCCTAACAATCGCCGACGGCCATGAGCCGCTGAATCTTCCGGCCGACGCATTTACCGGATGCGACATAGTCTCTCTGACTCTCGGCCGCAATATCAGCACTCCGACATTTGCCGGATACACAAGCATAAATACACTCAATATAACCGAAGCGGTGACTTCGCTCTGCGCCGGCCTGTTCAGAGGATGCACAGGGCTTACAGAAGTGACCGTGCCGGGATCGGTCACCTCGTTCGGTCTCGGCGCTTTTGCCGGATGCACCGGTGTGACCGATGTGGTTTTTGAACCCGGCGATGAACCTATTGAAATGAGCGACGTGGCATTTGCCGACAGCCATCTCAATTCACTCACATTCTCCCGCAAGCTAAGTTCGACAACCATTCCGTTTGCCAACCGGGCCTACCTGAAAACGCTGACGGTGGGAGCTCCCGTATCCGAAATACGCGACGGCGCTTTCAGCGGATGCGCCAGTCTAAGCACAGTCAATCTGCCTAACACCCTCATGTCAATCGGGCGGAATGCGTTCCGGGGCTGCTCATCACTGACCGAAGTCACTCTGCCGGGATCGGTCACTTCGATAGGAGCCCGTGCGTTCGACCGATGCGACGGGATAGCCAAGGTGACGGTCGAGAACGGCGAAGGTCCCATCTCAATACATGAAACCGCCTTTTCCTCAGATATACGTGAAGTGTACATAGGACGCGACATGGCCGAATCGCCATTTGCCGGGCAGACAGAACTATCGGATGTGGCATTCGGCAACAATGTGACATCAATACCGTCATACGCGTTTGAAGGCTGCGGAAAGCTGTCGCGGCTGAATCTGCCCGAATCATTGTCCGACATCGGGGCATACGCGTTTGCCGAATGCACAAGCCTGACAGAAGTGACAATTCCCGGCAACGTGAACAGCATAGGCAACGGTGCCTTCCAGCAATGCAGTCTCCTGACCAAGGTGGCAATAAGCAACGGCAGCGGAATGCTTGCCACGGGCAACGAGACATTTCAGCATAGCCCGCTGCAAAGGGTGTACATGGGCCGCGACATGACGGGCTATCCTTTCTCCGGACACGGCGCACTGACCGAACTGACCATAGGAGAAGGTGTGACGTCGATAGCCGACAATGCGTTTTCGGGATGTACGGGACTGTCGGCCTTGAATCTGCCACCGTCGGTAGCCAAGATCGGCGCAAACGCATTCGCCGGATGCACCGGTCTGTCCTCACCCCTTACCATTCCGTCATCGATCACACATATAGGCGCAAGCGCATTCAGCGGATGCACCACCGTGGAATCGGTGGTGATCGAAGGGAGCGACCACCCACTGACAATGGGCAACAACGTGTTTCTGGGCAATCCCATATCAACCGTGTCCATAAACCGTGATATAGCCGGAGCGCCGTTCAAGGACTCGGGCATACAGCGTCTGACTCTGGGAGACAAGATCACGGCCATCTATGAGTCAGCATTTCATGGATGTGTCTCGCTAGCCGAACTGACCCTGCCGTCATCGCTAAAGTCCATAGGCAATTATGCGTTCAACGGATGCACCAGCCTGACAGAAATCTCCATCCCGTCCTCAGTGACGTCACTCGGCACACAGGCATTCGGCGGCACACAGATCGCCACGGCGCGACTTGAAGACGGCACAGAGCCATTGTCGTGCGGCAACCTGACGTTCAAGGACTGCCCCCTGACCACACTCTATATAGGCCGCAACATGACCGGATCGCCATTTGCCGGACACACAGGGCTGACGGATCTGACGTTCGGAGAGAATCTGGAAACCATAGCCAACCGCGCATTCCAGGGATGCACGGGGCTGACAAACCTTACATTCGGCAAAAGTCTGAACAGAATCGGCGCGGTGGCATTTTCAGGCTGCACAGGGCTGACGGAGCTGACCATACCGGCATCTGTGA
>BLLX01000123.1 GCA_011959405.1 Muribaculaceae bacterium
GCGGCCTATGCGGTGGGAATATACGGTGCCTTGTTCGTCGATCTCAAAGATGCAGGAAAAAGCAAGTTTCTCCTCATCGGGGCGCAGAGAGCAGATGCCGTTGGACAGATGCTCGGGCAGCATCGGCACCACGCGGTCTACCAGATAGACCGATGTGGCGCGTTTCTGGGCTTCGCGGTCCAGTGCGGTGTCTGGCTGCACATAATGGGTCACGTCGGCGATATGCACTCCCGCTTCCAGATGGCCGTTGGCAAGTGGCCTGAGCGACAGTGCGTCATCGAAATCCTTTGCGTCCTTGGGGTCGATGGTAAACGTTAGCACGTGGCGAAGGTCCTCGCGGCGTGCTATCTCCTCGGCCGTTATGCCGTCGCCGATTTTTTCAGCGGCTTTCTCCACTGATTCCGGATAATGATACGGCAGACCGAATTCCGCCAGTATCGCATGGATCTCGGCATTGTTTTCTCCTTCTCGGCCGAGCACGTCCACCACTTCGCCTTCCGGATGCTTTGATTCTTCAGGCCATGATGTGATGCGTACAACGGCTTTGTCGCCTGTCGAGCCGCCTTTGAGTTTATTTTTGGGTATGATTATGTCGGTGGCTATAAATTTGGAGTCGGTGCTCAGATATGCGAACGATTTCTGCACCTGAAGCACTCCAATAAACCGCTGGTCGGCTTTCTCGGTGATTTTCACCACTACGGCCTCCGGTTCTACGCCGCGGCGCCGTGCGGCCACTGACACAAGTACGTGATCACCGTTCAGGGCGTGCATTGAGTTGCGTTCGGCCACAAAAATGCTCTCTCCGTCCGGATCGGTTACTACTGAATTTTTGCCGTTGGAGCGTCGCACGAACACTCCGCTTACAAAATTTGATCGGCTGGGGGCCTTGTATTTTCCCGGCGAAGTCTCCACGAGTTCGCCGTCTAAAGCCATTTCGGCGAGCCGCATGGCTACTTGGCGCTGTCTGACGGCTGTCTTGGCTCCTATGGCTGCCGAGACCTGGCGGTAGTTGAACGTATTGTTCTTCTGCTGTGAGATATATTCGGCGATTTTCGCGTTTATTTTCGCGTCGCCTCGTTTTGAACTTGATGTGCTCATGATATCAGTTTAACAAAATTCCCTATGTTGATGTTGAAATATCGAGGATGAAAAACGAAGGCAGTGATTTAGCCCCCATTTTTCATCCTTATTTAATTGTTCATGCCTTGCGGCCTTAGGCGTCGATGGTGGCGTAGACGGCGTTGGACTCGATGAAGTCGCGGCGCGGTGCCACGTCTTCGCCCATCAGCATCGAGAAGATGCGGTCGGCTTCGGCAGCGTCGTTGATTGTCACCTGCTTGAGTATGCGGCGTTCAGGATCCATGGTGGTCTCCTTGAGTTCCGACGCGTCCATTTCGCCCAGACCTTTGTAGCGCTGCACCTTGGCGGTGGGGCCGAGCTTCTCCATGGCTTCACGCAACTGGCGGTCATCCCAGCAATACTCTTCCTGCTTTCCTCTGGACACTTTGTAGAGCGGCGACGAAGCGATGTAGAGATAGCCGTTGTCGATCACCGGACGCATGCGGCGGAAAAAGAAAGTCATCAGCAGAGTGTCGATGTGCGAGCCATCGACGTCGGCGTCGGTCATGATGATGATCTTGTGATATGCGATCTTGCTGATGTTTACCTCTTTGGGATCGTCCTCCGTGCCTACAGTCACACGCAGCGCGCGGAACAGGGCCGTGATTTCCTGATTTTCGTAGATCTTGTGGTCCATGGCTTTCTCCACGTTCAGGATCTTGCCTCGTATGGGCAGGATGGCCTGGAAGCGGCGGTCGCGTGCCTGTTTGGCCGATCCGCCTGCCGAGTCACCTTCGACGATGAATAGCTCACAGTCCTCGGCCGTGCGGCTTGAGCAGTCGGCCAGTTTGCCGGGGAGTCCGCCACCGCCCAGGGGCGACTTGCGCTGTATCTCCGTGCGGGCTTTGTAGGCCGCGTGGCGCGCTGTGGCGGCGAGAATGATTTTCTCCACCACGGTCTTGGCCTGCTGCGGATGCTCTTCGAGATAATCTTTCAGGGCTTCGGCCACGGCAGTCTGTACGGCGCCGATCACTTCGTTGTTGCCGAGTTTGGTCTTGGTCTGTCCCTCGAACTGGGGTTCCATCACCTTCACCGACACTACAGCCGTCAGACCCTCGCGGAAGTCCGACGGGTCTATGTCCACCTTCTGTTTGATCAGTTTGTCGAGCATCTTGTTTTCCTCGGCATACTTTTTGAGGGTGGAAGTCAGTCCGCGGCGGAATCCTGTCAGGTGTGTGCCGCCCTCGATGGTGTTGATGTTGTTGACGAATGAATATACGTTTTCGTTGAACGAAGTGTTGTAGGTCAGGGCCACTTCCACCGGTATTCCCTGACGCTCCGTGTTCAGATGGATCACATCCTGTATCAGCGGCTCTTTGGCAGCGTCGATATAGCGCACGAAATCCTCCAGACCGGTTTCTGAATAAAATGTCTCGGAGCGGGCGTTGCCTTCGGCGTCGCGCTGGCGCTTGTCGGTGAGAGTCAGCTTGATTCCAGCGTTGAGATATGCCAGATCACGCAGGCGGTTGGCCAGAGTGTCGTAGTTATATACGGTATCGATGAAAATCGAGGCATCCGGCTGGAAGGTCACGGCTGTGCCGGTGGTATCGCTGGTGCCGATGATCTGCAGCTCGGAGGTCGGCTTTCCGCAGGAATATTCCTGCATGTACACGTTGCCGTTGCGCCGCACCTCGGCACGCAGATAGGTCGACAGGGCGTTTACACAGCTCACACCCACGCCGTGCAGGCCGCCCGACACTTTATATGAGCCTTTGTCGAATTTGCCGCCGGCATGAAGCACCGTCAGCACCACCTCGAGGGCGCTTTTATGCTCTTTCTCGTGCATGTCCACGGGGATGCCGCGGCCGTCGTCGACCACCGTGATCGAATTGCCTTCGTTGATCACCACGTCTATATGGCGGGCATAGCCGGCCAGGGCCTCGTCTATGGAGTTGTCCACCACCTCATACACCAGATGGTGCAGACCTTTGGTGGAAATGTCGCCTATGTACATGGCCGGACGTTTGCGCACGGCCTCCAGACCTTCAAGCACCTGGATGGAACTCGCGCCGTAGTCCTCTTTTTTTTCTTCTTCGTCTATCATTTATGATCGTATTTGAAAC
>BLLX01000124.1 GCA_011959405.1 Muribaculaceae bacterium
AATAGCTGTCGTCATAGAGCGGCGGAATGGCAAATACGGAGTCGAGCATGGCGTCCATTCTGTCAGGGCCGCCCATGAGAGCGGCCAGCCCGTCAGGGTCGTGAAACACCGACCATGTGTAGTGCCACGAGTTGCCTTCCGTGAAGTCGCCGCCCCATTTCAGCGGAGAGAAAGGCAGAGCGAACGATCCGTCGGCGCGACGGCCGCACATGAGAGATGCCGATGGGAGGAAAACATTGCGGTAGTTGCCGGCACGGCGGGCATACGGCTCCAGTTCGCCGGCGGGGCGGCCGAGAGTGAGTCCAAGACGGTAGATGCACCAGTCGTCGTAGGCATACTCCAGCGTGCGGGCCACGCTTTCATTGATGCCAACATCGCACGGCACGTAGCCCAGACGGTTATAGTAGTCGAAACCGAGACGGCCCGTGGAGCGCACCGTAGGATGCTCGGCATTGGTCCCGTGGACGACACCCTCCCAGAGCGTGGCGGGATCGGAGACGCGTATGCCTTTGATCCACGCGTCGGCCAGAACCGATGCGGAGTTGTTGCCCACCATGCAGTCGCGGTGGCCCGGGCTGCACCATTCGGGGAAAAATCCGCTCTCGCGGTAGGCGTTAAGGAAACCTTCCTGCATTTCCAGACTGACCGACGGATAGAGGAGGTTGAGCAGCGGGAAGAGGGCGCGGAATGTGTCCCAGACGCCGGTATCGGTATAGAGGTAGCCGGGCATTACGCGTCCGTTATAGGGACTATAGTGCACCGGGTTGCCTACGGCATCCATCTCGTAGAATTTGCGGGGGAAGAGTGTGGAGCGGTAGAGACAGGTGTAGAACGTGCGCAGTTGGTCGGGGTCGGCTCCCTCGGGGTCGATCTCCACACGGCCGAGCACGTCGTTCCATGCGTCGCGGCCGGCGGCACACACGGAGTCGAAGTCAACTCCGGCCACTTCGCCGAGATTGACAATGGCCTGCTCCTGGCTTATAAACGACGAGGCCACTCTGGCCGTGACCTGCTCTCCGCGCTTTGTGCGGAATCCGATCACGGCTCCGGCATGTTCGCCGGCATAGGCCAGAGAGTCGGGGTGCAGTTCCTTTCCGTCGGCGGTGGCCACATAGTCGGGGTCGCGGTCAAACTCCACCACGAAATAGTTGGCGAAATTGTCTGGCACACCGCCGCTGTTGCGCGTGGAGCGTCCTGTGACACGGCGTCCGGAAATGCTCACTTCAGAGCCGTGGTCGAACGCATCGACCACCACAAACGACTCTCCTTCGGGGAAGGTGAACCGCATGACGGCTGCGCGGTCGGTGGGTGTCATCTCGGCAACGACATCGTGGTCGGCGAGATACACCTTATAATAATATGGCGTGACCGTCTCGGCCTTATGCGAGAACCAGCTCGCGCGGCTGTCCTGATCGAATACCGGAGTGCCGGTGACGGGCATCAGCGAGAACTGGCCGTAGTCGTTGATCCACGGGCTGGGCTGATGGGTCTGCTTGAAGCCGCGGATACGTTTGTCGGTGTAGGTATATTGCCATCCGTCGCCCATCTTGCCGGTCTGGGGTGTCCAGAAATTCATGCCCCACGGGCGCGCTATGGCCGGATAGGTGTTGCCGGCCGACAGGTCAAAAGTGGACATGGAGCCCATGAGAGGGCAGACATAGTAAGCAGGATCTGTTGCTGCGGCGGCTACGGGCCGCAGCAGAAGAAGAGCAAATACAGCTTTGGTGAGTTTCATGGTCTCAAAGCGAGTTGAGCAGATCAGTCTTGCCGTCTGCGACAAGTTTTATGATCAGTTCGCCGAACAGGGTGTTCTGCCATGCGAACCATTCGCGGGTGAAGTCAGTGGCGTCGTTGACGTTGAACGACTCGTGCATGAAGCCTGTGCCGGCGTCAGTGTCCATAAGCATCTTCAGGCAGTGGCGCAATTCGTCATCGTCGGTGGCCGTGAAGGCTTTCATCATTATGCTCATGGGCCATGCCATGTCGTAGCCCACATGCGGGCCGCCTATGCCCTCTCCGGCGGGGCCGCTGAAGAAGTATGGATTGCTGTGGCTCCAGACAAAACGGCGGGTGTTGGCATAGACGGGATCGTCGGATGGCACATCGCCCAGATAGGCCATGCCGAGCAGACTCGGCACGTTGGCGTCGTCCATGAGCATGCGGTTGCCGAAGCCATCGACCTCGTAGGCGTAAATAGTGCCGAATTCGGGATGTTCGTATGTGGCGTATTTGCGGAGCGCCTGCTCCACCTCATCGGCCATCGCCGTGCACCGCTGGGCACGTGCGGCATCGCCATTGACCGCGGAGAGTATCTCGGCGGCCTTGCGCAGCGAGCTGACAGCAAAGAAGTTTGCCGGCACAAGATATTGCAGCGTGGTGGAGTCGTCGCTGGGGCGGAAGGCGGAAGCGATGAGTCCGCATCCGCTCACCGGGGCACCCCATCCGGCATTGTTGAGGGTGTCGAGCGCACGGTCGGTGACACGGAGAAACCGGTAGGCTCCTCGAGAGCCGTCCTTGCGCTGCTGGTCGGCAAAGGTGGCGAGGATGCGATCCACGGCCGTGAGCCACATGTCGCTGCGGAATATGCTGTCGTCGCCGGTGACCTGCCAGTAGCGGTAGGCCAGACGCAACGGGTAGCACAACGAGTCGATCTCCCATTTGCGCTCATAGACTTCGGGGATCATGTCGGTGCCGTCGGTCTGCCACTGTCCGCCGGTGGGACCGTCGTTGAAAGCGTTGGCATACGGGTCCAGGACTATGCAGCCGAGCTGGCGGCGGATAACCCCCGAGATCATGTCGCGCAGGGCGGGATCCGTCTTTGCCAGCGACACGTATGGCCACACCTGGGCCGCGGAATCACGCAGCCACATGGCATGGATGTCGCCGGTGTAGACAAAAGTGTCAGGGGTGCCGTCGGCATCGCGGCGGAAATGCACGGTGGTGTCGAGTGTGTTGGGAAAGCAGTTTTCAAACATCCATGCCAGCTTAGGATTGGTCAGCAGGGCCTTGATTCTGGCTATTTCCGACTCGACGGCGTCGGATCGGAACAGGCGGGCGTCGACGGCCGGACGCTTCGAGACATAGACAGCGGTATTGTCG
>BLLX01000125.1 GCA_011959405.1 Muribaculaceae bacterium
GCAGAGTGCCGTCGGCAGCCTGAAGGTTGGGATCGGCCATCGCTGCCAGACGTGCGTCGGCTGTGCGCTGCGACATGCCCCACTTGTCGAGGTCAGACTCTGTCAGGCTCATCACTTTACCGCCGATACGGCCGTCGATGAGGAAGTAGAGAGTAAGGTTCTTCCAGGTGATGGTGTTGTTCCACCCCAAGGTCACGGGAGAAGTTGTGTTGCCCACGAAAGTGTCGTAGGTGCCGGTAGCCATGGCGGGCATGGCGTTCTCATAGTCGCCTTCGTTGAGGATCTTGATGGTGCCGTCGTCGTTGCGGTCGAAGGAGTTCACATAAAGGTCGCCGTAGCGTCCGCCTTCTTTATATTTCACCTTGAAGGCGCTCGGACCGATCTGCACTTCGTAGGGCGCTCCGCTCTCGGTCTTGTAGGTCTCGAGGATGCGGTTGTCGTTCCATGCCACGTTGAATCCGGTGCGCCATGTCCAGTCGTTGTTGAACACCCAGCGGTACGATGCG
Organism: Muribaculaceae bacterium; assembly: GCA_011959405.1. Classification (GTDB taxonomy): domain Bacteria; phylum Bacteroidota; class Bacteroidia; order Bacteroidales; family Muribaculaceae; genus UBA3263. Next base: position 507 of record BLLX01000125.1, read on the forward strand.
GAGAACTCCACGCCGTAGTTGCGGATCTTACCGGTGTTGACGGGCTTGGATTCGCCGGATGCGGTGGTCACGTACATGAACTGGTTTTCGAGCGTGGAGTTGTAGTATGTCACGTCGAAGTTGAACTTGTTGTTGAACATCCACACGTCCACACCGGTTTCGAACGCGCGTGTGGTCTCGGGCTTGGGATCGTCGAACAGCGGCGGACGGGCATTGACCGTGCCGTTGCCGAAGTCATAGCTCTGACGGGCGAACAGGGTGTTGGGGATCGGGTTACCCACAACCGAGTAGCTGCCGCGCCATTTCAGCTGGTCGAGCCAGCTTACGGGGCCGAAGAAGCGGTCGATCAGCACGTTTGCGCCGACAGACCAGTAGCTGAACGATTTGTAATTGTCGCTCTTGCCCATGAACTGCTGGAAGGACTGGGCCCATTCCAGACGGTAGCTGCCGTCCACATAGACTTTGTCGAAGAGACCTACGGATGCGGTGGCGAAGAATGCTGCACTCCAGTCGTTGTAGTTCCATGAGTCGTATGCGCTGGTTGCGGATCCGTTCGGGTTCTCGGGACGTGAGTGCTTGTTGTTCTGAGGCACGAATGCGTTGGGCAGACCGCAGGTGTCGATGTTGGTGGTGATGTTGGTGCTGCGGGTGTAGCGGCGGGTGAAGTTGCCGCCGGTGGCCAGATTCACGTCGAACTTATCGGCGAAACGGTCGTTCCATGTGAGCATGTGGTCATTGTAGATGTCGCTTGACATGCTGTTGCCACTGTAGTACTTACCGCCCTTCACGTCGAGCATGGTCTTGGTGGAGGTGTTGGCATACATTTCGTTGAGTGAGTTCTCGTGCACATAGTCCACGGAGAAACGTGTCTGGTATTTGAGATTCTGCCAGATGTTCACGCCCAGTGTGATGTTGCCGAGCAGTCGGTCGCGCTTTACCTGGTCGTTGATCATGTTGGCGGTCCAGTAGGGGTTGTTCAGGTATTCGCCGTCGAAATCCCATGTCTGAAGGGGCTGGCCGAGCAGTTTGGGGTTGCCGAGCACTCGGTCATAGACGATCTCGTCGGCCATGGTGCCCACGTGCTTGTAGTGGTTGCGGTAGTAGCGCATGTCCACTTCGGCCGGTGTGCGGTAGAGAGAATACATGGCCGAGAGGGCGCGGCCCACCACGGGGGTGTTGTCCGTGCGCTGGTTGATCCAGTTGAGCGATGTGGACACGTTCACGCGTTTGTTGAAGAGCGAAAACGATTCTTTCAGCATCACGTTGTTTCGCATGAACTTGTTTTCGGGAATGACGCCTGTCTGATACGTGTTATTATAAGAGAAGTACGTGCGCGAGTTCTCCGTACCGCCGGAAAGAGTGATGCCGTTGTTCAGCGTCAGTCCGGTCTGGAAAAAGTCAGCCGAGGCGTTGCGGGGTGTGGCTGTCAGATATGGGCGTGCTGCCAGTTCATCGGCGCTGCGGGTGCCGATCTGCGGTCCCCAGCCGTTAAGGTCGCCCAGACGTCCGGATGCGATCACGTCACCGTCAAGGCCGAACACCTGCTGGGTGCGCGGATATGTGGCGATGCGGTCAATCGAGGTTGTGGAACTGAAGTCCACTTTCACCTGGCCGGCTGTGCCGGTCTTGGTGGTGATGACGATCACGCCGTTGTTGGCGGCCGAGCCGTAGAGCGCTGCTGCGTTCGGGCCTTTCAGGATCGTCATGTTTTCGATGTCTTCGGGGTTGATGGTCGAAAGCAGGTCGTCGCGCGAGCGGCTGCCGCCATACACGATCTCATCTGCTCCCACCTGGGAACCCATGCCGTCCTGCATGGGCACGCCGTCGATCACGATCAGCGGCTGGTTGGTGCCCAGAATGGAGGTGTTGCCTCGGAGTGTGATTTTCGAGGCGCCGCCGCCTGCACCGGAGTTGTTGGGGGTGATGGTCAGACCGGCAGCCTTGCCCTGGAGGGCGTTGACGAAGTTGTTGCTCTTGATTCGAGTCACTTCATCGGCCTTGACGGTCTGAGTGGCGTAGGTGAGGGTGCGGGCTTCGCGCTGGATGCCCATGGCGGTCACCACTACTTCGCCCAGTTGCTGGGAGTCGAAGTTCATGTTCACGGTGAGCGGCTGGCCCTGCCACACAACGTCTACCGGAGAATATCCCACGGCCGAAATGCGGAGCTTTGTTCCGCGAGCCACGTCTGGTATGGCGAAAAGTCCGTCGAAATCAGTAGCGGCGCCCTTGGTGGGGTTGTTCACTACCTGAACTGACGCGCCGATCATCGGCTCGCCGTTTTCGTCATAAACCGTACCGGTGGCTTCTGAAGCGGATGCCTGCTGTGCGGCGGGAGCCGTCGCGGCCCATGCCGGAGCCGGCATGAAGCAGCCGAGTGCCGCTGCCGCTGCCACCGTCAATGTCAACTTTTGCACTGAGTTGAATGGTTTTAGCATAAGGTTTGTGATATTAGTTAAATGTTTATGTGATAATAGTTAGCGGATTTATTTCGCGCAAAGGCGTTTTATTATAAGGTACAAAGGTACATGTTTTTTCTTAATAAACTACATCTTTAATGTTAAAAATCCGGTTTTAACCACGGCTCTTTCATTTA
>BLLX01000126.1 GCA_011959405.1 Muribaculaceae bacterium
AACGGTATCGGCCTCAGCGCTTGTCTGGGGCACGTTCCGGCTCAACGCCCGCTATGGTGAGTTCGGACTCATGAAATTACAGGCGTCGCGCAACCGTCCCCGCCACATCATCAGCCGCAGGAGTTTCCACCGGCTGTTTTCAGCAACCTCAAAAAAACGAAGTGTATGAGAAACGTAGTGAAAGCCGCCACACTTGAGAGCAAGTTCCCATTGCTCTCTGTGGAGGAGGGCTGCATCATCAGCAAGGACGCAGACATCACCGTGGCATACCGTGTAGAGCTGCCTGAGCTGTTCACGCTCACGCAGGCCGAGTACGAGGCGGTACATTCCGCATGGGCCAAGGCGGTGAAGGTGCTGCCGGCATACAGCATCGTGCACAAGCAGGATTTCTTCATTGAGGAGAGCTATAAGCCCGACATCTGCCGTGACGACCTGAGTTTCCTCAGCCGTTCCTTCGAGCGGCATTTCAACGAGCGTCCGTACCTGCGCCACGACTGCTACCTGTTCCTCACCAAGACCACAAAGGAGCGGAGCCGCACGATGAGCAACTTCAACGCACTCACGCGGGGATTCATTATCCCCAAGGAGATGCAGGACCGGGAGACGGCGACACGTTTCCTCGAAGCCTGCTCACAGTTCGAGCGCATAATCAACGACAGCGGCTTTGTCAGGATAAGCCGCCTGTCCGATGCCGACATCACCGGAACGGATAAATGCGCGGGAATCATCGAGAAGTATTTCTCGCTCTCGCAGGAGGATACCACCTGTCTGCAAGACATCACCCTTGAACCGGGCGAGATGCGCATAGGCGACAACTTCCTGTGCCTGCACACGCTGTCGGACCCGGAGGATCTGCCATCAAGCGTCGCAACGGATTCTCGCTACGAGCGTCTCTCCACCGACCGCAGCGACTGCCGCCTGTCGTTCGCCGCACCCATAGGTGTACTGCTGACCTGCAACCATATTGTGAACCAGTACCTGTTCATCGACGACTCTGCCGAGAATCTGCGCAAGTTCGAGCAGACCGCCCGCAACATGCACTCGCTGTCGCGTTACAGCCGCTCCAACCAGATAAACCGTGAATGGATAGAGGAATATCTGAACGAGGCCCACAGCAAGGGGCTAACCTCGATACGGGCGCACTGCAATGTGATGGCATGGAGCGACGACCGCGAGAAGCTGAAACGTGTAAAGAACGACGTGGGGAGCCAGCTGGCGCTCATGGAGGCGAAGCCGCGCCACAACACCGTTGACCTCCCCACGCTGTTCTGGGCGGCGATACCAGGCAACGCCGGCGACTTTCCGGCGGAAGAGAGTTTCTACACCTTCATCGAACAGGCGTTATGCCTGTTCGTGGAGGAGACCTCCGGCAAGGACTCGCTTTCCCCGTTCGGTATGCGCATGGTTGACCGCCTGACAGGGAAACCTGTCCATCTGGATATTTCCGACCTGCCGATGAAGACCGGCGTGATAACCAACCGCAACAAATTTATCCTCGGTCCTTCCGGTTCGGGCAAATCGTTCTTCACCAACCACATGGTCAGGCAGTATTACGAGCAGGGAACCCATGTGCTACTTGTGGATACCGGCAATTCATATCAGGGACTTTGCAACCTTATCAACGCGAGGACGCACGGTGAGGACGGCATCTATTTCACATACGAGGAGGATAACCCCATAGCGTTCAATCCATTCTTCGTTGAAGACGGGGTGTTTGACATCGAGAAGAAAGAGTCAATCAAGACGCTTATCCTCACCCTGTGGAAACGTGATGACGAGCCGCCAACCCGTGCCGAGGAAGTGGCATTGTCTAACGCAGTCAATCTCTTTCTGGAGAAAATACGCGCCGACAGGTCGGTGGTGCCTTCGTTCAACACATTCTATGAGTTCATCCGTGACGAGTATCTGGAGATACTGAAGTTGAAGCGCACTCGCGAGAAGGATTTCGACGTGTTCAATTTCCTTAACGTGCTTGAACCGTACTACCGTGGCGGCGAATATGACTTCCTGCTCAATTCCGACCGGCAGCTGGATATGCTGAACAAGCGCTTCATTGTCTTCGAGCTGGACAACATCAAGGACAACAAGGTATTGTTTCCAATAGTCACCATAATTATTATGGAAACTTTCATCAACAAGATGAGGAAGCTCAAAGGTATCCGAAAGATGATACTTCTGGAAGAGGCTTGGAAAGCCATCAGCAAGGAAGGGATGGCGGAATATCTGAAATATCTCTTCAAGACCGTCAGAAAATTCTTCGGTGAGGCCGTAGTGGTGACTCAGGAAGTGGAGGACATCATATCGTCCCCGATTGTCAAGGGGACCATCATCAATAATTCCGACTGCAAGATTCTCCTGGACCAGCGCAAGTATGTCAACAAGTTCGACGAGATACAGGCGTTGCTCGGACTTACCGACAAGGAGCGCGCCCAGATCCTGTCCATCAACATGGCCAACAACCCATCCCGGAAATACAAGGAGGTATGGATTGGTCTTGGTGGTTCGCAGTCCGCTGTCTATGCCACGGAAGTGTCGCTTGAGGAATATGTGTGCTACACCACAGAAGAGACCGAGAAGCTTGAACTCATGCGGCTTACGGAGAAACTCGGCGGCAATATCGAGCTTGCTATCAGACAGCTCGCTGAAAGCAAACGCAATCCAGATTCCGAAACGACATGAAAATAACAGATTTATTCACCAACAAATTTTTTAGAATCATGAAAATTAAATCACTTATCGTATGCGCAGTCCTGTCATTGGCCGGGCTTACCGCAAACGCGCAGTGGGTAGTCTCTGACCCCGGCAACCTCGCGCAAGGCATCATCAACGCCTCGAAAAATATCGTGCATACCTCGTCAACAGCGAGCACCATGCTCAACAACTTTCAGGAGACTGTGAAGATCTACGAGCAGGGTAAAGCTTATTACGACGCGCTCAAAAAGGTCAAAAACCTGCTCCGCGACGCCCGCAAGGTGCAGCAGACTATCCTCATGGTCGGCGAGATCACCGACATCTATGTGAACAACTTCCAGCGTATGCTCTCCGACCCGTATTTCTCGCCGGAGGAACTGAGCGCCATAGC
>BLLX01000127.1 GCA_011959405.1 Muribaculaceae bacterium
GAGGTGGTGATCGAGCCAAGTGTCAACGGAGTGTCGACCAGAGTGATCGCAGACAGGGCTTTCAGCGGTTGCAATGCGCTTGTTACTGTCGATATTCCGTCTTCTGTCACGGAAATTCATAACAGAGCATTCAGCGGCTGCACAGCCTTGCGTGAAATCACGTGTGGTGAATCTAATCTATGTAACGTGGATTTATTGGACGAATATGTGTTCAGCGGCTGCACATCACTGCAATCGGTGCCGCAGTTTGACGCGAGCGTGCGCATGGTGGTAGGCAATAGTGCATTCAGCGGCTGCACGTCATTGAAGCAGGTGAGATTCAGTTATATAGATAGTTTCGGAGATAATGCTTTTTATAATTGTTCTTCATTGGAGTCTGTGTGGTATGGCCGGGTGTATCCGGTGGACAACAGAGTCATCGGGCGCAACGCATTCAGCGGCTGTGCGGCTCTGAAGGAGTTTACCATTCCTGCCAATGTGGTAAAAATCAATGATGGTGCTTTTGCCAACTGTGTCGGTCTGAAACAGATGAATGTTGATATCGCCACTCCGCCGGCGTGTGAAGGAACTCCTTTCAGGGGAGTGAATGTCGGCAAAGTATATCTGAAAGTTGCTGATTCTATGATGGATGCTTATAGGTCGGCTCCGGTGTGGAGCGATTTCTGTTTTGACCCCGCATTGCTGGTGACCAAGATAAACGGCATCACTTATGAGGACGGAATGGTGACGGCATGTGACGGTGATGTCACCGATGCTGTGGTCGAGGGTTTTGCAGACGGAAAGAAGACTGTCGGCATTGCCGAGGGTGCATTTGCCGATTGTGTGGAACTGATGTCGGTGAAACTTCCTGTGTCGGTGACGGAGATCGGTGCTCGCGCCTTCAGCGGCTGCCTGGCTTTGAAGACGGTGGTGTGCGACAATCCGATTTTAGGCGGTGCATGTTTTGTTGTGTCGGTCGGTGAATATGCTTTCAGCGGCTGTGGCTCACTTGAGTCTGTGCCGGCATTTGCGGCAGACAAACTTGTCAGCTTCGGGCAGTATGCCTTCAGCGGCTGCGGTAGTCTTCAGGAAGTGTCGTTGCGTTCCGTCGAGCATTTTGCCCCGTATATGTTCTCGGAATGTTTGTCGATGACATCATTTGCCATTCCAGCCGAGACTGTGTCGGTCGGTGAGTGTGCTTTTGCCGGCTGCTCCGGTCTGACGGAAATGACATCTGCGGCCGTTGAACCGCCGGTGTGCGATCTGCATGCTTTTGAGGGCGTGGATCTGTCGGCTGTCACACTTACAGTCGGCAAGGAGAGTCTGGAGGCCTATCGGCAGGCTGAGGTATGGAAGGATTTCCATTATGAGATGACCGGTCTTGAATGTGTGCGGACGGTTGACGCTGGAGAATCGGCTACAGGCGCTGTCTATGATATGCAGGGCCGCCGTGTGCCGACTCCGCTGCCGGGTGGAGTGTATATTGTGGGCGGCAGGAAAACGCTTGTGAAATAAGGAAACGTTTGATTTTAAAACAGACGGAGGGCTGTGCGAACAACCGCACAGCCCTCCGTCCTGCTTATTGTCGGCTTATGGAATAATGATTTTGACCGTTTCCGATACGGAGGATGTGAGTCGCACGTGTACGAGTGCGATTCCTCGGTAGTGAACCGGTATTTGGACGTCGTGAGCCGCCGGAGCCGCTGCGATCAGTGTGCGGCCGAGCATGTCGGTTACGGTGACAGACGAGATGGCTGATGCGGTGGCTGACGACACCACACGGATGGTGCCTTTGCCGGCTGTCACTCGGATCCGGTCTGCCTGATCGCCGATATATTCTGTGATGCCGCTCGGGTCTTCGGCGCTTTCGACGTAAGGAGTTCCCACGGGCATTATCTCATATATGGACGGGCGGTTCACATCGTTCCATTCGATCCTGACTGCCGACATGTTTTTCAGGTCTCGTGTGTCGAATATACTGCGCGGGCCCGAAAGTGTGCCCATGTCGTGCCATATTTCGTCGGCGAAGATGCTGACGTGTGGCAGTTCCGCTTCGGCCGAGAAAGTGCTGTTGTGGAAAATGTGGATCTCATTGATGTTGAGATTCTCGATCAGTCTGTATGTCATGCTGCCGGCTTCTGTAGGAATATATCCGGTGGTGAGACTGCGGTCGTCCAGTGTCGGGATGGTTCTGCCGTTGTGGTCTTCGGCCACATTGATGATTGCTGTGCCGGATGATGCTATAACTTCAAATTCAGCTAACTGAAGCCATGTGTTGGATGTGATGGTCGCGATGAACATGCGCACGTATCTGGCTTTGGCCGAGAGAGCAAAGGAATATGTGTTGTCAGTGATGTCGTCGGCGGTGAATGTGTTGACCTTGGTCCACGTCGAACCGTCGTCCGACACCTGAAGATCCACGGAGCCTGAAGGCTGGTCGCCGTCGCGGAAAGTGAGGATTATGTCCGATATGTTGAGGTTTTCTTTCAGATCGAGCATGATGTATGATGAGTTGGCCACCGGAGGTGCCGAGCTCCAGAAAAAGGAGTTTTTGTCGCCATCGGCTACATTGGATATCATGTAGTCGCTGTAAGTGCCCATATTGGTGCTTGCTTCGGGTGATTCTACGGGTTTGGACGATGCTTCTGGCACCTGTAGCGGGATTTCGGCAAGTTCCAGCGTGATGGGGGTGTCTGACGTGTTGCGTATGCGGAAATAGGCCATTTCGGTCTCTGTGGTTCCGTCCGGGGTGAATGTGGTCCACTGTTTGCCGTTGACGGAGTGTTGAGTCTCGACCGTTTCGGGCAGTGTGCCGGAGAGGTCCGGGGCCGTCACAGGCATGATATGGTTGAGATATATGCCAATGTATTCGTTTTTGCCAAGCGGGATATCTTTTATTCCGTCCAATAGGATTGTGGAGGGTGTGGTGCTGACGGCAGCGCCCGGAATCTCGGCGAGGTTGGTTATTAATTCCGGTTTGCGTGAGCGTTCGGGAAGACTGAGCGATAGTTTGCCGATTTTTGTGGCAAGGAAGTCGATCAGCGGATCCAGATGTCTGGGTGTGGGCTGTGCTTCCTTGAATTGTTC
>BLLX01000128.1 GCA_011959405.1 Muribaculaceae bacterium
GGCGTTGCTGTAGTTGGCTTCTCCCTGTATCATTATGCTCGGTTTGTTCCATCGGCGCGAAGGCATGTCGCACACTTCCTCGCCGCGCACCACCTGAGTGAGATATTTCTCGCCGCTGAAAAGAATTTCTATATCCTCATGCATGCGTCCTCCGCCGTTCCATCGGGTGTCGATCACTATTCCCTCGCGCTGATTGTATTTTCCGAGTATGTCGGCATATATCCGGCGGAAAGAATCATTGTCCATTGATTCGATATGCACGTAGCCGAGACGGCCGTTGGACAGAGAGTCGACCTGCGCGGCCCGCTGTGCCACCCATCGGCGATAGAGCAGATCGTTCATGGCTGCCTGGCTTATCGGTTTCACCACTTCCTGAAACACGGCTCCGGTAGCCGACGAACGTACATTCAGCAGCGTCTTATGATTTGCGAGTCCGTTGAGAAGGACCGAAAAATCAGTATCCGGGGTAATCGCATGGCCGTTGATCTCAGTGATGATATCGCCGGCGCGCACTCTCGATGTAGCGCGGTCCAGCGGGCCACCCGTCACGATTTCATCAATCTTCAGACCGTGTCCTGTGTATGTGAAATCGAATATGGCTCCGAGATCGGCCGTAGCCTCGTCGGCCGAACCGCTGCGGTAGCCGCTGCCGGTGTGGCTTACATTAAGTTCGCCCAACAGCTCCGACAACATTTCCGAATAATCATGATTGTTGTTTATGTGCGGCAGGAAGCGGCCATAATGGTCCACAAGACTGTCCCATTCCACGCCGTGCATGTCTTTCACGTAGAAGTTCTCCTTCTCCTGGTTGCGCACGAATTCAAGCATATATTCACGCTCGGCGGCGCGGTCAAGCGGCATGCGGGCGGAGTAGCTTATGTTTGATATTTTTTCTCCGGGAAGGGTCATTTTCTTCATGGATGATCCGCTGAGCATGAACAGGACCGACGCGTCTCCGCTGAGCGAAAGCGAGGGAGGGGTACCTGCCGCGAGCTTGTTGACGATGGATGCCGAACCCTTGCGCAGATCAATCGACCATAGGTCATATCCTTTTTCGACCTTGCTCAGGTAATAGAGCTTGCTTGCGTCCTTGTTCATTACGGCTCCGGCCACATCGCTGGAATAGGGAGTGAGCCTTACCAGACGGTCCTGTATGCCCTGTGGCTCGACTCTTGTCTCGATGATGGCGTCTTTGTCTTTCTTCTCTTTTTTCTCCTGTTCGGTCAGCAGTTTATAATCCTCCTCGTTAAGGCGGTACCTGTCAAGGCCTTCCTGATTCACGAAGACGGCAAATACATCTGACTGCGATCCCCATGATGCCTGATTGCGCATGCCGTATCTGTCTGATATGAACAGCACTGCATTGCCGTCGGGACTCCACACCGGCTGTTCGTCAAAGTATGCGCTTTCGGTAAGCATTATCACTTCCGGACGATATTCGTCGGCATTGACTATGGCTATGTCGTAGTATGGATCATGACCGTTGCCCACAGCTGTAAAAGCAATCCAGCGGCTGTCGGGACTCCAGTTGAATTCCAGTCCACGGCGTGATTTGATCAGCGAACCGTCCGTGAGCTGTTTCACCGCTTTGGTATTGAGGTCCATGATCATTAGTTTATCGCGGTCCTGAATGTATGCGAGTTTCTCTCCGTCGGGCGACACCTTCGGGCTGAACCTTTCTTTGCCGTCATTGGGAAACATCTCTTTTTCCTCAATCATAGTGGCGTTTGGAAAGTCAGGGTCATCCGGCCGTGACATCCATGCCTTGTATATATTCGGCCGTCCCGATCGGTCGCTTGTATAGTAAAGCGACCTGTTGTCCGATCCCCATGTCAGATCTTTCTCGGCCTGTGGAGTGAACGACACCTGTTTGGTGGTGTTGTATTCCACGGAAGTGACAAACACGTTGCCGCGTTTCACAAACGCCACCATGCTGCCATTGGGAGACGCCACGGCTTCCGACGCTCCGGATGTGACGTTGATCACAGAAGGCGCGGAATATTCATCCGTGAGCACTTCTATAGCCACTTTCTTCGGCTCGCCTCCCGGTTCAAGAGTGTATATCTCGCCGTCGTATGCCATGGCTATAAGTCCGTTTGATCCTTGCGATAGAAAGCGCACTGGATGATCCTGAAATGCCGTCAGCGCCTTAGGTGTGCCGGTAATGTCGTCGAGCGGCAGCGAATAAACATTCATCGATCCTCCGTCGCGTTCGCTTAAAAACAGCATATCCTTGCCGTCGTGACTGAGCACAGGGTTGCGGTCTTCGCCAGCATGATCCACCAGCGGAGTGTGGCGTCCGGTCTTGAAGTCATAGCGCCAGAGACCTCTGGTCACCGACGACGTATGATGTTTACGCCATTCGTTCTCCACACCTTTGTTATCCTGGTAGAGCATGAACGATCCGTCGGGCGAGACGCTCGGCATCTGGGCGGGTGTGGACAGCACTCTGGTCACACCTCCACCTTCTGCCGGTACCTGATACAGCTCTGTAAGTCGCGATGACGGGAAGGCCGCGCTTGCGGCCGGATCCTGTATGGCGGCGGAAAAATAGACATATTTGCCGTCGGCCGAAAACGCTTCCGGAATCTCCACGCCGCTGTATGAGGTCAGTCTCTTGACCGTACCTCCGGTCACCGGCATCACAAAAACGTCGGTAGATCCGTGGTGATCGGATGCAAACGCTATTTTGCTGCCGTCCGGACTCCATACGGGCACCGACTCATAGCTGCCGGAGGTGGTCAGCCGCGTGGCATTGCCGCCTTCTGTCGGCACCGTATATATATCGCCTTTGTATGTGAAAGCTATGGTTGAACCGTCGGGCGATATTTTCACATCCCTCAGCCACATCGGAGTCACGGCTCCCGCGCTGAATATTCCCATGGCCGCTGCACACAGCACGGCTACAGGTACTCGTTTATTTCTGTTCGTTTTCTTTCTCATCATCTATATCTGTTGTTTTTTGGGTTGCGTCAGTCTTATCTCGCTTGATTGGAATCGTGT
>BLLX01000129.1 GCA_011959405.1 Muribaculaceae bacterium
AGAATTTTGGAATACAACATAGAAGGAGGGTTAAAGCATGAAATTCCTTCGTTTCCTTTGGTTAATATTTGCCGGATTAATATTCGGTCTACTTTTTTTGATAACTATCCCGTTACTTCTGCTATATGCCGGAGTGAAAATAATCGGAGGCATGGCCTCTAAACTTAACTGATAATAATATGGAAATAACTATCCTCAGGCTCGCTCAACTTATCATGTACACACTGCCTGAAACACTTTTCATCCTTGTGATGACGCTCATCTCGATTAGTCTGATAGCATTACTCGCATACATCATTATAAATTGGCGCAAATCAAAAAAGCTCAGCAAGTGTCTGGTTTTTACACCGCAGCAATGGGAGCTTTACAACGAAATGCTATCCTCCGAGTTGGTAAAAAATCTGACAGAAAAATATGAGCTTATCCCAAAATATCTTGAGATCAGGAAGAGACTATGCGGCACGTGGTGCAGTCCGAATGACGATATTCGTTACCATATTTCCCAGTATGGCGAGGTGTATCTTATGACAGTGGAGGCAAGGCTCCCTTCTCCGTTGGTTCTTAATACATATATTATAAGGAGAACCAATTCCTGTCCGATGGACCCATACATTTTCTATGCTGACGGGCAGGACTATAATGCCTTTGTTTTGGGCTATAACCCGGAAAAAGATGTCATTATCATCGCAGATAAAGAAGGTGAACTGGTACGATTGGAGAATTATGTGGCTCCTGCCAATCCCCCTGTTGTAAAAAAGGATGTAGACGTATCCGATGTGGTATTTGCAGAGTCTGCCGTTGATTGGGATAATCTTGATAAAATTGATGGGACTTTCACCGGACTGCCGGAGGAATGCTCTGCAAAACTGAGAGAAATCTATATAAATAATCAGAAAAATGGGAAAAATGACAAAGGTTAAAATTTTTCTTGTGACGGCTTTGCTGATTCTGATTTTCGGAACTGACAGAGCTTCAGCCCAGTGGACGGTCATTGACCCGTCAAACATCGCCCAGAGCATCGTAAATTCTTCAAAGTCACTCGTTCAGGAGTCAACGACCGCGACGAATATGGTCAATAACTTCAAGGAGACGGTAAAGATTTATCAGCAGGCGAAGAAGTATTATGACGCACTCCAGTCAGTCAACAATCTCGTCCGCGATGCCCGCAAGGTGCAGCAGACCGTCCTGATGCTCGGCGACATCTCCGGCTACTACGTCAACAATTTCAAGAAGATGCTGACCGATCCCAACTTCACAAGTGCGGAGTTGTCGGCTATCGCCTCCGGCTACACCCGTATCCTCGAAGAAGCCAACGGCGTACTTGGAGATCTGAAACAGGTGGTTAACATCACAACACTCTCCATGACCGACAAGGACCGTATGGACGTTGTCGATGACTGCTACAAGGAGATGAAAAGGTTGAAAAATCTGACAGCATACTACACTAACAAGAATATTAGCGCATCATATCTACGGGCAAAAAAGAAGGCTGATACACAACGGGTCGTTAGTCTGTATGGTGACGGCTCTGAAAAATACTGGTAGTCTATGCTTTGTGCTATTGATTTCACGAATCTCCACACCATACTCCGCTCTCTGTACGATGAGATGATGCCACTATGCTCCGATATGGCGGGAGTCGCCCAGGCTATAGCCGGACTTGGAGCACTGTTCTTCGTCGCTTATAGAGTGTGGCAGTCATTGGCAAGGGCTGAACCCATTGATGTCTTTCCGCTTCTTCGTCCGTTTGTCATAGGTTTCTGTATCATGTTCTTTCCGACTATGGTACTCGGAACGATAAATACCGTAATGTCACCCATTGTCCAAGGCACGGCCTCGATGCTTGAAGGTCAGACATTGGACATGAAGAAGTATCGCGAGGAGAAGGACAGGCTGGAATACGAGAAAATGATGAATGACCCGTCAACCGCATATCTTGTGGATGATGCAGAATTTGACCGTCAGATTGATGAACTCGGAGTGACGGAGGTGGGTACCGCTGCCGGAATGTACATCGAGCGTGGTATGTACAAGATAAAGAAAGCTATTCAAAACTTCTTTCGAGAGTTACTGGAAATGCTTTTTCAGGCTGCTTCGCTTGCCATTGACACAATCAGGACTTTTTTTCTGATTGTACTTGCAATCCTCGGGCCAATAGCTTTTGCCTTGTCAGTCTGGGACGGATTCCAGTCAACTTTGACGACATGGATACAACGCTATATTCAGACATATCTATGGCTCCCGGTAGCAGACCTGTTTTCAACGATTCTCGCAAAAATACAGGTGCTGATGCTCCAGAACGACATCTCGGAACTGACAAATAACCCCGCCGCAGATCTCGACAGTTCAAATACCTGCTATATCATCTTTATGATAATCGGCATTATCGGTTATTTCACGATTCCGACAGTATCCGGATGGATTATTCAGGCAGGTGGTGCGGGCAATTACAACCGTGCGGTCAATACTACCGCGATGCAAGGCGGCTCTATGGTCGGCAGTGTGGCAGGTGGAGTGGCAGGCAATGTGGCCGGCAGAGCCGGAAAACTTCTAAAATAAGTTCTCTTGGAATTTAAGTCATTAAAAAACATCGAAAGTTCTTTTCGCCAATTGAGACTGTTCGGTTTAATTTTCGTGTTGATGTGTGCGGTGGTCGTATCCGTGGCTCTTATCATGGTTTTCAACTTCGCTGAAAAGCAGCGTGAGAAAATCTATGTCCTTGACAATGGCAAGTCTTTGATGCTTGCCTTGTCACAGGATATGAGCCAGAATCGTCCGGCAGAAGCCCGCGAGCATGTGCGACGCTTCCATGAGCTGTTCTTCACCCTGTCACCCGACAAGTCGGCTATCGAACACAATATAAACCGGGCCCTTATTCTTTCGGACAACAGTGCCTATAATTATTATTCGGACTTTGCAGAGAAAGGGTACTATAACAGAATAATTTCCGGCAATATCAATCAGGTGTGCA
>BLLX01000130.1 GCA_011959405.1 Muribaculaceae bacterium
GGCAGCTCGCTGAAGGCTGTCGCGGCTATCCGTGCTTCAGGCTGTGAGGTGGTGGGCATGGTGGCCATGTTTTCCTACGGTTTTCCCGTTGCCGAGCAGGCATTCAAGGATGCGGGCGTGAAGTTGCTTACTCTCAGCAATTATTCAGCCATGCTTCAGGCAGCTCTTGACACCAACTATATCCGTCAGGAGGATCTGGCATCGCTTCAGCAGTGGCGCAAGGATCCCTCGGTGTGGAATAAAAACAAGTAAGAAGAAAGAAAATTATGGGAAAATATACAGGCAAGGCTGTGACTGTGCCGTTTGCCAGTTCCGTCATCTATCAGCGTGTGAGCAATCTGTCGGGTCTGCAGCAGCGGCTTGAGGAGCTCCCGGAGGAGCAGCTGAAAGCTGTGGGCGACGTGAATTTTGTCGATGATGACAATTTTGAGATACAGGCCCCGGGAGTGGGCAAGGTTAATTTCCACATTGTGGAGCGCACTCCCGAGAGCCGTGTGGTCTTTCAGGCCGAGACTGGCGTGGTGCCGTTGAACCTGATCATAGAGATCGAGCCGGAGGGCGATTCGTCGTCGCGGTTGCAGACGTCGATCGACGTGGAGATCCCCATGATGCTGCGTCCGCTCGTGGGCGGCAAGATGCAGGAGGCCGCCGATAAGTTTTCGGAGATGATAGCCCAGCTCAACGGCTGATGCTGCGGCGTCTCCCCACTGCCCTGCAGCTGTTTGTGGCGCTGATGGCCGCTATGGCGGCCGGCGGCTGTTCGTCCGACATCAATTTCCGGCGCATACCGTATGCGCGCGTTTATGTGGCTTTTACGACCGAGGGCGACTGGAACGTGTATGGCGCGCCGGCGGCCATGGATTCGCGGCGTTTCATAAGGGAGGACCGCGTGCCAGCGGATTATCCTTATTCGGAGCTGTCGTTCACGGGCTATGGCGGCGTGCTTCTGACGTGCGACGTGTACGGCGTGAACCATGTGTTTGATCTGGCGTGTCCGGTGGAGCGCCAGCCGCAGGTGCGGGTGGTGGTGGATCTTGATGCTGCACTGGCCCGGTGTCCTAAGTGCGGAAGCACCTACGATGTGTTTAACGTGAACGGCGGCGAGGGCGGATCACCTATGGGCGGCATGGCCGCGGAGGAGCGTTACGGGCTTACACGCTACAATATGGTCTACGGGGCCGACGGGCGTTACGCTCTGCTTACTCATTGATAATTTTGGAGATTCGTGGAATTTGGTTAACTTTGCAGCCGTAATGACCATGCTCGAATGGTGGAATGGTAGACACGAGGGACTTAAAATCCCTTAGCCATTGCGGCTGTGCGGGTTCGAGTCCCGCTTCGAGCACGATTAATACATTAAAGCGATCCGGCAGAGACTGATGAGAGAGTCTGCCGGATCGCTGTCTGTTTGGGTATGTGTGAATGGTCAGTTCTGCTGGTTGAATATGGATTTGATCGAGCCGATGGAGGAGAGTACGGCGGATGCCTCGTAGGGGATGTAGACGGTCTTGTTGTCTTGTCCGGAGGTCATTTCGCGGAGGGTCTCGATGTATTTCATGGCGAGGATGTAGGCGGCGGGGTCTGTCCGGGAGGTGCTTACGGCCTGTGCCACGCGGGAGATCGCTTCGGCTTCGGCCTGCGCGTTGAGGATGATGGCGCGGGCTTCGCCTTCGGCACGCAGGATTTCGGATTCTTTGGTGGCCTGGGCCTGGTTGATCTTTGATGCTTTTTCGCCTTCGGAGCGGAGAATGAGGGATTGTTTTTCGCCTTCGGCGTTGAGGATTTCTGCGCGGCGGTTGCGTTCGGCCTGCATCTGTTTTTCCATGGCCACGCGGACGCTTTCGGGGGGCGTGATGTCCTGTAGTTCGACGCGGTTGACCTTGACGCCCCATTTGTTGGTGGCGTCGTCGAGGATCACCTGCAGCTTGGAGTTGATGGTGTCGCGCGAGGTGAGGGTTTCGTCAAGCTCGAGTTCGCCGATGACGTTGCGCAGGGATGTCTGCGTGAGTTTCTCGATGGCGTTGGGGAGGTTGTCGATCTCATAGACGGCTTTTTTGGGATCGGTGATCTGGAAGTAGAGCAGGGCGTTGATCTCGGTGGTGACATTGTCGCGTGTGATGACCTGCTGGGAGGGAAAGTCATAGACCTGTTCGCGGAGGTCGATGACGTTGGTAGAGGTCATGCGCACGATGGGGCGTCCGTTGGGGGCCGTCTCGATGCGGCGGGTGTAGATGGTCTTGGGCCGGTCGATGAAGGGGATGATGAAGTTGAGACCGGGTGAGAGGACGCTGTGGAAGCGGCCAAGGCGTTCGACCACGCGGGTTTCTGACTGGGGGACGACTTTGACGCCCGCCGAGATGATGACTATGGCGAGCGCTATGACCGCCATGGCGAGGATAAATGATGTGGTTGGCATTTTTTTTAGTTAGGAGTTAGGAGTTAGGAGTTAGGAGTTAAGAGTTAGGAGTCGGGCGGGAGACGTTGAGGATGATGCTGTCGTAGGAGTTGACGATGACTTCCTCGCCGCGGGTTATGGTGGTGTGGATGCCTGGGGCGCGGACTTGCCAGTTGTCGCCGTCGATGCGGGCGCGTCCGAGTTCGCCGGGCTTGATTTCCTGTGTGACGGTGGCGCGTCGGCCGAGCAGGGCGTCCATTCCTGTGCGCGATTGGTGGCCGGAGCGGGCTATGACGGATTCATGCCATCGTCTGTACCAGGGGATGATGACTATGTAGGTGGCCACGGCTGTGACGGCCATGGCTACGGCCTGCCACAGGGGGTCGGCTCCGGCGAGGGCGGCTGTCATGCCGGCAAGTGATCCGGCCGACAGGCAGAGGGTCCATACCATCTGTGAGAGGATTTCGATGATGAGCAGCGCCGCTGCGGCTATTATCCATATTATCCAGGGTTCCATAGCTTTATTATATAATAGGGCTTTTTATTGG
>BLLX01000131.1 GCA_011959405.1 Muribaculaceae bacterium
AGCCGCAATATCAGGCATCGCACGTAACTCATCGTATGTGTGGCCGGTATAGCACCATATAGTCAGCCCTTCGGCACGTATAGCCCTTACAAGGCGGCGAAGTGCTTCTACAGACCGGTGCTGGAGCGGGTCGCCGCCCGTAAGTGTCACATTGAAACCGTGGGCCATGATCTGCGACATGATCCCATCGACCGACATCGGGGTTCCTGCATTGAAATCCCACGACGCGGGATTATGGCATCCGGGGCATCTGTGGGTGCATCCGGCCAAGTAGACCGAAGTGCGAAGACCGGGACCGTCAACTGACGTTCCCGGCACGATCTGAAGCACCCTTAATATAGAAGATGTGTTATGGTCGTACATGTGTGGTTATTGATGCACTACCCTGTCGTTGAGTTCCGCAAGTTTTGCAGAATTCCAGCGGTCAGTGGTTCCTACAAGGTATCCGGTGATGCGCTGCAGACGGTCTATGTCATTACTGTGGCATTTGGGGCATTCGGTGAGTTCGGCCGAAGCATCCTCGTAGCCGCATGACATGCAGCGGTTGCGATTATGGTTTACCGAACAGTAGCCTATATTGTGTTTGTCCATCAGATCCACGATGTCGGCAATGGCCTCAGGATTGTGAGTGGCATCGCCATCTATTTCCACATAGAAAATATGGCCGCCACGCGTGAGTTCGTGATACGGAGCCTCGATAATGGCTTTGTGTCGCGGCGAACAGTGGTAATAGACAGGCACATGGTTGGAATTAGTATAGTATTCACGATCGGTGATGCCGGAGAGCTGTCCGAATGATTTGCGGTCGCGCCGGGTAAACCGTCCGGCAAGGCCTTCGGCCGGAGTGGCAAGCACGGAGAAATTGTGATTATAGCGTTCAGAGAACTCGTTGGCCCGTGATCGCATGTGGCTGACAATACGCAGGCCGAGCGCCTGTGCTTCGTCGCTTTCGCCATGGTGTTGTCCGATAAGGGCTACCAGACATTCGGCAAGACCGATAAATCCGATGCCGAGTGTGCCCTGATTTATGACAGACTCGATGGTGTCGTTGGGACCAAGCGTGTCGGCTCCGTTCCACAGACGCGACATCAGGAGCGGGAACTGCTTGGCAAGAGCCGTTTTCTGAAAGTCATAACGGTCGCACAGCTGCCTGGCGGTCACGTCAAGTATCTCGTCGAGTTTGCGGAAGAAGCGGTGTATCCTCTCTTCCTTGTCCTGTATGCCCATCAACTCGATGGCAATGCGCACTATATTGATTGTGGAGAATGAGATGTTGCCACGGCCCACAGATGTTTTTTCACCATAGCGGTTTTCAAACACGCGGGTACGGCAACCCATAGTCGCGACCTCATATTCATAGCGCCGGGGATCATTGGCATCCCATTTTTCATGACGGTTGAACGTGGCGTCAAGATTCACAAAGTTAGGAAAAAACCTCCTCGCGGTAACTTTACAGGCAAGCTGATAAAGATCGTAGTTGCGGTCGCCGGGAAGATAGCTTACCCCACGTTTTTTCTTCCATATCTGTATGGGGAATATGGCGGTGGCTCCATTGCCCACCCCTTCGTATGTGGAAAGCAACAGTTCGCGGATTATGCAGCGGCCCTCGGCCGAAGTGTCGGTGCCGTAGTTGATCGAGCTGAATACCACCTGGTTGCCGCCACGGGAATGGATGGTGTTCATGTTGTGTATGAATGCTTCCATGGCCTGATGCACACGTGAGGTGGTACGGTTTATGGCATGCTGCAGGAATCTTTCGTCTCCCTGAAGACCGTCCAGCGGCTTTTTATCAAAATCGCTGATCTCGGCATTATACAGATGACTTAAATCCTGGCCAGTCAGATTTTCCAGATTTTTCACCTCTTCAATGTAAGAGCTGCGCACAAACGGTGCCAGATAGAAATCAAACGCGGGAATGGCCTGGCCGCCGTGCATTTCGTTCTGGGCAGTTTCGAGCGATATGCAGCCTATTATGCTGGCCGTCTCGATGCGTTTTGCAGGCCGGGATTCGCCGTGGCCTGCGGTAAAGCCATGACGCAATATCCGATCCAGAGGATGCTGGACGCAGGTGAGCGACTTTGTCGGATAGTAATCCTTGTCGTGTATGTGCAGATAGTTGTTGTTGACAGCTTCACGCGCTTCTTCCGACAACAGATAGTCGTCGACAAACGGTTTCGTGGTCTCGCTTGCAAACTTCATCATCATGCCTGCCGGAGAGTCGGTGTTCATATTGGCATTTTCGCGTGTGATGTCGTTGCTTTTGGCTTCGATTATCTCCAGAAACATGTCGCGTGTCTTGGCACGTCGAGCCACGGATCTCTGATTGCGGTATGCGATATATCGTTTCGCCACTTCCTTGCGCGGCGATTTCATCAGTTCCAGTTCAACACGGTCCTGTATGTCCTCGACAGTCATCTGCTCCTTGCCGCTGATGCCGATTCTGTCGACTATGCGCTGGATCAAGGCTTCATCTTCGCCCATCTCTGTGGTGAGCATCGCCTTACGTATTGCGGCCTTGATTTTTTCCTCGTTATAGCCCACTATGCGGCCATCGCGTTTCAATACTGTCTGTATCATTTCAATGATGTGAAGGGAGGTTAATTTTATGTCTGCAAAACTACATTCTTTTTCTGGAATCAACAACTTTTCGCCGCCAAAAGTTATCAACAACTTATCATTTTGGAAAACTTTTGGCATTATCAAATTTTACAAACACCTAATAAACAACTATTTTACATTTCAAAATGGGAAACTTTTATAAATTTACAATTTTATCAATTAACCAAATCATGAAATCATGCGAAGAGTATAAAACCGTAGGGACAGACCTGAAGAAAAAGATTTCGCCAATACAGAAATTATTTATTACCTTTGTACATGAATACATGGAACCATCA
>BLLX01000132.1 GCA_011959405.1 Muribaculaceae bacterium
GTATGGGGCCGCACTTGAATGCAGCACACGATGATATTTGATGTTCCATCCTGCCGACAGCGGTCCCGCAATCTTTACCTGCAGTCCGAGAACCACTTCCAGATAGCCTGTGGTCGACTGCTGCGACGGAATGTCGAATCTCGACTCAGTCTGCCAGTATCCGTTGGCCACCGTCACATCTGTCAGATCATAGCTGAAACGTGTGATGCCGTATTGCAGGCCGGCATAAACCTGATATGCCGAATTGGAATTATACAGGAAATTATAATTGGCTCCGACTTTGAAATAAGGAGCCATTGCGGAATTGTAAGTATAATTTTTGGCTGCCGGAGTGGTCGACGCACACCCGAGTCCGAACTCGACAATCGGCTTATACCGGTTATGCAGACTCAACTCCGCCCAGATTCCGGCAAGACCGTATTTCTGACCGAAACAACGCATAAGCGGATCCCACACATCAACCCCAACATTCACGGCGTCCCACAGTGGATATATGTTGCCTACTACTTTGGGCAACATCATGGCAGCGCTGTCCACCCATTCCGAGCCGGTTATGGTGTCAAGATAAAACTCACGTCCGGAATCATCGACCTGCTTTACTACCGATGACGGACGGGTAGGGCGGTTTTGGGCCTTCCCGGCGGCATCTGTGGCCGTTATTACGTCCGGTTTGACATAAGGCTCTTTTGGCCTGACAGGATTCACGCGTCGCTGGGCCGCGGCATCAGCGACGCACACCATTGCCGCTATGGCAGCCATAACAGCCAGCCGCAGTAAAATCTTACTCTTCATCAGTGGTAGGGTCATGGCGCAGATAAATCTTTATGCGCTCCATGTCTGTGTTGGTTATTAATGAATCAATGATCCCCACTGAGTCTATGAATAATGAGGTGTGGTCCACCGCCAGTATCATGTAGCGGTACATGGCTCCGCAGTCGGCCGATGCAAAATATGGAATCGACTCATATCTGAATGTCACATAATCCGATAAAACCATATCGTCCGGCTCTTCGGCCACGTTTGTTTTGGCTTTGGTGGAAAACACAAATGTAGTCTCGTCCTGTGTGGACCTGAACGGCAGATATATCGAATGGATATTTTCTCCGGCATCAGCCAACAGGCTGTCGCCGGGAGCGCCGACTCCGCCTATCGACAGTCCGCTCACGCTGACGGCGTCGCCTGTCGATGCGTCATAAAAGCCCGCCAATGGAAGCGAATTTCTGTTGTCCAGACATCCCGATGAATTGCACCCTGTCAGAAATGCCGCACACCAAATCGCTGTGATCATTGCCGCCGCATGTCCGGACTCGAAGCCGCACCTCATCATATCACTCATCTTCAGAGTTAATAGTTTCAGCTATCTCATAATCATTGCGGTGCGGAGAGTTGCGCGCCACAAGCTCTCCCACAAACCCGGCCAGAAAGAACTGCGATCCGAGTATCATCATGGTAAGTGACAGGAAGAAATAAGGTGAGTCCGTGACAAGAGCGTAAGACATGCCATGGGTCATCCTGTATAGTTTTATCGCGCCCACCGCTGCTGCCGCAATCAGACCGAGCAGAAACATCAGGGAGCCCATCAGGCCGAAAAAATGCATTGGTTTTACTCCGAAACGCGATGTGAACCACAGAGTGCCCAGATCCAGATATCCGTTCACAAAACGGTCCAGACCGAACTTTGTCGACCCGTATTTTCGGGCCTGATGCTGCACTACTTTTTCTCCTATGCGCTTGAACCCGGCATTTTTGGCCAGATATGGTATATATCGGTGCATGTCGCCATACACTTCTATGCGTTTCACCACCTCGGCCCGATAGGCCTTCAGGCCGCAATTGAAATCGTGCAGATTCCTTATGCCGCTCACACGGCGGGCTGTGGCATTGAACAACTTCGTCGGAATTGTTTTCGATAGCGGATCATATCGCTTCTGCTTCCAGCCCGACACCAGATCATATCCGTCTTCCGTAATCATGCGGTACAGCTCCGGTATTTCGTCTGGCGAATCCTGCAGATCGGCGTCCATGGTGATCACCACACGCCCGCGGGTCATGGAGAATCCTGTATTCAGTGCCGGGC
Organism: Muribaculaceae bacterium; assembly: GCA_011959405.1. Classification (GTDB taxonomy): domain Bacteria; phylum Bacteroidota; class Bacteroidia; order Bacteroidales; family Muribaculaceae; genus UBA3263. The sequence continues at coordinate 2,078 of BLLX01000132.1, forward strand.
TTTTACCATAATTGCGGCGAAACGATATCCCCCTTACATTTGGATTTTTCTGTCTCAGCGACCGGATCACTTCCCACGACATGTCGGTGGATCCGTCATCCACAAATATCACCTCATACTTATAGCCGTTCGCAGCCATCACACGCTCGATCCATGCTTCAAGCTCCGGTAATGATTCCGCCTCATTATACAAAGGCACCACTATGGATATATCTAACATACGGATTTGCAGATTACTTGGATTTCAATTTCTTTATAGGCACAATCATGGCTTCGGCCAGCGATAGCAATGATCCGCTGAACACTCCCATCCATAGCAGTTCCATGGATAGTTTGATCGGAGTCACAATCTTTGCCACGGCATCAAGGTCCACTTCACCGAGCATTGCGGAATACTCGGGCACCCTTCCCGCCATCTCTTTTGTCATATTGATCAGACGGGATATATAATCCGTGTCGATAAACTGCAGATATACATATACCGCCAGAGCCATGATCAGCGATGCGCAAAAAAACATCACTATGCCCTGCATCCATAATGCCGACACCTGCATGGTGCCGCCCTCGTCAGCGTATCCCTTCCTCAGCCGCCAATACACATAAAAAGGTACACCGGCAATCATCGCCATGCAAAGGAGATTAAGCCAAGGCAACGACAGCGAACCTAATAGACTTAGCATAAGGATTGACATATACAGGCCGAACATCATGCCGTCGTCGGC
>BLLX01000133.1 GCA_011959405.1 Muribaculaceae bacterium
GTGATGACCTCGGCATCGGAAAGCCGTCCCGGCTTATTGCGATGCTTCTTGCCATCACTGAGCTGATGCTTTTTGAGTTCAGAAGAAAAAATACTTGCAGAAATCATCGGCAAGACAGAAAATTTGAGTAATTCTGGAAGACTTTTATAACCTCTTATAAATAAAGAGGTTTGAACGGAAAGATAAAATAGAGGTAACGAATTGGCAACCGTGTCTGTTTCTGCGCTTTGCTGTGAATTGCTATCAATGTCACTCGTCTTGATACAAAAGTAACAATAAAAATCAGAAATACACCAAGGCAACCTGTGATTTTTCTTACGTATAGGTCTTTTTGTTACTAACAACAAATTCTATTTTAACCGCCATAGAGAAATTCAGCGAATTATCAGCTATAGATATTCAAATTTATACTTTTCTTTCCCTATGTTAGATTTTTTTACATTATGAATATTTTTCAAGTTGATATTATTTTTTTGTTGATATCAAATTTTCATAATCAAGATATAAAGGCTCATTGTCTTTAATATATGCCAAATCTTCTTGATTGTCGGCACAACCAAAGGCTGCCCTTGCAGTTAACTTTATATCTTCTATTCTAAAATCTTGAGAAGAGATAGCTTCACATTTATCATGATTAAATATAGTCAAATTTACACCTCCAAAATGTAGTGAACTATTATACCGTACTCCATCATACCCAAGACTTTTAAGATACTCTGCTATAATCTGAGATGGAATATAATCGTCAGAATTGTTAGTTGGTTTAGAAAATGCCCCTTGTATCATTCTCATAACATACATTTCTACTGTTGCATTTTTGTTTTCAGACAAGTCAAGTTCAACAGCAATATTAACAATCTTAAGAGGGCTATTAACTCTTATTTGTGCAATATTCACTGCATCACATATAAATGGTCGTACCTCAAATAATGATGTTGTAGGACTTTCTGAAACATAAAGATATTTAATATATTTAGGGTTCGCACGTCCATCCGGAACTTTCACATTTTTAGGTGGAACGAATGAGGCTTCTTTTGTGAGCCCTTTGAATGGATTTGATTTATTATGATAGCTGATATCTAACCGTTCACCTTCTGGTGCACTAAAACATTTATATACCATATGGTCATTTATACAACTATCATCAATAATTCTTGCTCTAAAAAAAATCTGTTTAGAATGAATCTCAACAATATTTTCAGATACATACTTTGAAAGTATTTCCAAAAGTTGATGTTTTACAAAAAACCGATCTTTATAAAGTACAGCATCCTTAAATGCATACGAAATTTTACGGGCTTCATAACTCGCATCACTTTCATCAAAATATTTGTTAGGATTTTCTCTATCTACTCTCATCATTCTTAATTAACACTGCAAAAATAATAGATTTCAGTGAATTATCGGCTATGGTTGCTCAAATTTGTACTTCAATCCATATTCTTCCAGTTTACTATACAGCGTTGTACGTCCTATTTCGAGCAGTTCAGCGGCAACCTTCCGGTTTCCGTTTGCCTGCTTCAACGCACGTAAAATCCGTTCCTTGTCTTCCTCATTGTTGCGCAGGGCGAAGCTGACGGGTGAGTTAGGTTTCGTCACGGCAAGTTCCAGATGCTCTTTCGTGACAAGTCCCGTTTGTGCCTGCAACACCGCACCCATGATTTTCTGCCGAAGCTCACGGACATTTCCCGGCCAAGCATGGGTCAGCAATGTCTTCCGAGCTTCCCCGTCAAAGCCGATAACATTACATTCCAGTTCATTGTTCGCAATCTCGCGGAAGAAATCCGCCAGCGGCATGATGTCCTCCTGACAGTCACGCAATGGCGGAACGGTTATCTCGAAATCGTGCAGACGGTACAGCAAGTCCTGACGAAAACGCTTCTCATTGACCGCCTTTTCCAGATTCTCGTTGGTAGCGGCTATGATACGGACATTAAAACTCTTATCCGCTCTGTCACCTATCGGGCGGTATCGCCGTTCTTGTATAGCACGCAGAAGCATCTGTTGGGTTTCCGGTGCGAGATTACCCACTTCGTCCAAAAACAGCGTACCACCTTCCGCCTCATGGAAATAACCTTTCTTGGCACTGTCCGCACCGGTGAATGCGCCTTTGACATGTCCGAAGAATGCCGACGGCGCAAGCTCTTTGGTGAGTGAACCGCAGTCCACAGGCACGAACGGTTTGCTTGAACGTTTACTTTTATCATGCAGATGGTGGGCGATATGCTCCTTGCCCGTGCCGTTCTCCCCGAATATCAGTACACTCATATCGGTAGGGGCTACCAGTCTTATCCGGTGCATGATTTTCCGGAAGGCGGAACCGTCACGGGCAAACACGGGCATACGGCTCCGCCCGATATTCCGCTCTTTCAGTATGGTGCGGAGCAGAGGCACGAGTTTGTCCTCCACAAGCTGTTTGGGTATATAATCCAACGAGCCGAGTTTCATACTTTCCACAGCCGTATGCACTTCGGCATAGTCGGTCATGATGATGAACGGCTGCGTCATGCCTTCCTTGCGCATCCAACGCAATAGGTCGATTCCGTCACCATCAGGTAAGCGCAAATCAGAAACTACTATATCATTGTCAGCGGCTTGTTGCAGAAGTTTCTTCGCTGTCGAGAGGTGGAAAGCCTGCACGGTACAGAATTTCTCACGTGCCAGCAGGTTGCAGACAAATTCGCAATACACGATATTATCTTCCACCACGATGATTTTTGTTTTATCCATTGTTGTATTTCTTCCTTCTATGTTGTATTCCAAAATTCTCGTTGAGATTTAGAAAAGATTAAC
>BLLX01000134.1 GCA_011959405.1 Muribaculaceae bacterium
AGCTAATTTTGCACTTGCCAGTTGAGAGTAGGCACGAGGTATCGCAGACGCTTAGGCTCTTCCGGGAATTCATCCAGTCCGGCACTGATGCGTTCCTTGCGGCTCATCGCTACTGCTTGCTGATACTCGCAATGCTTCTTTTGAAACTCCTGATTGTTTTTCCAGTCGGCATTGACCAGCGGGCGCATCACGAATGTAAGCGGATGTGACTTGCAATCTCCGGGGCGTCCTACAATCGCGATATACACGATTGCCGATTCCTGCCAGTTGCGTTTCACTTCGATTCGGTGGGTATTGCCGATTGCCACAGATATGGTGGCAATCATAGCCGATGCCGTGTAGTCAATCGGAAAACCACAGGTGGTGTTGAGTTCGAGGATAATCCTTTGCATCTTGGCGGGGAACACATGTACCGGGAAATCACTGTCGGATGTCTTGGCGTGATTCATCAGTGCACTGATTACAGAGTCCGGGGTAATATTCTTTTCCATAGGCTCAGAAATTATAGCCCCCTCGGGGACGGCGTTTCATACCGGCAGTGATGGCCGCTGCGGTTTCAGCGAGGGATGGAGCGGCGGAGTGTTTACGGCCGCCCTCGATCCATGCGTATATTTCATCCTCATGGAATATTCAAAAGAAACAGCTTAGAACAAAATACAATTATATAAGCTGAATATCAGTGTATTGTGCGCAAGCGGCAATTCGTGAATGTTATAGTCTTTTTTATTTTTTAGACCATTCAGTACACAATTAGTACATTTCGTTTGTTAATAGATGTTGAGGGCGATTTTAAGTTCTGATTTCGCCTGATTACCTTTGCGCAATACAAAGATAATGCATTATGGCAAAATTAGAAAGACGAACAAAACAAAATCCCAAGATAATGCAGTCGGTACTCAAGGACGGCAGAATAAGCCTATACTTGGAGTATTACCTCGGAAGGTCAGAGACTCCCGAACTTGATGCTGACGGCAATCAGGTCTATTATACCGACGGGGCAATGGCGGGGAAGCCCAAGTATAAAGTTAAGCATGTCCGTAAGAAAGAGAACCTCAATCTCTATTTATACGCTAACCCGAAGGATCAGCGCGAGCGGATGCAAAACAGGAACACTCTTGCGTTCGTCGAGAAAACGAGATTTGAAAGGGAGCAGCGGTTTCTCGAAGATCGTGAGGGATATAAATTCCGCCGAGACACCAATGTGAATTTTCTGGATTTCTTTCAGAAATTCATCAATGAGAGTAGAAACGCCCCTTCTCATCTTAATGGCTCAAAAGTCGCCCTTAACCGATTCAAATCATTTCTCGCAGAGACACCAAAGTATTCGGCATATTCCACATATATCAGACCGGACCAGCTTACGCCGGAGATGATGAGAGAATTTGCGGATTATGTTAACGCGAGAGGTTACGGACAGGGGCCGCTTACAATCTTTAATCGATTCAAGAGAGTTGTAAAACTGGCATTTGAGCAGGAATTGATGAGAAAGAATCCTTGTGATGGCATCGTGATAAAATTTGACAAGATGGCGATAAACAAGGAATTTCTCACACTTGAAGAAATCGAAAAACTTATAGCAACCCATTATCCTCAGGAGAACAGCATAATCCAGCGAGCTTTTTTACTCACATTGTTCGCAGGGATAAGGTATTGCGATGTCAGCAGACTTACATACCGCAATGTGGACTATTCTACAAGGACACTCCGTTTCGAGCAGAAGAAGACAAGAGGTCGCAGCAATCACAGCCATGTAGTTATACCTCTTAGCGATGCCTTGATTGAATTGATAGGTTATCTGCCCGACAATGCGACGCCCGATACATTGATATTTGATTTACCTACATACATAGCCTGCAATAACGCCCTCGGAACGTGGGTTAAACACGCTGGTATAAAGAAACATATTACTTGGCACTGCGGTCGACATTCTTTTGCTGTCAACACACTCAGCGCAGGAGCGAATATCAAGACCGTATCCTCATTGCTCGGCCATAGCACCCTGAGTATGACCGAGCGCTATCTGCACGTCATAGACAGTCAGAAAGAGGATGCAATCAATAGTCTTGGACCAATTGGATACAAGGCTCAATATGACAACGAGGAAAAATACAGGACACAACGTCTGGAACAGAAGGCCAAACTTGATAAAGGCAAAAAGATTTCGTAATTTTGCAATTGATTCAACGTCATAATGTTTTTGTTTCATTTTTGACGTGGATTTAGTGGTTGGACATCGGGAGGGATCCCGGTGTCCTTTTTCTATGCGACATCAAAGCATTGCTGATTTTCAATGACTTATAAGCAAAGTACGGTTCTATTGTCTTGAAATTTGGTAATCTCGAAAAATTTTTGTATATTAATATAGGCTGTCCGGGAGGACAGTCTGAAAGACATTCCAAATTGGGAGTTATTGAACGGCGAAAAAGAATAACTGAGACACCAAAACGTCGCCTGATTTTCAAAAATATGTGTTCCTGCACATCTTTAATTTGGTTATGTCTGAAAATTTTCCTAACTTAAATAAGGGATTGCGAAGAGTCGCTTTCCGGCAATCTTAATTTATTGGCTTAACGTGGAAAACATCGGACGCGTATCGGACAACGCACGACTTATTCAAGACAATTTGGGCTAAAATGTTAAAAACTCACTTGTAGAGTGAACTTTTTTGAAAGCCGTGTGTTGCGAAGTCATAAGGGGCATTTTCCATGACCTCGCCGACGCAGACAGACGCGGCACAAATCCGCACGGATGCATCTAACATTTGAAAAG
>BLLX01000135.1 GCA_011959405.1 Muribaculaceae bacterium
GTGTCGGTCACTTCGATGTCGCTCGCGCGATAAGAGCGCTTGCTCTCGGTCAGAGGGGTCACGCCTTCGGCCTTGTGTGTGGTCACCGATACTGATGCTATGGCAAATTTGCCGTTCTCCAGTGTGGCGCGGAGCTTTGTGGTCTTGCCTTGTGCTCCGGCCTTGCCTTTTACACCATAGTGCATCACATCGCCGATAGACTTCACTATTTTGGGAATGGTATAGGTGGAGTCTGCCTCGTTAAAAATAGTGTTACCGTCCATAAACACGGTGTCACGCCAGTTCACCACTTCAGCGATAGTCTCGTCGTCGATCGACCATTTTACGGGGGTGTCGATCGCGTTGCCGCTGATGTTTGAAACGGAAGCTGATACTTCCACCACATCTCCCAGAGTCAACGATATGGCAGAGGGTGAGATTGATACGTAAACCTCTGTGGCACCTTCAAGGGTGTCATCCTCCTTACAGGACGGTGCCAGCACCAGAGCGCCGGCGGCCGCCATGGCCATCAAAAGGGAATGCTGAAATATTTTCATTGTTTATTTTGTGCTGATTTGATGGGGGTTAGAAATTGTTACGGGCCTCAATAGTGTTTGAAGGATTGTCATCCGATTTGTCACCGCGGGTCCAGGTGTCGCTGTTGTCCCAGAACACCTTTATGCCGCCGTGCTGTGCGCCGCCGGCTCCGAGAGCTTCCTTGGCCGATGCCATTTCAAGGGCGTTGTTGGTGGTTTCCTTGAATGTCATGCGGCGGATCTGCAGTTCGTAGTCTACGTCGGGATACATCGGGTTGAGGTACACCGGGAAGAGACGGGGATAGCCCGTGCGGCGGAAAGTGGTCCAAGCCTCGGCGCTCATCGGGAAGTTGCCGATATACTTCTGGGTGATGATCTTCTCGAGCTTGGTCTCGTCGTCATCGGCTTCATTCCATTTCACGCCGATGCTCACGCGGCCTTTGGTGTTGTGTTTGAAATCCAGAGGATCGACATAGTCCACCACATCACATGTTTCCTGATTTATGTATGCGTCCACATCATAATTGTCGAGTTCACCGCCCTGGGCATAGACCTTGTTTTCTTCAAACATCAGGCGTATGCCTTTTTCATAGAACTCCTGGGCGGTGCCTCCCATGGCCCATCCGCGCAGAGCGCCTTCGGCACGCAGGAAGATCACTTCAGACAGTTTGATGAACGGCTGGGACATGGTGCTGAAATTCTCATGAACAATACCGAAAGGACCGTAGTTGCGCTCCTTGTTGGTGGTGTTGCTCATGGCAATGCCGGGACGTATGCCGTAGATGCTCTTGTCGGCCTGGATGCCGGTGTTCTTTTCGGTGATTGGATACTGGAATCCGTCGAACCATACGTTGATCAGCGGGTTGTTGAAGTGCTTGAGGATGTTTTCAAGCGAAGCTCCCAGACGTATGTCGTCCCAGTTTACGCTGATTTGATATATGCAGCTCTTGTGGCCGTCGGTCGAGGCATATGCCAGATCGCGGTCGCCATCGGTGAGCACGCCTATGCCGTCGGCAATGGCTTCCTCGGCTTTGGCCTGCGCTGTGGCGGGATCCACGTTCACTATGTTCATGGCCATACGAAGTTTAAGCGAATTGGCAAATTTGACCCAACGTCTCCAGTCGCCGTTGGAGATGGTCTTGGTGGGGTCTTCGATTTTTTCGAGTTCCGACGCTGAAGGCTGTTCGGCTTTCAGTATGGCTATGGCTTCGTCAAGATCGAGGAATATCTGCTTGTAGATGTCTTCGCCTTTTTCGTAGGTCAGCGGCGGCACACGCTTATTGTTGCGCCAGTCGGTGAAGGGGATGGTGCCGTAGAAGTCGGTGAGTTCATGGCCGAGATAACCCTGGATTATGAGAGCTATGGCACGCCATGCGGGCTTGCCGAGCTCGGTGGCCGCGAAGATGGCGTTTTTGCTCTGCTGGAAGAGCTGGTTGTCTATCGGACCGCCCAGATAGTCGTTGTCGGGGGTATAGAGCGTGGGCATCGGGCCGCCGAATGTGAAGGTGCCTTTGGAGGTGGTCCAGTATCCGGCATAGTTGTCAACGTTGTTTGCACGCTGATACTGGTACTTGTGGGGTTGCCACGAGCCGTTCGGCTCGTGGGAGTAGTTCAGCATGAAAGGTATGGCGCCGCGCAGTTCTTTTTCAAGCACGGTGATATCCTTGGCTCCGAGACCGGCTTCGTCCTCGGTGTCAATGGACCCCTGGTCGCCCATCATCCAGGGATATTCTTCCTGGAATTTGTCGCCGCAGCCGGTGAGGAGCATTGACGATGCTGCGAGAGCAGCTGCAAATATATGAAGTTTCATATCTGTGATGGTCTGTTATTTGGTAAGGTGTGGTTTAGAAATTGAGTTTGAGGGTGAGAGCGTAGCTGCGGGTGGTGGGCAGGGCATAGTTGTCGATGCCTCCCAAGCCGTTGCTCGCGGTCATGGAGATGTCGGGATCTACGGGAGAGTCCTTGTAGATGAAGAACGCGTTTTTCACGGAGAACTGTACGGTCAGGCCCTTGTTTGCGGCAAACAGGTTGGGCATGGCGTAGCTCAGCGAGATGTCACGCATGCGGAACGATGTTGCGTTGTAGATGTGGTCTTCCATGGGCCAGTTACCGATGGTCTCGTAGTACTTGCGTATTGAGATCTTGCGTCCGGAGTTGTCGGGCAGATACATCAGCAGAGTGCCGTCG
>BLLX01000136.1 GCA_011959405.1 Muribaculaceae bacterium
TCTCATGGGGAGTGAAGAACTGGCCCATCTCGAACTCCCGCTTTGCCTCGGCATACTCGTTGTAGCTGTTGTAGTCGCTACGCCGCAGGTTATGCAACCCTCCGATGCCGGTATAGCAGTTGTAGATGCTTTCCGCCGGTATGGTGTCCTTGCCGGAATCTATGCAGAAGAGTATCTTCTCGTTAATCTCCTCCCGCTGGTTCGGAGGAATCTGTTGGGGTATGATGGCGTACATGATCGTCTTGGGATATGGTTATAAATGGGGAAGCACGGACACCGTTGCCGATATCCGTGCTTCCTGCTGTCTGTTATCTGTTATGATTGTCTATTCCTCCTGCAACCGCAGTTCATCAAGGCGGAGACGGTTGAAACACAGGCTTGCCGCTTCTCTATTTTGGAATCTGACATCCACGCGCCCGTTACGGAAGAACTTAATCCCGGTGGCGTTGGTTGTCATCAGGTCATACCAGCCTGATATATCCACATTGTCCTGATTCAGACGCATGACCATTCCTTTGTCCCCGCACAGCACATCATCGGAGCCGAAGGCTATCCCCTCGCAGAGAGTTGATATGTTCCCGTGATAGTTGTAATGCACATGGTTTGTGCGGTTGTAATCGTAGTAGAAACTATCGAAGACAACGATGTTCGGGAATGAAATCTTGTCACCTTTCAGTTCCGGTTTGACCTTGCTCCAACGATGAGGTTTTACAAGCTGGTGGAAACGTTTGATAAGTTCCTCCTCGGCGGTCTTTCGGAAACTGCGTCCTCCGAGATGCTCTATCACTGCATCCACATACGTCATGTAATGCGGACGAGAACCCATTTTAAGAGTGTTCCCGTTTATTTCGGGAACCGGTACCGACACATTGTATGTGCGGTTGAAATATCCGATTATCCTTTGGGCAAACCCTTTGTTGGCGTTAAGATTTGAGGATACAAGTTCGTTGATGGCCTTGAATGGCTTGAACGTGTGGACGGTATAGTCCTTATACTCGGAATCGGCTGTTGAGTAAGTGTGTCTGATTTCGCCGTTCTCCTTGTAGCTTATCCTGTGGCTTTCACGGTATTTCTCGGCCTCTTTTGTGAAGATTCCGTACCATTGGTCTATCTGTTCGAGCACATTGTACAGCATTTCCTGCTGCTTTTCGCAAAAGAGCCTGTCCTGAGCCGTTATCTTCTCCTCGTTCCGGATTTCCACTTCCAGAATACCGGAAAGCAGGTCGGCTTTGTCGCCTGCATGTGTTGCTGTTGAAGTCATATCTTATGGTTTTAGTAAGTTATCGGTGGTAGTTCTATGCGGTAGAATGTGGTGACATGACGCTCCATGTCTTTTTTTATCTTGATTTTCACAAGTTGTCCGTTGTATATCCGCTCCTGCACGGGCAAATCCAGTCGGTTCCATTCATCTTCCGGCAGGAACTCGGTCTTATCCCGGAAGCACCATACCACTAACATGGACTCGGAATGATTAAATACTGTCGCCTCGTAGTTCTTCTTGAATTTGTCAAAGTCGGCATCGTCACGGAAGGCTGTTCCGTTGGCGACATACCGGTAGCGAGACTCAGGATTATCATTGATGCGGACATAGAGTTTGCGCCATGTCTCGGTGGTGAAATCCCCATAGAGCGGTTCCGGATCAGAGTATTCCCATTTGGCGACCTTTGCCATGAATCTCACACTTCCGTTGGCGCACGGTCCGCAATGTCCCCATGCGCTGAACACTCCGTCCTCCCAGCCGATGAACTTCATTTCGGTGAGATCGATGCTTGTAAACGGACCTCCGCTGACGCTAAGCCATATATCAGGATCACCGATACCTACAAACGGCACGTATGGTGCAAGGCATACCGACATCTTGTCTGCCCGAAAATTCTCAAGCAGCGCGTATCCGTGGAAATCTCCTTCCCGGTCAACATGACGCATCCTGTCTCCGACCTTAGGCGTGAGGCTTGAGCGTGAGCCTTCGATGACTTCCACGAGCCGGTTCACCATATCCACATCCTGCTGTCTGAGGATATGATCCCTGTCGTATGACACATTCAACGGCAGTAGGGTTTCAAGGGTGTACTTGTTCTTTGTTGCTTCTGACATATACCATCTTGTTTTTTGTTATTCCGGCTTATGGGGCCGGAGTTCCCATAACTACAGGCTTAAAAGGTCGTGTTCCAGCCTTGCAAGGTTTTCGGGAAAAATACCGCAAGCCCCTCGGGGCGCGGAAGATTTTTCCACGAAACCCGAAGGGCCTGACCTTGCACGGCTGATAAGAACACGGACTACCTTTGCCTGTGGTTACGGAAACTCCGCTTCGATATGATGGTATCCTTATTTCGTATTTTTCTTATTGAAGCATAGTCGCTTCTGCGACGCGGAAAAGACAATATAAAAGAGAATTACGCCCCGGAATGAGGCGTAATCCAAAAATAAATGCTAACTTTGCATCAAAGTAAAAGAGTTATTTGAAAGCGTGAGAAATATAGCGTAACCAAACACACTACCAATTTCTTATACATTGCCCATCCTCACGCGAATTCTCAAAAATAACCTTGTAGTCAAAATATTAGCCCAAGACTACATCAAATATAATTAAATTTG
>BLLX01000137.1 GCA_011959405.1 Muribaculaceae bacterium
GGAGGTCAGAGCGAGGACGAGGGTGAAGAGGATTGCCCAGAACCCGAAAAAACGGGCTGGTGTAAGGCGGATTTCGCCGATTTTTTTGAAAATTGTATTCATATTGTTTTTCAGAGTTTTAATTTTGAATTGTTTGAAATCTTGGGTTGTGTTGCCACAAGGTAGTCGTTGAGATCCTTGTGGTCGGGATAGAGGGCGGACTTGTCCATTACCTTGTCGCCTAACTCCCTGCGGAGTCTGGCGAGGGCGGCTCGCCCTGCCTCGTCGTTGTCGAGGTAACAAGCGATTACGGAATAGTCCGGGAGGATTGTCAGGGCTTTGCCGACATTGGCAACGGAGTTGAGAACCATAGCGTCGAAACCGTCATTCAGACCGAGCCTTTCCGCTGAAAGAAAGTCAATAAAACCTTCAAACACATTGCATCGGGCGTTACCCTCTGCTATGTGGGTTATGTGTTTCGGCGGGTACGAGCCTTTGAAAATGGACGAGCGCAACTCAAATCCATGTGCATTGTTCTCGAAGCCTATAGCATAATAGTCTTTGCCGTGGAGTCTATAATCTACCTGCACACACCACCGTTGGGCGATGTTCCGGGGAATACCTCTGTCAGCGAGGTATTTCAGCAATGCCGGCGATTCCAGCTTGAAGACCTTCACATTTTCAAAGGTTGGCTGCTCGATGAACGGCACAGGCTTGTATGGCTTTTCAATCGGCATACTCATTTTTTTGGCGATGAACTCCGCCTGTCTGATGAAGTCGGTGGAGTTACACAGTTCTCGGCGAGAGTGAAGATGTCACCTCCGGCACCGCTCCCGAAATCGAACCATACTCCTTTTCGTGGATTGACATGGAACGAAGGTTTTCTCTCACTGCGATACGGAGCGTAAAACCATAGACCTTTACTGTCGCGTCCGGTCGGCTGATAGCCCAGTTGATTCAGAAACTCGACAAGCGAGACTTTACGGATTTCGTCGATGTTCATAGGCGCATCTTCCGTTTGGGTTTGTCAGGCTCCTGTTCCTGCCTGGGCGAATCCACTTTTTGAGATTTCTCCATGCCTGACATTTGTCCTGCAATGTATAGATTCAGCTCCGACATATTGCACGAGCCTGTCAGCTCATAGGCAAGGTCATAGATTCCACCGTATGCGCCGGACTTGGTATCACGCCATAGGTTTGTCTCGGTGTTGATTACCATTGTCGGACCGGGATTGGCATCGTATGGAGCATTGTAGATACGGAGATTGCCGTCGGCAGCTACCGGGTGTTCCTGACCCAAAGCCTTCATAAAATCGGTGAGTTTCACCTTCTTTATGTCAAGACCAACGGTAATCGGTTCATGAGGGCGACGTGCCATTGCCAAAAGTTCCTTGCCCTGCTCATACTCATTCATATATTTGAGAATGAAGTCGCGCGGATCCATGTAGAGATTTGGATTCATCTTCATGGCGGCAAGGTCGATGATGTCGCCACTCTGGTCTGTGGAGTGGTCATACCATCGGTTTGTGTTGGTGTCGACTACCAGCATCGGCTCCGGGTCATCGCGCTGCGGGGCATAGTAGAGCTTCATGTCCCCAAAAGCCTTGACAGGTTTCTCGCCGAGAGCCGCCATGAACTCCGTCAGCGGGATATTTCTGATGTCATTTTTCGTGTATCTCATAGCCTATTCGATTACAAATTTGACACCGACACCATAGGTTGTATGGTATATCTGAACATCGCTACCGAAAGTGAACCGTCCTTTGACATTGGCGGTCAGGGCTATCTTATCGGAGAGATAAAACTCCGCCTGCAAGTTGAGCGCACCGCCGTAGATGAAATTGTCGCTGTCATGGAGAGTAGAGCCATCGGAAAGTGTATGCTTGCCCCAGTTTACCGTTTCATATCCGGCGAGTGCTGATAAGCCTCCGTAGAGGTGGAACGTCATGGAATAGTCGCTGAGGATATGGAGATTATATCCTGCCTCGCCCGTGAATTGCGCCACCGGAATGCGACCTTTCTCGCCATAGGGCTTGAAGGTCTGGAGATATTCTCCACCGAAAGACCATGTATTGCCGTGGCTTCCTGTAAATACTGAATAGAATACTCCGAAGTCATAACCGCAGTCGCGAGACTTACCGGTATAAAAACCGTCTGCCATATTCGCCTTTACTTCCACGGCTGACATTCCGGGGAGGCATCGCTGGGCCATTGCCCGGCCTCCGAAGAGGCTGAGCATGGCAGCGAAGATTATAAGAATCTTCTTCATGGATTGATGGATTTACTGGATTGATAACTCGTCGATTACATTAGCTCTCACGATGTCCTCGTTATCTACCACAAAGGACTGATGGCGACCGCCTTCTTCCTCGGCAACCTCGATAATGAGCTGCTTGTCGTCAGGGATAGTGAATTTCTCCAAGGCGAAGACCGTGCGCTCCGACTGCTTGCCGTGTACCACCGTCACATAGTTCTGTGCACGGAGCGGTTCAAGTACCTGCTCCTGCATGGCAGTCCGCTTGATAACCTTCTTGTCCACAATCTTAAAGCTCACATAATCTATGTCAAAAGCGATATTGGAAGTGTTCTTCAACTCGGTATGAAAGAAGAGAAGT
>BLLX01000138.1 GCA_011959405.1 Muribaculaceae bacterium
GTATTGCCCACACCCTGTTTGGAGACATTGCGGCGCACCGTTCCGCTCGACGAGCAGCTCACGTCATATTTTGCCGCCGCAGCGAGTATTTTCAGCTTCTCTAATGTGGCTTCGGTCATGCTCCCTCCTTGCCGGCGGCAGGAGTATGCGGTGCGGCGGGAGCTTTCATTTTAAGCTTGAGTTCGTCAAAGCCTTTGCCGTAGACTCCGTTGACGTTTGCCTGTGTGATAAGGGCTTCGTTGTCAATGCTCTTGATGATGCGGAAAATGGTCACCGACTCTATTTTCCGACACATTACCAACAGCACTTTCACCTCCTGTTTTGAATACCATCCCATGCCGTTGATCACGGTGCATCCGCGGTTGGCTTCGTTGTTGATGGCGGTGGCTATCTCCTGCCAGCGGGGAGAGAAGATGATGAATTGCACGGCCTGGCGGTTTGTGTTGATGATCATGTCACACATGTAGCCCACCATAAAAGTGATGAACAGACCGTAAACGATCTTCTCCACATCGTTGTTGAGGATAAAATAGCTTGATCCCACTACCACTAAATCACACATGATGATTGTGCGGCCTATGCTCACGTTGGTGTGCTTGGCCACCATTGCGGCCACTATGTCGGTGCCGCCTGTGGATCCGTTGTGAACGAACACCATGCCTATGCCGCAGCCCATTATCACGGCGCCGATCACTATGGAAAACAGCATGTCGTGTATCACCGGGCCGGAAAACAGCGGCTGGGTGATGTTGAGAGCCATGGTCAGCACTGTTATTCCGAACACCGTGCGTATCACAAAGGTGCTGGTGATCGCTTTCCAGGCTATGATCAGAAGAATCACGTTGACAATGAACACCGTGGTGCCCACCGATATGGGCATAGGAAACCGCCCGGCCTGATACAGGTTGTCGGTAAAGAAATATACTATCGATCCGATGCCGGCCATGCCACCCATGACCACATGCTGTGGAAGAATGAATCCGCTGAATCCTATTGAATATAGAAAAATGCCAAGAATAATGAAACCGTAGTCCTTGGCGGTCATCCAGGTTTTACGACTTAATGTGGCCATGGTGTGATAGCGCTGATAAAAAGATTCGAAATGTGTTGTTGATGTTTGGCGCGAAGATAAGAAATTTCCGCCAAACAACTGCAAAAAAATAGTTTTGTCACACGAATTTTATCGCTGTATCAGCGCCGCTTCTATCGAGGAGACGTCAGCCCGCAGTTTTGCCTCATTGGCCATGCGGTTCTCGATGGCGGTCACGGCATGGAGCACAGTGGCATGAGTGCGGCTCAGGCGGGAGCCGATGGCCGAGAGCGACAAGCTGGTGAGCTTTTTTGTCATATACATGACTAACTGACGGGCGTCCGATATGTCGCGTTTGCGCGATTTCGTGAAAAGGGCGTCAGGCTCGATGTTGTAGAATCCGCTCACCTGTTCGGCGATCATTTCGAAATTGACCGTCTTGCGGCGTATCTTCACTGCGTTGGCAAGTACCGACTGGGCAAGGTCTATGTCCACCGGCTTGTTCATGATAGTGGCATGGGCCATGAGCGACACCACTATGCCCTCAAGTTCGCGGAAGCTCGCAGTGACATTCTGGGCCACGTATTCCAGCACTTCGTCGGGTAGCTGAAGGCCGTCCTGCTCGGCTTTGCGGGTCAGCACCTCGCGGCGTATGCAATAGTCCGGCCGATAGAGTTCGCATGTCATGCCCCATTTGAAGCGCGAGAGCAGTCGTTCCTCCATGTTGTCCATTTCCGAGGGACAGACGTCGCTGGTCATGATCAGCTGCTTTGAATTTAGGTGCAGGTGATTGAATATGTGGAAGAATGTGCGCTGGGTACCGGGTTTTCCGATGAAATCCTGTATGTCGTCTATTATCAGGGTGTCTATTCCCTGATAGAAAGCGATGAACTCATTGATTTTGCCGCGGGCGTTGGCTGCTGTGTACTGGCTTTCAAACAGACGTGCTGTCACGTAAAGCACTTTGCGCTGGGGATTAGATTCCTTGATGCCGATGCCGATGGCCTGTGCCAGGTGAGTTTTGCCCACACCGGGAGGGCCGAACACAAACAGAGGATTGTATGTCTGACACGACGGGTTTCTGGCTATGGCCTCGCCGATCGTGCATGCCAGCTGATTGCACTCTCCCACGCAGTAATTCTCGAAGTTATACCGGGGATTGAGCTGTGAGTCTATTTCCGTTTCGGCAACGGGCTGGAAAGGGTTGGCGGCGCGGGCGCGGTCGTTGATCGCAGGGCTTTGGTTCGAGCCGGTCATCGTCACGGTGGTCTCCGGCTCGTTTTTGACTATCTGAAATTTGTACATGAGTTTCACCTCCGGGCCGTAGACGTGGCGCAGAGTGAAACGGAGCAGTTTGAGATAGTTGGTCTCAAGATACTCTTTAAAGAACTCAGAGGGTACACCGACCGTGAGTGTATGGCCTTCATAGCTCAGAAACGTGATCGGTCTGAACCACGCTTCATATTGCTCGGCAGGAAGATTGTCGCGGAATTTACGTTGACAATTCTCCCATTGTTCGTTTTGGATTTGTGTCATCGATTCAAATA
>BLLX01000139.1 GCA_011959405.1 Muribaculaceae bacterium
ACAAGAGCGCCCTGGGCTATGGCACCGGTAGCCACACCGGCCACCGCGTCAGTGTCGGGAAAATTCTCCAGAATCAGCCTGCAAAGCTCCACTTTTATGAACGAACGCACTTCCGGATACGAGAGCGTCACACGGTTGTCCGTGTATATCGGAGAGTTCCATCCCGACGCCCAGATGAAAGGATTGTCGGGTTGCAATTTGATAGCGCTGACTTTCAGCAACTTTTCGGCAAAGATTGTGTCAAGCTGTTTCATGAAGTTACAATATTGATGTTCAACGTGCAAAGTTACAACTTTCCCACAATTAATCAAAAATTTTATTTCCATACCCACCTTCACAACTACTGACTTATTTTAACTATCTTTGCAGCCATGGAATCCGTTTTAACTGAATTTCTCCGGCAGTATCACCTGCTCGGACTCACCATCGGCCTGCTCACGTTTCTGGTCATAGGAATCTGTCACCCGCTGGTCATCAAAGGTGAATATTATTTCGGCACACGCTGCTGGTGGGTGTTTCTCATAGCAGGAGCCGTGAGTCTCGCGGCAGCTGTATGGGTGTCCGACGTGCTCTGGTCGTCACTGCTCGGGGTATGGGCATTCAGCATGTTCTGGAGCATAAAAGAACTTTTCGAACAGGAAGAAAGAGTAAAACGGGGATGGTTTCCCGAAAATCCGAATAAAAAGAAATGACAGTCAATTATATCTACTGGACGGTAAGACCCGAAATCTTCACCGCAGGCCCGTTCACGGTCGGCACGGCAGGTATGTGGATATTCGCCGCGATATGTGCCCTGATAATAATACTGGACCGTGTGGCCCTGTCCAAAGCCATGGCCCGGTGGAAAGCCGACGGAAAACCTGCCGGCGGAAAACCCGAAAACAGCTGGGCCAACGCTCTGGTGTTCGGCGCGCTGGCCTTATGGACCGTGTCGCAGATACCCTCGCACCCCCATGGCATATCAATCGGCCCCATATCGCTCAGATGGTACGGAATGATGTTTCTCACGGGATTCACCGCAGGCTACTGGATCGTCAGCCGCATGTTCCGTCACGAAGGTGCATGCCAGAGCTGGATGCCGTCACTGCTGATATGGGTGGCGGCCGGCACCATAATCGGCGCCCGTCTCGGCCACTGTTTCTTCTATGAATGGGACTACTACAGCGCCCATCCCGAAAAGATCATAGCTTTCTGGGAAGGTGGACTCGCAAGCCACGGAGGCACCATAGGAGTGATTCTCTGCGTCATCGGATTCAACCGCTACACAGCCCACAAGCCCCCGCTGTGGACATTCGACCGTCTGGTGCCTGCCATAGCCCTTGTGGGATGTCTCATCAGGCTCGGCAACCTCTTCAACTCCGAGATATTCGGCCATGCCACCACGCTTCCATGGGGCTTTATGTTCCCGCTCAGCCGCGAATGGCAGCAACTCTATGCCCCCGACACGGCATGCCATCCCACCCAGATCTACGAAGCCGCCTGCTATCTGGCGCTGTTTTTCCTGCTGATGTGGATGTACTGGAAACGCAACGCGCAGCAACGCCCGGGACTAATCCTCGGAGTCTTCTTCATAGGCATATTCCTGCCGCGCATCATCATAGAATTTGTCAAAAACAATCAGGAAGCCTTTGAAGACACCATGCTTCTGAACATGGGCCAGCTCCTGAGCGTTCCTTTTGTGCTCGCGGGCATCTATCTGGTGTACCGGGCAATGACCAGACCCAAAGAACACCTCACGTTCCCTGACAGATATGCCGATGAACCTTCTTCCGGAAAACATTGACCTGAACTTGACCGTGTGGGCGCTTATGGCCGCCGCGGCGATCCCGATGATATGGCTGCTCGTATTCTACACACGGCGGGTGGCATCGGTGGCTCGCGCCGTGCGACGCCACACATACCCGCTGCCCGAAACGCCTGAAGGCGTATCGGTCATAGTACATTCCTCGGGCAATGCGGACGACCTCGGCCGTCTGCTCGAGAGTCTCTTCTCGCAGCAATACGGCGGACAGATGGAGGTGATCGTGGTCAACGACGGCAAAAACGAAGAGATAAAAGACGTGGTCACACGCATGAAATACCTGCGCCGGCTCGACAATCTCTACATCACGTTCACCCCGCCGGTGGTGCGCAACATCTCGCCGCGCAAACTCTCCGTGACACTCGGGGCCAAGGCTGCCCACCATCCGCTGCTGGTCATGGTCGACGAGCAGGCACAGCTGCCATCCGACCTATGGCTCGCAAGGATGACGGCACCGTTTGCCGACGAACAAATACAGGTGGTGATCGGATCGGCCTTGCCTGACCACAAAGCCGACAAACACCGCCATGGCCGTCGCTACCGCTCGTTCACCCATGCCGCCGACGCCGTGATGTGGCTTTCGGCCGCCATACGCCGGCGCCCTTACCGTGGCCACGGCTGCAATCTGGCCTACCGCCGCAGCCTGTTCTTCGACAGCCGCGGATTCAGCTCCGCCCTCAACCTGCGCGACGGCGACGACGAC
>BLLX01000140.1 GCA_011959405.1 Muribaculaceae bacterium
GGTGGAGTCAGAACGGTGATTCGTGGTCCTAATGACAACAGTTCCTGCATGAAATCCTCCGTGATCCGGATTTTATAATGGAAAATGGAGAAATTGTCATGAAGCATTTCCTGCTGGCTCGGATGCAGCGGTAGCGCACGAAGATATTTGGCCTGTCTGGCGTCGGATTTGATCGTCACATGCCGCGGTTCACTGTTGTCGACCACAATGCCGAAACTGTGACTGAAATATTCTTCCGGGTCGAAATCGGCAGGGAAGTCAAACCGCTGTGGCAGTATTTCCACTGAACTGATCCGGTCGAGCGCGTACGTCTTTATCTTCTTTTCCGTTACATTGCGTCCTGTCACATACCATCTTTGGCGGAATATTTTCAGCAGATATGGTTCGAGTAGCACTCCTGGGGTGGGGTTTGTGCGTGAATATGGGTGGTAGGAGAATTTCAGGACGTGAGGGTTTTTGATCGCGTCTATGATTGTGGCCAGATGCTCTCTGGCCGACGGAACCTCCTCGAGAAATATGCGCGACGACACCTCACGCGAGTCGCTGAGCACTCCGCTCATGGCTGCAGAGTTCAACAGCCAGTTGGTCATGCTTTCGGAGTGTGAGTCGTCGCTTTCTATGTAATATTCTTTTGTGGTTGAATCGAATTTCACTTCCACGCAGAATAGCTCCTCGATCGCTAACCGGTAGTTGTAGAATGTGCGTCGGGCCAATGGACGCCCGTCGCTCACGGGACTTGACTGCCAGCGCTCGCTGAGGTCGCGGCGGGATATACGGTGGCAGCGCTTGATGGTGTCAAGCAGCCAGATATATCGGTTGAGCAGAATGTTGCTTGCCATCAATCCTGACGCATGATGTGTGCGCCGAGTCCTTTAAGCCGGTTTTCGATCTCTTCATAGCCGCGGTCGATCTGCTGGATGTTGTCGATCACGCTTGTGCCTTTGGCGCTCAGGGCGGCTATGAGCAGGGCTATGCCCGCACGGATGTCGGGCGAAGTCATGTTGTTGGGCTTCAGCAAGAACTTATGGTCGTGGCCTATTACAACAGCCCGGTGCGGATCGCACAAAATGATCTGCGCGCCCATTTCAATGAGATTGTCGACGAAATACAGACGGCTCTCAAACATTTTCTGATGCACCAGTACGCTGCCGCGGCACTGGGTGGCCACAACGAGCATTACGCTCAGTAGGTCCGGGGTAAGTCCGGGCCATGGAGCGTCGGCTATGGTCATGATAGAGCCGTCGAGGGCCGATTCTATCTCGTATGTGTCCTGTGCGGGCACATATATGTCGTCTCCCTGCTGTTCGATGGTCACGCCGAGTCGGCGGAAGCTCTCGGGGATGATGCCGAGATTGTCGTAGCTTACGTTCTTGATGGTTATGGAGCTGCGTGTCATGGCAGCCATGGCGATAAAGCTGCCCACCTCGATCATGTCGGGAAGTATCCGGTGGGTGGTGCCGCCGATATGCTTCACGCCCGTGATGCGGAGCAGGTTGGAGCCGAGACCTTCCACGCCCACACCCATGGCCCGGAGCATCCGGCACAATTGCTGGACGTATGGCTCGCAGGCTGCATTGTAAATGGTGGTGACGCCCGGGGTATAGGCGGCTGCCATAATGATGTTGCCAGTGCCGGTCACCGATGCTTCATCGAGGAGCATGGAGCTTGCCGTGAGTCCTCCTTCAGGAGCGGTCAGCATGAATGCTTCGGATTTTTCGCAATATGAGAGCTTGGCACCCAGTTTCATCATTCCGTATATGTGGGTGTCGACTTTGCGGCGGCCGATTTTGTCTCCTCCTGGTTTTGGGAAATAGGCACGCCCCTCTCGGGCCAGCAGGGGGCCCACAAGCAGCACCGAACCTCTCAGACGTGAGCACCGTTCGATGTAGTCGCGTGAATTGATATAGTCGCGGTCGAGTTCGTCGGCCCGGAAGCTGTAGCAACCATGGCCGCAGTGTGTCACTTTTACTCCCATGCGGAGTATCAGATCTATGAGGTTGTGCACGTCAAGTATCTCCGGCACATTTTCTATTGTGACCTCTTCTGTGGTGAGCAGGCTGGCGCAGATGACCTGCAATGCTTCGTTTTTGGCCCCCATCGGGGTGATGGAGCCGGATAGCGTATGGCCGCCTTCTATGATGAATTTGCTCATGGAGTCAGATGATGGGATTTTTTGTTGTTGAGGGGATTAATAAATGTGTTCCACTTCCGGTATAAGGGTTATGCCGAATCGTTTGTTCACTTCTGTGCAAACCATTTTCTCCAGATTCACCACATCGTTGGCGGAAGCATCCCCGGATATGTTGACAAGCACTAACGGCTGACTGTGCCACACGGCAGCACCTCCTGTTGTGGCACCTTTGAGACCGCAACGGTCTATCAGCCATGCTGCCGGCACTTTCACGCGTCCGTCAGGCATGATGTAATGTGGAGCTGAGGGATTTGCGGAAATAAAGG
>BLLX01000141.1 GCA_011959405.1 Muribaculaceae bacterium
CGTGCTGCCGCGCTACTTCATGTTCCACCTGCAGTGGCGGTTCAACCACATTCCCCAAAAGAAAAAACGATAATGCCTTGGCCTTTCCGACGGTTCCCTTTGGTGCGCCAGCATGACATCATGCAATGCGGTGCGGCATGCCTGGCTATGATATGCCGATAAATAACGCTCCGATGTCCGCTTAAAATAACAACATTTTCCGAGGAGCAAAACAATCTAAAATGCACTGTGTAAGTTCTTTCGCAATTTGCTCGATTTTATTTGCATAATCCATTTTTTTTTAACTATATTCGCGGAAAACGTCTTATGGGAAAAGCGAACACACAAAAATTCATCACTTTGTCAAAATATCGGTATATGTTTCGACACGGTGGACGTTGCTTCCTATACGCTCCGCTATCCAACGGATTCGCCGAACTTGACGAAGAAACGTATCTGCAGCTTGAAGCCCTTGGCCGCGGCAGTTCAGTCGAGCTGAATGATGATGTGATTGATATGCTGCGATGTTTGAAAGTAGCCGACGTTGACGAAGACTCTGAGGTAAACCGCCATAAGTTCAACGTCTTGTCGCATCGCTTTAATCCCGCGAATCTTACTCTTACCATAAATCCGACTTTGGCGTGTAATTTCGCATGTCCATATTGTTTTGAAGGCACACATCCGTCGACATTCATGTCCGATGAGGTTGAAGACGCCATAGTGCGGTTCGTCGAAAAGCATGAACAAGCGCGGAATCTGAACATAACATGGTTTGGCGGCGAGCCGCTGCTGGCATTTGACCGTATCGTGTCACTCACTCGGAAGTTGCAGGCCATCGGTCTCAACTATTGGGCCGGAATGATTACCAACGGCTATCTGCTGACCCGCGACAAACTCGAGCAGTTTGACAACTTGAAGATTCGGTCGGTGCAGGTTACCATAGACGGCAACGAATCCATGCACAATTCCCGCCGGTTTCTCAGAAGCGGAGGCGATACCTACGCCCGAATAGTGGCTAACGTAGAGAGTGCGGTTGAGTTTGCGCCGCAAACGCGCATACTTGTCCGAGTAAACGTAGACGGGACTAACAGCAATCAGTTTTTTGAAGTTTTTGATGCCTTCGAGCGAAAGAAACTACCCAACGTAACGGTTTATCCGGCGTTTGTTTCCAACCCCACCGGCAAAGGCGGCAGCGACTGTATGTACGACTGCGATGCCATGGCCGCATTCCTCAGGGACGCATATCTCACCAGGGGATATTACAGCCAGATGCTATTCCCCGAAAACATCACCAGAGGTTGCATGGCGCGAAATCCCAACTCCGTGGTGATAGGGCCTGAGGGTGAACTATATAAGTGTTGGAACGATGTTGGCGATGCGAACCGCAGCTACGGCAATATTCACGGTGACATAACCAACGAATCTGTTCTGCTGGATTATATGGTCAATGCCGACTATCTTAACAATGCCGAATGCAACCGTTGTATATTCTTCACACGATGTGACGGCGGTTGCCCTTACGAGCGGATAAAAAAAGAAAAAGAAGGCTGCAATCCAAACGATTGCCCTATGTATACCAGACATCTGGAAGACTTTCTGACAATTCGCCATGATTATCGCTCAAAACAGAAATGATCTATTATTTATAACCCTTTAAACAATTTTATTATGGACAAAATCAGAATTATTGACGAACCGGTTAGCGAAGAGATGCTTCGCGCTGAACTTGAAGCCGTGCTCGGTGGCTGGACCTGCGGAACGTATGACACTACAAATACCCCAAGCTACTGTCACTCTTGGGACAAAGCTGGAACATGCCCAACAGGCTCAGGCGGAGACTATTGCATCGATTATTTCTTTCGACCTTCAAATTCGTAAATTTTAAGCCACACCATTCCTACCTATGGCATCAGACTTCATATTGATACTATAGGTATATTTCAAACATTTTGCATGGTCAACTTCCCAACCGTAATCGCTAAAATTATTACACATTCATGCCGACTCAGATTTTATGCGATTTGTTGCATTATCTTAAGTTTTATTCCGTTGATGGCGGAAAATGTGGGCGACGTTTCCGTTAGAGGCAAGGTGCTGGACGGCGTAATGCATATGCCGATAACAACCGCTAAGGTCTGCGTAATTGATTCTGCGGATTCCACAATAGTGGCATCCGGAACCTCATCCGGTGTATATCAGAGCGGTAGCAATATAGAATATACAGGCGCATTCTATCTGAACAACTTACCTCGCAAGCGATTTAAGCTCAAAGTGTGGGATGACGGATTCGAGCCGCAGACTCTTGACCTTGACCTGACGAAACTGGGTAAAAGGCAGTTAGATTATGCAATTGCGCCTATATACCTGACAAGTGAACGCAAGCATCAACTCAACGAGGTGGTGGTTACGGCAACGAAAGTTAAGTTCTATAACCGCGGAGACACCATAGTGTATAAC
>BLLX01000142.1 GCA_011959405.1 Muribaculaceae bacterium
TGATTTGTTTGAAAAACCTCCAAATCTCTGAGTAAGAGATACCCAATATTGCAAAATTACTCATAATTTGCGACATGGCAAAGGATTTAGCCCCAAAAATCTGTCCAAAATATCATTTTCCAAATACTTCAAGCCGTCGATGTTTAGCAAAGTTCAAATAATAGCCTAATCAATTGGTTTTACTACAAGCAGTTGGGATGTATCCGTATCTCTTACTCAGCGATACCTGCCAATCAAACTATTTAGCATCATCTGCAATGGAAACGCTAAATGAAATTTCTAAGATTTGTGTCTCGGCAGTCAATTGGACTGACGACCGCGAAGCGCACGAAAAATTCTGGGTCGCTGCTTATACAAGGCCGCGTTGTGAGAAAAAAGCGGTTGCCGAAATTAAAAAACTTGGTATTGAAACTTATTTGCCTACTCAAGTCCAGATAAGACAATGGAGTGATCGCAAGAAAAAGATAGAAACCGCAATTATTCCAATGGTGGCTTTCTTTTATGTTGATAAAACCGAAATTTCATTTATCAGAAATCACGCACTCATTATTCGGATTATCTCTCAACCCGGCGAAACAGCATACGCAAGAATTCCAGACATCCAGATTGAAAAGCTTAAATTTGTATTAGGCCAAAGTGACGTTCCTGTTTCCTTTGTCCCAGATTTGAAAGTAGAGGATAATGTTAGAATAGTTAGAGGAAATCTCATTGGTTTAACCGGGAAAGTAATTCAATCCGAATATGGAGAGACTGATATAATAGTGGGCATAGATTTTCTTGGTGGATGCAAATTAAGAATAAATCGTCTGAACATTGAACTGTTATAATGATTGAATATGTCAACTCGCTTCCAAGAGTATATTGAGAATCGCATTGTTAATCATAAAGCTATATCAGTGCCTGAAAAGCATGTGCTTGAAGTCATTGATAGGTTTGACATTGGGTCTAAGGCAGTTTTGATTTATGTAGATGATGTTAAGTTTGAAATTTATGATGTAGCGATAAATGGGAGTGCTCGCCCTTCTCGTTTTCACTTTGATGGAGTTGGCAAAGAAATACCTCATCGACTAGGGGAACTATTTCAGAATTATGATGAACGGGGCAAGCAATATGATTGTCTCTTTGTCGAGTCTCGTGAGGATGCTAAGATCATCTTTGATTCATACTTCAACAAGTTTCTTGATATTGACAAATTATTGAATGAGGTCAACAATGAGATTAGTAATCTCAACCTCAATGTCGATGATCATATTATTTTAGTCAACGGTTCAAACGTAAATCGTTTGCTTAGATACGCTTTCCAACAAAAAGCGAAAAGGATTGTATGTTTAGAGCCTCAAAATGAGCAAATCAACATAAAAGGCCGAATCGAAATTGCCAATTCGTTAAGTTCCAATAGGGTGAACATTATAGCCCCGATGAATACCGTTCTTGGGCTAATGCTTAATAAAAATAATATCTTTATACCCTTATGTGAAGACACTCTGGATTCCTTGTTTTATAAAGGCATCAGTTGGCGAAAACTATTAGGTAACTTTGCCAACACCTCACAGTCAGACATCTATATCAACCACACTCCATGCAGGGTACTTAAAATTACACCTTTCATTGATGCGTTTGGAAATTTATTCATCAATATATATTCGATATTAGAGAATCGAGGTGTAAACAGAATTATTGATGGCCCAGGTAAGACCATGAGCGAATCGGCTGAAAGGCGACCGAAACGCAATAAGCCACAAACTGAAGAAACCTCTAAACCTCAAGTAAAGAAAACAGAGTCAATTAGCAGCCAGAGGGCAGAACCTAAGAAACGAAAAGAAGGATCATTTCGACAAAACACAAGCATTGACGATGAAATTGTCCTGTTTGACAAAAGCAGTTATCCATGGAAGAATGTTGAGCAAAGGCTAGCAGACATGCAGATAACTGAGGTTGAGAGCAACATAAAAAGACTTAATGAGGTCTTTGATGCGATTTATTCTTGTGACCGCATAGTAACAGACACGAATCTATGGATGACGGAATATCCTGTCGGCTCTCGTCAAATGGCTTATCTGAAGCTTATAGAATTTATCACAGGGAAATTCGTGGAAGGGCGTAATCAAGTCTTTGAAATTATTCCTGAAGTTTATGAGGAGATTAATAAACACGATAGAAAAGGTGTTGCTGCTTCTCACAAGGCTAAAGCTATAATCGGAAAATATCAGGCGAAAGATCTGGTAGACCTAAGAGGATTGACATTTGAACAAAATCCCAAGGCTTATGCTGACACTCCCCTGGGCTATCACATTTTAGATTTGCTCACGCATGGTGTAAAATTCGCAGTTCTAACCAATGATGAGGATGCATCCATCAGATGGAGACAAAACATTAAGGATGAAAATACTCGAAATGGGAGCAATGATATGCCTCCAATCATGTTGTGTAGAAA
>BLLX01000143.1 GCA_011959405.1 Muribaculaceae bacterium
TGCCTAAAACCATATTGAGTGACAGCACGCCGGCAACCGCACGCAATGCCTGCCGCGAGGATGATGCGACGACGATCCACAGGCAGGTGGCCGTCTGCGCCAGCATGGACACCATGCCCAAGAGTTGGGCAGTGTCGACAAACATGTCGGTAAACCCGTACCGCAGGTAACCCGGGTCGACCATCGCTCCCATGGATGGATCGCCAAAATATAAGTATCCGGCAATCTTTGCCGGGAGATATACGATGGCCGGCACCACCGCAAAGCAGTATATCAGCAGGAACGCGCACTTCTCAACGCCGCGGACAGGGAGCACGGCGGAGATACGGCGGTCACTCCCACCGGCAGCAAACGCCAGCGGGGCGAAAACAACCAGCCATGAAAGCCAGCTGAAAGCCGACGCCGCCAATGTACCGGACCAGCCTGCACTGTCGGCTACCGCAGCGATGCCGAATACGGCCAGTGAAACGATCGGGTAAAGTATCATCTGCATGCGCAGGCGGGGCCGGTAATAGCGGGCCACCATAAGTATGCGGCTCCATGAGAAATGGGAGTTGCTGACAGGGGTTTCAGAGGTTTTCATCGGTGGCGAGGTATTTTATAAGGTTGTTGACTGAATCTGGATTGTGCAGTGCGGTGTAAAGCAGCCGGAAATCGATATCGGTGTCGGCGCCGCCGTTATTGGGCACTATGCAGTGCCAGCGGCCGAGACGCTGCTCGCAGTGAAACGCATGGCCGGCAGGCTCCGCAGCAGTGACAAACGACACTCTCCGGAGAATCCGGTCTGTCGGCGAGGCGAGCTGCAGGCGGCCGTGGCGCAGCACTATGATACCGTCGAAAAGGTTGCGCAAGTCGTCGATGGTGTGGGTGGATACGATGACGGTCTGGGTGTCGTCGATGCAGCGCGCTATCATTTGCTGCAGCGCGATTTTGGACTCGATGTCGAGCCCGTTGGCGGGTTCGTCGAGCAATATCACCTCCGCCCTGAGCGACAGCATATATGCCACCATGGCCTTGCGGCGGTTGCCCAGAGAGAGGGAGCGTAGTTTCTCCGATCCGTCGAGAGCGAATGTGCCAAGGTTTTCGGCAAGCATTTCAGCAGAGAAGCGAGGATAGAAAGGCGCGTGTATGCGTACCATCTCATTGATGGTTTTGGCTGGAAACTGCATGTCGTCGCCAAGGAAGCACACACGCGAGGTGATGTCCGGCCGGCGGAGCCGTGTGTCGGTGCCATCGGCCAGACAGCAGCCAGATGAGGGGAAACGCAGTCCGTCGATGAGATGCAGCAGGGTGGTTTTGCCGGCGCCGTTTTCGCCAAGGAGCAGGTGAATGCCGGGGCCTATGACAGCCGTGATACCGTCGAGAGCGGCCGGCTTTTTGCGGCCATAGCGCACAACCGCGTCTTTCAGTTCAATAAGCATAGCAGAAAGGATATGTTTTTATTTTACAGGTGAAACTTCATAGCCGACGCCGCGCAACAGCTCAATCAGCCCGGGAAGGTGGCCGGCCCCCACTGACGCCAATATCCGCTTTTCGGCCATGATGGACGGCAGCAGCTCAGCCCAGCGGCGGTTGCGCCCGTCGATCAGGCGTTCGCGCGAGATGGGATCCATCATATCCTCGTCGTCCATTATCGATGATATGAGTCCGAGATCTCCGCGGCGGTAGGCATCGGCCAGTCTATGGGCCATCTCAGCGCCTTTTGGCGACCCGTCCTCACGCACCTGCTTCATAAGTTTGTCCACTTGCCGCGCGATGGGATCGCCCATGAGCAGTGCAAACTGCTCGTCATACGTCTCCAGAGCCATCACTTCCTTGCCCTGCTGCAAAGCCCTCTGCTGAATGACTGCGTCGAGTTGCGCATCGGGCCGGAATTCAGGAAACGCCTTGGCACTCTGAAACACGGCAATGGTTGTGGACAGCATGGCAGGCTTCATCATGGCCATATTCTCCACTGCATTAGCCAGCATGCCGTCGGTGTAGCGTTCCATCAGAGCATTGACCGAATCGGTCTGAGCAGGCGTCAGCACCATTGTGAGCAGACTATCGGCCGGCGCCATACACCATCGGCCCATAGCAGCCTGTGCTTCCTCGCCGGAAGATTTGCCCATCTCGATCTCCCCGACAACAGCGTCAACCGAAGCCATGGCGGCATTGAACCCGGGCAAACTGTCGAGCATCTCGACCGGCGCCACATGATGAGTGCCAAACAGATATGAAGTTCCTGCGGCGCCATTGCCGCCGACCGTCCAAAGCAACTGTGCGTCAGCTCCAGTCACAGCTGCCGCAGCTACTGCCAGAGATAGAATAATACGTTTCATACAAATCGAAAATTAAAGTCAAGAAAAGAAGTGCAGTGATGTACACCGCTATCACGCAGCAAAAGTATATGTAAAAAAGTTAATCTCCACGGCTTTT
>BLLX01000144.1 GCA_011959405.1 Muribaculaceae bacterium
GGACGCTCTGACTTCGAGCCTGACTTCTCAGGCAAGGAATATCTTGTAGAACGCCAGCTGAAGCCGGAAGCCCGCCGCGACATTGTTGCCGGACTTGCCAAAGCGGGCATCACCCCCACAGCTATGATCGACGTGAGCGACGGCCTGTCGTCCGAGCTGCTGCATATATGCAAATCCTCAGGCACAGGATGCCGGGTTTATGAAGACAGAATACCGATCGACTACCAGACAGCCGTGATGGCCGAGGAGCTGAACATGAATCTCGTTACCGCCGCACTCAACGGCGGCGAGGACTATGAACTGCTGTTTACCGTGCCGCTTACAGCCCACGACGCCGTAAACGCAATGCCCGGAGTCAAAGTGATAGGCTATATCACCAAACCTGAGACCGGATGCGCCCTGATAGGCCGCAACGGAGAAGAACTGCCGCTGAAAGCCCAGGGATTCACCCATATCTGAACGTAAAAATCTTCTTACCCTTCTATCTCGGAGAGCTCCAGCCACTGGAGCTCTTTTTCGTCCAGCAGCTCCTGCACCTGAGTGTAGCGCTGCGACAGGCTGCCTATACCGTCTACCGCGTTTCCCGAAGCAAAAACCGCTTCGAGTTCCAGCTTTTCGGCTGTAAGCGACTCGATTTCCGACTCAAGCGTCTCCATAAGCTTCTTTTCCTTAAACGACAGCTTTCGCGGACGCCCTTCGGAGTTGCCGCCGCAACGGGGCTTCTCTTTCCTTGTTTTCGTGGTTTCCGCAGCAGCGGCGGCCTGCTGTCTGTCAATAAATTCACGATAGTCGGAATAATTGCCGGGAAAATCCTTGATCACGCCATTGCCGGTGAAAACAAACAGATGATCCACGATAGTGTCAAGGAAAAAGCGGTCATGACTCACTATAATGGCACATCCCTTGAAATCCGCAAGATACTCTTCCAGCAATCCCAAAGTCACGATGTCCAGATCGTTTGTCGGCTCGTCCAATATCAGGAAATTGGGCGAACGCATCAGCACCGCGGCCAGATGCAGCCGCGCCAGCTCGCCGCCGCTTAACGTGCTTATATATTTCTGCTGATCCTTCGGGGTGAACAGAAAGCGCTGGAGATACTGCATGGGCGAATGGCGCTCGCCACCCTCAAGCACTATTTCCTCGGCCAGATCGGCAATGGCATCCACCACCCTCTTGCCTTTGTCGAATTTCAGGCCATCCTGACTGTAATATCCGAAACGCACGGTCTCGCCAACGTCAAAGCGTCCGGCATCGGGCTGCACGATACCCTGCAGCATTTTGATGAATGTGGATTTGCCCACGCCGTTAGGTCCCACAATGCCGACCTTGTCATAGCGGGCGAAATTATATGTGAAATCATCCACTAAAAGTTTGTCGCCATAGCGTTTCGTGATCCCCTCGGCTTCAAAAATCTTCGATCCTATGTAGCTCGACTTCACATCAAGGCTCACGGTGCGTTCCGTATAGTCGGCCTGCGAACGCCGTTTCAGCTCATGGAAAGCGTCGATACGGAATTTCGCCTTGCCCGCACGGGCCTGCGGCTGCCGGCTCATCCACTCCTGCTCGCGGCGGAGAGTGTTGCGCACCTTGGCCAGCTCACCGGTGAGCGCGTTGAGCCGCTCGGCCCTGCGGCGCAGATACTCGTCATAGTTTCCCTGATAGGTGAATATGCCGGCCATGTCGATTTCTATGATCTTGTTGCATATACGATCGAGAAAATAGCGGTCGTGGGTGACCAGCAGCAGTGTGGTGCGCGCACGGGTCAGCCGCGTCTCCAGCCATTCTATCACCTGTATGTCGAGATGATTGGTCGGCTCATCCAGGATCAGCAGGTCCGGCTCATGGAGGAGAGCACGGGCTATGGCCACACGCTTGCGCTGTCCGCCCGACATGGTGGCCACAGGCATGGCCGGATCTGATATGCCAAGTTGCGACAGCATGCGGGTGGCCGCGTCGGGATCTTCCCACCGGCAAGCACTCAGCGCCGTGGCCCCGTCAGATCCAAGATCAGGCACCTGCTCCACCAGCGCCACTTTCAGGCCGCTGCGGCGTGTCACCGTGCCGGAATCTGGCGATTCGATTCCGGCGATGATGCGGAGCATGGTGGTTTTGCCCGTGCCGTTTTTAGCTATCAGACCTATCTTATCACCCTGGTTTATACCGAAAGTCACATCGGCAAAGAGCATGCGGTCGCCATAGCTCTTGGTTAGATTCTCTATTTGCAAATAACTGACTGGTGCCATCTCAACGGATATACGTGGATATGATTTATACCGCAAATTTAACAAATTATCGGCTTTCCGTCAAACCCGTCGCCACACTGGCATATCTTCAGCGTGAAAAAGTGGGAACGGAAGCGAAGTCCTTGGCAAAATAGTGGGCATTTCTGACATTTTTTCGTAACTTTGTGGACGCATA
>BLLX01000145.1 GCA_011959405.1 Muribaculaceae bacterium
ATCACTGAAACGGCTAAGAACTATATAGCTGGCAAAGGCTACGATGTGCAGTTCGGTGCCCGTCCGCTCAAACGCGCCATACAGAAGTATCTTGAAGATCCATTGGCCGAACTGATCATCGGATCGCAATTATCGGCCGACGGATCGCAGAAGGCGTCCATTGTGGTGGACTACGATACATCGGCCGACAAAATCACTACTTCGATTCTCGAAGAAAACCCCTCCTCCTCCGCAGCGGAGGAGGAATGACGGCTGATGCCGTCACTTACCCTTGGCATAACCGTGGATCACGGAACTTTCCACATCCACGCCCAAGATTTTGGCCCGCGCTATGATAGCACGGGCCAATTTTGGTTTAAGGTCATCAGGACAATAGCGGAAATATGCTTCCGCAGCTCTGACATGTGCCGCGTCTGGAATCGGATATTCCCGCCGTTCCGGCAGGCCGTACACGCTGTCGGGCAAATTCTGCCTTGCGTCTCTGTCAAGTCTCATCAGAATGGGGAAACGGACCGTTAGAACGAATATTTAGCGCCAAGCTGGATCAGGCCCTGAGCGCCGAAACCAAGTTCGCCGAACACCGACGCTCCCGGATAGAATTCAACTTCCGCACCAAGCGGTGAGATCTGTCCGGCGAAATAACCTTTATTATAGCTGTCGCCGAATTTGGGCATCATGTGGGATATGACGGCGCCTGCACCTGCGTGGGCATACAGTTTCACTATGCTGTTCTGGTAATACTGTATCTTGACGTTGAGCATAAGGGTGTGATAGCCCACCTTTGATTTAAACGACTCGAAATATCCGTTGCCGATGCCATAGAGCGATGAAGGGGTGTAGGCGCTTGAATAGGAGTAGCTCGGACCCACTGACACTCCTTTGGCCACTGGGATATACAGACCGATATTGATACCGCCCCATGCATTGTTTACCTTATCGAATCCTTTGTGACAGTTGATGGCGTCCATCTGCGTATAAGCTCCGTAGCTCATATAGACCTCTTGTGCTGTCACGGCTGTGGCACACCCCAAAGCAAGGGCCGATGCTATTAAAAGTTTTTTCATAATACAGATAATTTAGTTGATTAAGTGTGTGTTATGTCATCATAATAACGTCATCCCGGCGTAAAATGTTTGCTTCCGTCCGTCAATACGACAGCATCGCTGCGACAGGTCGCGGATTGTCTCCGCATTCTGTACGCAGCGATGCCGTAAGATATATGTTGTCAGAGTTGCTGTTGTCTTTTTTACATGAAACTCAGGATCAGAGCCTGGGCCACCACCACACGCAGGAACATCGTCAGAGGATAAACCGTGGAGTATGCAACGGCGGGGGCATCGCTGCCGGTTGAGTTGCCGGCATAGGCGAGGGCAGGGGGGTCGGTGCATGCACCGGACAGAAGGCCCATTATGTGAAGGAAGTTGATCTTGTAGACCTTGCGGGCTATGGTGCCTATGATCAACAGGGGTACTATCGTGATCAGGAAGCCCCACAGCACCCACATGGCGCCTTCGGGGTTGAACACCGTAGATGCGAACCCTTTGCCGGCGGCTATGCCCACGGATGCAAGGAACAGACATATGCCAAGCTCGCGCATAAGCATTGATGCCGAACTTGATGTATAGGTCACGAGTTTGAACTTGTAGCCGAAACGGCTCAGCAATATGGCCACTACCAGCGGACCGCCAGCCAGACCGAGCTTCATGCCCCATCCAAGGTCTATCGAGCCGACCAGTATGCCGACCAATATGCCCACGAAGATGGTGATTAGATTCGGCTCGTTCAGACGTTTCAGAGAGTTGCCCAGACGGTGTGCCAGACGGTCTATGTCGGCCAGAGTGCCCACCACGGTGATGCGGTCGCCCATCTGAAGGCGCAGGCCGGGAGACGCGAGCAGATCCACGCCTGCGCGGTTCACCCGGGTGGCGTTGAGCTGATAGGCTGTGTGCAGGCGCAGGGAGCCGAGGGTCACGCCATTATATTTGCTCTGGGTCAGCACGATGCGGCGGCTTACCACTTCCTTGCCTGTGCTTTCCTCCAGATTCATGTCGATCACACGGCCCACAAGCGCGCGGAAACTCGGTTCGTCAGCGGCCGACATGATGATCAGCAGCTTGTCGCCAGTGTGGATCACCGTTTTCGATGTCGGTATGATCACTTCGTTGTATGCGTTGAGCAGTCGTGACACCACAAACTCGCAGTGGATAATGTCATGCAGCTCCATTATGGTCTTGCCGTTGATCAGTTCGTTGGTAACCTCGAATGTCTCCTTCAGCGGCACGTTGAGCGCTGCATTTGCTTCGGCGTTAAGGGAATTGATTTCGTTGTCGGCCTTTATCTTGAAGATGCCCTTGATCACGAGCATGGCCATGATTATGCCGCATACGCCCAAAGGA
>BLLX01000146.1 GCA_011959405.1 Muribaculaceae bacterium
ATGAGACGAAATCTTAAATGAAAGAGCCGTGGCCTTTCGGATGCAAAAGGTCAATAGGGTATTGCATGATTCCAAAATAATCAGTAATTTTGTGCGTTGATTTAAATGTTCCCGTAGTTCAATGGATAGAATATCGGATTCCGGTTCCGACGATTAGGGTTCGACTCCCTACGGGAATACTTCTTGAAATTCCCGGACAGCATGGTATCAGATGTTGTCTGGGAATCATTATTTATTGTTAAATCAGGGCAAACGAAGAAGATTGTCTTGTTATATTCACAGAAAATTTGTAACTTTGTGAGCTTTTTATTCTCGCTAATCAGGATATGAGACAATTAAAGATCACTAAATCAATTACTAATCGCGAAAGCGCTTCGTTAGATAAATATCTTCAGGAAATAGGTCGTGAGGATCTTATTACTGTAGAAGAGGAAGTGGAACTGGCACAGCGTATCAGGCAAGGCGACAAGGTTGCGCTTGAAAAACTTACACGAGCCAATCTTCGTTTTGTTGTCTCTGTGGCAAAGCAATATCAGAATCAAGGTCTGAGCCTGCCTGATCTTATAAATGAAGGAAACCTCGGTTTGATAAAGGCTGCTCAGAAGTTTGATGAGACCCGAGGATTTAAGTTCATAAGCTATGCCGTATGGTGGATTCGCCAGTCTATTCTGCAGGCGTTGGCCGAGCAGAGCAGAATTGTGCGGTTGCCGCTCAATCAGGTCGGATCGCTGAATAAAATAAGCAAAGCGTTGAGCAAGTTTGAACAGGAAAACGAGCGTCGTCCTTCTGCTGAAGAATTGGCGGAACAATTGGATGTGCCTGTTGAAAAGATTGCAGACACTTTGAAAGTGTCAGGCCGTCATATTTCTGTGGACGCTCCTTTTGTGGAGGGAGAAGACAACAGCCTGCTTGACGTGTTGACAAATGATGATTCGCCAATGGCTGATGCTGGATTGACTCAGGATTCGCTTTCCAAGGAGGTGGACCGTGCGTTGCATCAGTTGCACGACAGAGAGCGTGAGATATTGAAAATGTTTTTTGGTATCGGATGCCAGGAAATGACCTTGGAGGAAATCGGTACAAAATTTGACTTGACAAGAGAGCGCGTTCGCCAGATCAAGGAAAAGGCAATACGCAGGCTCAAAGGTCAGAAATCACGTTTACTCAAAACGTATCTCGGACAATAATAATGTTATGGTAAAGCATATTGTAGCATTTAAACTGAATGGGACTCCGCAGCAGCGCCATGATGTGGCGGTGAGGTTTCGTGATGCGTTGATGGCGCTTCCTGAGCAGATATCTGTTCTTGAGTCCATGGAGGTAGGTATTAACGAGAATCCTGCCGAAGAGTGGGATCTCGTACTCACGGCTGTGGTACCGTCTATGGCGGATGTTGATGTATATGCCAAACATCCGGCGCATGTGGATGCAGCGTCTATAGTAGGTCCGCATAAGGCTGCGCGTGCATGTGTGGACTATGAATTTTAGTCCGCTTCTAAAAGATGTCGCCGGAGTTGTGGCGTTTACAACTCATGTAGGATTCAATGCTTATCAATATGCCGGCGCTCCAAGAGATCAGGTCGCATGCGATATAAAGGAGTTGGCAAAAACATTTGACTGTGATCCGAACAATATTATAATACCTCGTCAGACTCATTCTACGAATGTAGCTGTAATAAAAGATGAGATTATTCCCGACCTTGACGGCGTGGATGCAGTGGTCTGCTCCGGTCAGGGTCGGGTAATTTGTGTTAATACGGCTGATTGTGTGCCGCTGTTAATGGTGGATCCGGTTTCGGGGATTTCTGCGGCGGTTCATAGTGGTTGGAGGGGAACTGTTGGGAATATAGCCGGAATGGCAGTTGTTAAAATGATGGAACTTGGCGCTTGTCCTGGTAGAATTATGGCGGCAATGGGTCCATGTATATCTGTCGAGTGTTTTGAGGTGGGGGAAGAGGTTGCGTGCCAATTCCCTGATGCGGTTGTTTTGCGTGATAGATTTATTCGGCCACATGTGAATTTGGCGCAGACCGTATTGATGCAGCTTGTTTCGGTAGGTGTATGTGCTGATAATATTTCATTGCCTGTAGCCTGTTCTGTATGCAATCATGATTTTTATTCGGTTCGTAGGCAAGGCAGGGAACTTTTTTATCGTACTCTTACTGGTATTTTACTTTGTTGACCCCGCCCAATGCCATATGGAGCCGGGGCACAATTTGTTTTATTTTGTTGGTGTATGTCTTTATTTCTGCCGCGGTTAGTGTTAAACAGTGTTAAAGTTGCAAATAAAAAATTGGGTTTAATGGTGTGGTTTATAGGGTTTTGGTGAGAGTATGTTTAAGAACATATAAAAAAATAGTGAACCAAAAATTTGGTAGAATGGAA
>BLLX01000147.1 GCA_011959405.1 Muribaculaceae bacterium
GTCTATCGGCGTGTGCCCAATCCCGGTTATAAGGCGGCTTCGGCAGTCGATGCCGGCTCAGGCTTGTTGACGGGGATGGTGAAT
The DNA here is from genome assembly GCA_011959405.1 of Muribaculaceae bacterium. Lineage (GTDB taxonomy): Bacteria > Bacteroidota > Bacteroidia > Bacteroidales > Muribaculaceae > UBA3263. The sequence continues at coordinate 85 of BLLX01000147.1, forward strand.
AGAAAGCGTGCGCCCTGCTTGTAGGATTCGTCGAGACAGATCGAGCCGTTGAGCAGCGTGGCTATGAGCCGGCTCACGTGCAGCCCCAGACCAGTGCCCTCGGCTTCGGGATCTATCTGACGGAAGCGTTCAAAGATTGTTTTGCGTTTTTCGGCAGGCACACCGATGCCTGTGTCTGTCACGCTGAATGTCACGGTGTTGTCTCCGTTGACGTCATAGTCCAGAACGATAGAGCCGGATTCGGTGAATTTGACAGCATTGGACATCAGGTTGAGCAGTACGATCTCCACACGGTAGGGATCAGTGTTGATGCTTGTGTCGGGGGCGCCGGCCTTAGCGAATTTAAGCTCTACTTCGGGCTTCACGTTGATTCTGACGCTGTCCACCACCAGTGTGCATATATTTTTTAGCGATGACGGACGCAGCTTTATGGACATCATGTTGTGTTCCATAATGGAGATTTCCTGTACGTCGGTCACAAAAGTGCGCAGCATGCCGGTGTTCAGTCTCAACACCTGCGAGAACCGGTCGAGATATTCGCGTTTTGAATCGTCGGCCGAGTCTATTATCATCTGTGAGTATTCGATGACGGTGTTGAGCGGGGTGATGATTTCGTGGCTTATGTAGTTGATGAATTCGGTTTTCTGGTTTTCGGCCGTGCGGGCTTTGTCGCGGGCCACGATCAGCTGATCGCGTGTTTCCTTCAGCTGGTCACGCTCGTGCCGCAGATCTCTGTTGGCGGCTGAAAGCTGTTTTGAGAGCTTGCGGAATCTGAAAAATAGAAACACGAAGATGCAGGCCACAAGCAGAAGCACGCCGGCGGCGCCGATGCTTATGTTCATGATGGTGTTCTGGAAATTGTTTGTCTGCATCTGGCGCTGCAGCTCCATGCTGGCGTTCTGCTCTTTGAGTCTGCTGATTTCATATACTATCTGTAGCTCGCGGTAACGCTCGCCGTTCTTGATCTTTACATATTTCTTCAGAGTGTCCACATAGTCACGCGAAGCGTTGATCAGCGACTCGTCGTCGCCGGTCTTCTCGGCCGCTTTGATGAGATTGCGTAGCAGAAAGCGACGCTGGTATATGTTGATGCTCTTGTTGTCCGACAGCCGTTTCTTCAACATCGGTATGGCTTCTTTGTATCGGCCCTGTTTAAGCAGCAGAAACACATGCGGATCGTTTGATTCGGTTATGGCGCGCTTTATGTCGGGCACGGAGTCGGCCAGAGTCATGATGCAGCTGTAGTATTTCTCGGCTTCGTCGAGGGTAAGAGCCGGAAAGTTTCTGAGCATGCGTCTCAGATACAGGTAGCGGTAGGTGTCGAAATTGCGGTATATGCGTCCTTGTGCGGCATAGTTGCTCTGCATGATGTCCACGATGTCCATGAGCTGACGGTCTGACTTCACGGCCTTTTCATATTCGCCGTTGTTGGTGAACGTGATGGATTCCTGGCTGAAAAAGAGGTTGCGCAGAGCGTAGGTCGTTACGGGCAGTTGCTTGATTTTGTTTTCGAGAATGTTGAAATAGCTTTCGAGCAGTTCGCCCTGTGTCTCTCCGCCGAGATTTATGCACAGGATGAAGAGTTGCACTACCTGATCGTATGGATCGTCGCTCGGTGTGGAGTTGAATTCTTTGATCAGATCCACTACATGCGTCTGACGGTCATCTTCATTCATGGAACCTGATGCCTTTATCTCTGAAAAAACCTTGACAAACGCAAGTGTTTCTTTCTGAAGGTCGGAAGGCTCAAATGATTGTGTCATTTCCAACAGCTCGGCCATTATTGAGTCGTTGCTGAAATGATAGTTTGCGAGATTTCGTATCATCTCCAGACACAGTTCGTCGTTGCCATGGCGCATGCCGAAGTCAAGAAGCGTCGAAGCGGCTTCGGCACGGTTGTCTATGCCCGAAAGATCAAGAATATTATATAGGGCGGAGAGACTGTCGTCGGGATTGGTAAGCCGGGGCAGAGAGTCGATATACGTTTCTCTCAGCCTTTCTCTTGCTGAATCCTTGGCTGAAACTCCTGTGCACACGGACAATGTGATCATTATCCATAGCAAGTTTTTTATTGCATACATGAATGATCGACTTTTGAGTTCTGATGTTGAACCGCAAAAGTACGCATAATTCCCGCATAAAGGAAACAAAAACACAAAATAATTACAAAAAGTTCACAGCGCGTGTAATTTGTTTGTAATTATTTTACCGTTTTTTAATATTTTCAGGATTTTTTTCTATTTGAACTGGCGCCCTATCAGACGGGTGAACGATGACGGCAGGGC
>BLLX01000148.1 GCA_011959405.1 Muribaculaceae bacterium
ATATGCCATTCGTTTGCCGACGACGGCCGGTGCATTTCACTGCTCAAAGTAATGCTCACGAACTACTGCATGTATGACTGCGCATATTGCATCAACCGCCGCACCAACGACATAGCCCGTGCGACGCTTTCGGTCACGGAACTTGTGGAGCTGACGATGGAATTCTATCGCAGAAACTACATCGAGGGGCTGTTTCTGTCGTCGGGAGTGGTGAGGAATCCTGACTACACTATGGAGCGCCTGGCCCGGGTGGCCAAAGATCTGCGCACGGTGCACCGCTTTAACGGCTACATACACCTGAAAAGCATACCAGGAGCATCGCGTGAACTGGTGATGGAAGCCGGACGATGGGCCGACCGCATGAGCGTCAATGTGGAGATACCCACGGAGCAGCGGCTGAAATATCTTGCGCCCGACAAGGACCACAAAAGCGTGTTCACCCCCATGAACTACGTGCGTCAGGGAGTGCTTCAGGCTGCCGACGACCGACGCCGCATGCGTCACGTGCCGCGCTTTGTACCGGCCGGACAGTCCACACAGATGATAGTAGGCGCAAGCGACGATACCGACCGCGACATATTGCTAATGTCGTCGGCACTGTATAATTCCCCCACCATCAGAAGGGTGTACTACAGCGGATATGTGTCGGTCAACGGTTACGACAAGCGTCTGCCGGCTTTGAAACAACCGCCGTTGGTGAGGGAAAACAGGCTTTATCAGGCCGACTGGCTGATGCGTTTCTATCATTTTTCGGCAAATGAGATAGTCGATGACTCACATCCGCTGCTTGATCTCGAGGTGGATCCCAAAATATCATGGGCGCTGCGCCATCCCGAAGCCTTTCCGATTGACGTGAACCGTGCCGATTACGAAATGCTGTTGCGTGTGCCGGGAATAGGTCCGAAATCGGCTATGCTCATAGTCAATGCCCGCAAATTCCGCCGTCTGACATCGGCCCATCTGAAACGGATCGGTGTGGTGATGAAGCGTGCGCGTTATTTCATAAACTGCGGCGAGCTGACATCGGCGTGTGTGGCCGACGTCACACCGGAATTCGTGCGTCGGCAACTTGTGGGACGCCGAAAGGGGGAGCATCCCGACCAGCTCACTTTTGATTTCGGAGACGACGATGATAGCGCTGGCGTTTGACGGCACATGGGACGGGATGCTGTCGGCCGTGTTTGACGTGTTTACCCGCGGTATCAACCATTTCACAGAACCCGGGCAGCTGCATCTGCTGAGACCGACGGAACCTCTGCCGCTGTTTGCCGACGAGATTCTGCATGTGGAAGTGACCGACGAGAAAGTCGCGCGCGTGTGGCAGGGATTGCGCAGGAGACTTCCGGCCGGACCTTTGTCGGCACTGACGGTATCGTTTCTGTCGGAAGACGCTGCGATGGACACGGTGACGCTGCGCTATATCCTGAAAATATTCAACTCCCCCACTGCCGGAAAAGAACGTGATTTTTCCGACGACGACATGCTGGAAGTGGTCCGCACAGCCAGGCGGGTGCGGGGTGAAGCCCACCGGATGCTGCAGTTTGTGCGCTTCCAGAAGGCATCAGACGGCACTTATTTCGCCATGGTGGATCCGATCCATAATGTTCTGCCAATGACTCTGGACCATTTCACGGACAGATTTGCCGACCAGCATTTCATTCTTTACGACCGACGGCGCGGCTACGGTTATTTTTATGACGGCGGAGAACCGCGCCTGATCACTCTGCCAGACGAGCTGTCGCGCGTGGCTTCGGGATTTCTGCCGGATGATATAATGGCGGAGGACGAGCGGCTGTTCCAGCGGCTGTGGAAGACGTATTTCAAGGCGATAGCCATACCGGAACGAAAGAACGGGCGGAAACAGCGTCAGGACATGCCGGTGCGTTACTGGCGCTTCCTGACCGAAAAGCACTGAGCAGACCTTAGAAACGAGCCGGTGCCACACGTCGTAAAGATACGCATGGCACCGGCAAGGTGTTGTTTGTTTATGCAGTATGGATCAGCAGGCGGTCACGTCACCGAAGCGATTGGCGGAAGGTTCATCGGCCTTCACAGCTTTAATGATCCAGATGATCCATCCCACAACCGGAACGAAGTTGATGAAGAACCATCCGCCGCCCAGGCCGATGTCGTGCATGCGGCGCCAGCTCACGGCAAGAGTGGGTATGAGCAGGGCCAGACTGGCTACACTGCCTAAATATTCATTGATGATTCCGGAAACTAAGTTTACCAGAAAGCAGAACAGCATAAACCACCAGTATTCTGCCACGGATGCGCGGCCGGAGAAAGTGGCATACTTGTTGAAACAGGTCTGAATTGCTTGTGTAAATGACATGAGTGTTGGTAGTTAGGAATTAGGC
>BLLX01000149.1 GCA_011959405.1 Muribaculaceae bacterium
GTGAGGACACCCTGCGTCTCTACCGCGACCTGAACATGCGTCTCGACACCGATCCTGCCGAGCTGGAGAAGATCGTGCGCGAACATTACCACATGCAGCGTCAGAGCGAAGACGTCTATATATTCGAATGACCATCATTTCCGTATGAAACAAAATTCATGGGCCGACTTTCTGGCCACATTAGGCCTGCTTCTCGTCATGGCCGGTCTTTCCATGCCGAGCATCAGCCACTCGATCCACTCCGATCTTTTCCGTTATGTATATGCTTCCGGCGCCGTCATGTCATTAGTGGGCCGGATTTTTTCAGGTCAATACCAGGGAGCCGACCTGCGGCTGAAACGCTTGTCGCGTATGCCGGTGTGGAGCTCACTGTTTTACTGTACGGCGGCTTTCTTCGTATTCTACGACCGCACCTCGCTGCGCGACTTCATAGCCCTCACCCTGGCCGGCGCCGCCATACAGATCGTATCTTCGGTCATGATTGCCATGGCATTGCACAAGAACAAGGCCAATTGATAAATTTTAACGTTTTAACACTCGGAATATTAGGCCTATTTCGTAATTTTGCCCGATAATATGGACCTGAACCTCACAATCGACGTAGGCAACAGCTCCACCAAAGTGGTGATATATTCAGCCGACGGCACATCGGAAGTTGCCGCTACAACTCTACGCGGACCGGGCATAGTGAACCGTCTGGGTAATTTTATCGGCGGACGTCCCATCGGGGCGGCCATAGCGTGTTCCGTGGCCAAAAGCGTAGAGCCGCTGCTCAATGCGGTCGATGCGCCGGTGAAAATGGAGCTGACACACTCCTCTCCCGTGCCTCTGGCCAACGGCTATGCCACTCCGGCCACCCTCGGGGTCGACCGCATGGCTGCGGCCGTGGGAGCTGCCGCTCTTGAACCGTCGGCCGATCTGCTTGTGTGCGATCTGGGCACTGCCTGCACCTACGACGTGGTCTCCGGCTCGCCCGCCTGCTTTCTCGGTGGCAACATAGCCCCGGGTGTGGGCATGCGCCTGCGCGCGCTTCACCACTACACCGAGCGCCTGCCGCTGGTCAACGCTCATGTCGACACGCCCGTGTCGATGTTCGGGTCCGACACCACCGATGCCCTGATATGCGGAGCCTTACGCGGCGTGGTCGCCGAGGTGCTCTATTATCGCTCACTCGGCGTGGACTCGCCACGTCGGGTGATTCTCACCGGGGGATGGGCCCCGGAGTTGTCGCGGCTTTTGCCGGAGTCGGTGCGCCCGACCGTCACAGTTCATCCACACCTTGTCAACCAAGGACTTATCAGCATATTGCTTTACAACCGCCAATGACCAACCCTATAAAAAAACTACTGATTCTCGCCACCGTTGCGCTGACATCGGCAACGTGCGCACAGACCTGGGCCCAGACCCAGGATTCGCCATACTCCATGCTCGGCTACGGAGTGCTCAACGACCATGTGTCGGCATCTCAGCGCCAGATGGGCGGAGTCGGATATGCCATGCGCAACTCGCGTCAGATCAATGTGATGAATCCCGCCAGCTATGCCGCCATAGACTCTATGACGTTTCTTTTTGACATAGGAGCCGACGTGTCGCTCTACCGTGCCACCGAAGCCGGCGGATCGGGCCACAAGACTCTCGGCGGACTCGACTACATCACCCTGCAGGTGCCCATAGGCCGCCGAATGGGCGCATCGGCCGGTCTGCTTCCCTACAGCACCGTGGGCTATTCGTTCGGGTCCACCGTGCCCAACGGCGAGACACAGTATCAGGGATCGGGCGGCATCACCGAAGCATACGTCGGCTTTGCCGGCTCGCCCGCCAAGGGCCTTAGCCTTGGCTTCAACATCAGCTACCTGTTCGGCAACGTGCTCAACGATGTCTATGTCTACGACTCCGGCTCCGGCGGCACTTCTCTCTACGAGACAGTGCTCAAGGTGCGCGATTTCAATCTGCAGCTCGGCGCGCAGTATGGTCTGGATATCAACCGCACCAACCGTCTCACCCTCGGTCTGAGCTACACCCTCGGCAAAGACTTCCACGGAGAGTCATACGGCGAGGCATACGATGTGGACAACGGCGCCAACAACACCGGCATCAAGGACGGCTATGCCAAACTCGGCGGACGCTACACCATGCCACATTGCTGGGGTGCCGGTCTGGCCTACGAATGGAACCGCCGGCTGTTTCTCGAAGCCGATTTCACCTATCAGCCTTGGTCGCGTGCTAAATTCGCAGGCATTGAGGGCTATTCCGCTCCACTGACTTTTGCCGACCGCTACCGCGGCGCTTTCGGCGCACAGTTCCTGCCGCGTCAGCGCGGCAATTATGCCCAGCGCATCACTTACCGCC
>BLLX01000150.1 GCA_011959405.1 Muribaculaceae bacterium
GAAATACATATAACGACGAAAGATAGCATCTGACGATGCTCCTTTCTAACCATTATCGCTAACTTGATTAAGATAGAAGTATGGAATTTGCATTAAATATAATATATGGTGGAGAACTTAATGCATCTAAAGCTCTAAGTCCTTTTGTGCGCAATATGAGGAAAATCATAAAAGATACATTTACTTCATTTGAAAATGATGGCGTTTTCTTTTTTAAGTTGACATTGTTGTTTGATGGTGATATTTCGTCCTACTATAATGGAACAGGAGTATATCAACCGAGATATTACAGTGCTAAAAAAGAATATAGGGTTAGTTTTTGTATTGACAGGACACAATGGACTGGGGATAAGGAAAAAGATTTGAATTACTTCATTTTTATAATAACGAAGCTGATGAACAAAAATGGAATTTTAATTTTGAATAAATTGGCTAAATATGAGTACACATTTGACATTAATTCATATAATCACTGTATTGATATTTGCAGAGAAAAAATGAATCATATAAAAAATGAAATATAGCGATAACAAGCACCTGTGCCACTTAACAGTGGCAAGCTGCAAACCATTAATAATAAACATAGCACAAAAAAGATCATGGAAGCAAGTAAACTGATTGATTCTTCCCCAATTCTAATTGGCCAGCGTTTTAGATGTAAGGGAAAATATCCGTATGAGGATGTAGTAGATTTTATGGTTATAGAATCGCTAAAGGATGCTTCATCCTACCAATTATTAGTCGTTTCTGGATTTATGGCTGGTAGAGTTCTTTGTGATATACCTAAAGAAGCTGTCAATGATTGGGGAGCCATAGACCGAGCATGGATGATTGAACATTGGTCAACTATTTATCCGGACTGCCCCGTAGAAGATGTATGGGTTATGGGATTTGACTTACCGGAATTCCCTGTTTCTGATGAACAAACTGGTGGTAGACGGATTCATGTGAGCCCTGATTTATCCAGTGCGTTACACACTTTCTCTTATTGGATAGCTAACGGTACAGTTGGAATGCCTTTGCTTGAAGGAATTGATTATTTAAGTGTTTGCCAAGAAGAACCTTCTCTTCTACAGACTACATATGCCATATTCGTCAATAATTTGGAGATTGATGAAAATGGTTCTGTACTTAATTATGGTTATGCAGAGCAACGCGCTGCACAATATCTTCGACAGTATTGTGATGAGGATTACATAGCAGAACCTCCATTCCGTTATTTTGAAGTTGAATTGTATTAAAAAGGTGGTAAATCTGTAGAGCCTACATAAATAAGCAGTAATTTATTATTAATATGCCAAGTTAACTGCTAAACGCAGCTCCTTGTCAAACCATTACCGACGAGAGAAAACAATGAAACAAATATTAGCTGATTATATTGAAATATGCTTGAAATTCCGAAAGGAATATCTTAGCAAACCGGAACGGAAGCAGCGGCACATTCTTTTGACGGAATGGGCTAAGGCTCAATATGTGGACGGCAATCCGACTATTCCTGAATTATATGAGTTTTGGGACAAATACAAAGATGTAAGCTATAATAAAATTTTTATTGAAAAGGCAATAGTCCCAATAGTTAATGAGGACTTTCAAAACGGAGGCATAGAAGGATTGAAGTTCCTATTCTACTGTCTGCATGGCAGGGATGGGATTAAATATATATCAACTACAAGTCCAGTGTCGATATTTTCAAAGACGCATAATTATAAATACAGTTCGATTCAGTTGGCTGATATGGTTCTTGAAAAAGAACCTGATAATGAAGATGCGTTAAAAGCAACGTATTTCATCACGAAAGAGCATTTATGGTTCTCAATACATGAAATCCCTTTTGGCGTTTTGAATGGAATGGATGGAGCAAACATCTCAGATATACCGAATATGTTAAGCTCCGTTGACAAGTTCCAAGCCATTTCAAACAAACTAAAAATTGACAATGACGAAATTCTAATAGAAGATTGCCGAAGATTTTATGTCGCATATAGAGAATATCTACAACAAGTGGATAGGTATTCTGATTTTGAAGATTACCTGAATAAGAATAATATTCCGTATGAACGATATTGTAGTACATACCATTACGAGTAGGACAATAAAACAGATAATCAGTAACAAAAAGCGTCGGTAACAAGCGGATCAATCTCCCCGGAAGGTCGATTATCCGTCAGACATTACCGATAAATGTTAAACCAATAAATTTAGAGAAATGGAAGATTTAGAAATA
>BLLX01000151.1 GCA_011959405.1 Muribaculaceae bacterium
GATTGTATCCTACAACTATAAAACGCGTGTTGCCTACAGCGGCAATTATTTCTGGTGTCATAAATCAGGATGGGACACCGATCCGTCGTTCAATCTCTATATCGTGCCTAACGGCATCGAAGACAAGGAAGGCTTCGTGATTTCCCATACATATCCTGTAGTAGACAATTCTTGTCTCAGCAACATATCCAACATCCCATCATATGCCGCCGGAATCGGTATGGGATCCGCAGGCGACTGGGCAAGCACAAGCTGGATATTCGATCCGTGTGAAGAAGTGAACCACGAGCAGATATTCGATCTGAACCGTAACGCTTTGGTGGCAGAGGTCGAGTCTTATATTAATGCTGTACCTTGGGCTCAGAAGGAACTTAATGAGCTTAAAGAAAAGCTCGTCAACTTCGCTATGACGGACTTTGCTCCCGACACCCCTGACGCCGTGAATCAGCTCAAGGCATTCTACGCTGATGCGATGCTCGAAATTGAGTCTGTGCTTGAAATCGAACCCGATGGCGCTTGGGTAAGCATTGCCAATGTACGTCGTCGCGGCAATGCCGGCACAGGTGCTTATCTCACCGAAACCGACGGTTTCCTCAACACTGCTGACGAAGTTACCTCCGCCGGCTCATGGCAACTGGTCTATGTGAGCAACGGCCGCTATCACCTGCGCAACGCCGACGGTAAGTACATCTGCTCTCTTTCCGACAAAGTAGCCGTGACATCCGAAAAATCCGAGGCCGGCATGTACACCCTTGATCTTCTTAACGGCTACGTAAGTCTTGTTGACCGTGCGGATGCCGCCGCTCGCTCGCTCAACGTTGACGCAGGGGCCGGTTATGCATGTGTCTATGCTGCTGGCGACGCCGGATCACGCTGGGTGATGGCGCTCTCTGACATAGTGTCTCTCTCTGACATCAACGTCGGCGAAACTTCGGCTTCTTCGTCTGCCTACTACAATCTGCAGGGCATCAGAATCGCTCCGGAAGATCTGACCCCCGGTGTCTATATGCACAGGACCGGTTCTCAGACCGTCAAAGTCATCGTGAAGTGAATTTACTGAATAATCAGGCAAATACAAATTATCATGAAAAAACAGATTTTTTCAACCCTTATCGCATTGGCTGCCACCGTGACGGTGGCAGCCAATGCTGCTGCTGGCATTTCTGCCGGCTCTGCTCCCGTGAGTATGCTGAATGGAGATATTCTCTCCTCTCTTCAGGAAATCCGTATAACACCCGACGGATCTCCGGTCAATGCGGCGGTTCCTGTTAGCAGGGCTGCTGCGGAGGATGATGTGACTCTTGATTTCCATTATTGCGGATCTCCGCAGGGATCAATGGCCACAGGCGATGCCGGAGAAGTGGAAAATAGTGCCGCGATTCTGCTGCCCGAGTCCGTTGTCAACCGCTATGCCGGCTCGGAGATCGTGTCGGTCATGATATGCAGCGGAGTGAATATGGACCAATATGCTGTCAACAACATTACAGACGCCACCCTCTTCCTTAACCATGATATCTTCAATGAAGAGCATTTCATGACTCAGCGTGGACGACTTAGCCGTTCGAGCCACACATGGTCGGAAATCAAACTCAACACCCCGTATAAACTCGAGACCGGCAAACCGGTCTATATCGGCTACACTGTTGTGCGCCCCACTAATGCGGACTGTCCGGTTACCTACGACAGAACTCCGGTGGAAAGCGACTGCAGTTTCTGGATGAACTATTCGCTTGACGGCGAGCGCCGGTGGGAGAACTGGGCTCCGCTTTACGGCAGCCTGTGCATGCACGTGATATTGCGCGGCTCCGATATTCCGGTCAATGATGTAGAGGTGTTGTCGCTTAATGTGCCCTCGCAGGTCAACAAAGGCGCGTTCGACATTTCGTTCGACGTCAAGAACGTCGGAGCTAACGAGATCAACAGTGTCAGCTACACCTGCTCGGTCAACTCCCGCACACCGCTTACGAAACAGATCACCTTGGATCCGCCGCTGCAGTTCAGCGATTCGCGTACCGTCACAGTAAACCTGGCATGCTACGAATATGGACAGGACCTGCCTGTCACAGTTTCCGTCACGGAAGTCAATGGCGGACAGGACTCCGACATGTCAAACAACACCCTCACCAAAAACCTTCTCTGTCTTGATCCCGCTATGGGCTATGACCGCGTGATGGTGATGGAGGAAGGCACCGGACTGTGGTGTCCCAACTGTCCCCGCGGAC
>BLLX01000152.1 GCA_011959405.1 Muribaculaceae bacterium
GTCACAGAAGATAACTGCTCGTGGGTTGTCAACTACAATGGCAACATCAACAACAACAACAGAAACAACACTCACGACGTGCGGGCGGTGTCGGAATTTCAACGGAAAATGAACAACCAACCGGAACAACATATCGCCATAGGCTACGACAGTCTTTTGTCCGCCTATTATCAGTGCCGCCGCAACAAGGCGTGGACTGAGGCGGCTGCGGCCTTTGAGATACACTACGAGGCCGGGCTGCTGAAACTGCGCGACGAGATACAGGCCGGACGGTACAGGCCGCAGCCCTCGATCACGTTCCTCGTGGAATGGCCTACGCTGCGGGAGGTGTTCGCGGCGATGTTCCGGGACAGGATAGTGCAGACGTGGATCGCGCAGCGGATAGAGCCACTTTTCGAGGCGCAGTTCATCGCGGCGAGTTTCAACTGCCGCAAGGGTAAGGGTACGCTTGCCGCCGTGAAACATCTGCACGAGGCCATACGCGAGAAATCCGAGAACTACACCCGCGACTGCTGGGTTCTGAAATATGACCTCAAAGGTTTCTTCATGTCGATAAACCGGGCGATGGTGACGGATAAACTCTGCCGTTTCATCCGGGAGCGGTACAAGTGCGCGGACGTGGAGACGCTTGTCTACCTCACGCAGGTAACTCTGCTCAACTCCCCGGCGGAGGGGTGCATCATACAGGGCGACCCGCGCAAGTGGGAGGAACTGCCTCCGAACAAAAGCCTGTTCACCGTGCCGGAGGGGTACGGCCTCCCGATCGGAAACATCACCTCGCAGCTCGTGGCGAATTTTCTGCTTGACGAGACCGACCATTACCTTACCGAGACCCTCGGCCTCGACATAGACCGCTATGTGGACGACACGGCCACCGTGGACTGCGACAAGGAGAAACTGCTACTCGCTATGCCGCTTATCAGGGAACACCTGTGGCAGACAGCCGAGGTGAGGGTAAACCCGAAAAAGTATTACCTGCAGCACTACAAGAAAGGCGTTAAATTCCTCGGCACGGTCATCAAGGGAGAGCGCATCTACATCGCCAACCGCACCCTCGGAAAAGCGATGTGCCGTCTGCACGGATTCAACCGACAGGCCGAGGAGCGCGGCGCGGCATGGTGCAAAGCCAACGCGGAGCATTTCGTGAGCTGCATCAACTCCTATCTCGGCCTCATGCGGCAAGGACAGGAATATGGTATGCGCCGGGCTTTCTGCGGTAGGATCTCCGAGGCGTGGATGAAATACATTGTGGTGGAATGGGACTTCACCAAGATAATACTAAAACAGAAATACAAACACCGCGAGCGCGTGAAGCGTATGCTCCGCCGCAAGCGTAAACAAGCATCAAGAAACAGAATACCAAAAGCAAAGCGAATGACAGCACGAGTTTTCAGCGGGGAGACGCTCCCTGCCGTTGAGCAGTTCAACACCGGTCGCAAAAGGGGTTGCATTGTTCGTTGGGACTACGAGCCTGTCAAGACAACAATCCCCGAAGTTGACAAACGCGCCGCGTTCCGCAAGCGCAAGGCGTTGAGCCGCGCCGCCAAAAACGGCACACCCCCTCCCGCCGAGGAACCGCAGCAGGGCAAGGAGGTTGACAGCGGCCTTGTGGCCTATTCTGAAATGCGCTACTTAGGCATTCCCGACCCGGAGCGAGTTGTGGCCGACATTCAGTATGACCTCGACCTGCGTTACGGCGACACACCGCGCCCGGAGATTGATTTCGACGCTTACCGCTCGGCCATAGCCGCGCTCAACAAAGCGTGAGGCGATGGCACGGTCAATCGCCGAGATAAAGGCTCAGATATGCGAGACCTTTATCTCACAGGACGCTATCCGCACAGGGTACGGACTGAAAGAGAACCAATCCTTTGACAAGGCTTTCTCCCCGGTGTCGCTGGAGAGCCTGATGTTCTACGTCGTCGCCTCCTGTATATGGCTGCTCGAAAAACTTTTTGACCGCCACCGCGAGGAGGTGGACGCGAGGATAGATGCCCTGCGCCCGCACACGCTCCGTTGGTACGTTACAAAGACCCTCGCCTATATGCGTGGCAAGGATCTCATAATGACCGACGGCGTGGTCGTGGCTGACTACTACGACACGTCGGGAATGACGGAGGCCGACATCGAAAAGGCGCGTGTGGTGAAATACGCGGTCGCCACCGAGGACAACACGCAGGTGTTCATCAAGGTTGCCGCGAGGGGCAACAACGGCCAGCCC
>BLLX01000153.1 GCA_011959405.1 Muribaculaceae bacterium
CATTGCAGCCAGTAGCGGGCCGCTTCGGCATATCGCGGCATGCCGCTTGTGGCATATTTCGGCGTGGTCCCTTGGGTCACGTTGCCGTTCTCCTGCCGCCGGGCCACGTTGCCGCGTCCGCCGCCTATCTTCACTGCGTCGGTGGTGATTGTGCCGTCGCTTTCCGAAAGCGATGTCACCGACACCAACGGCAGCTCCTGCTCGCCGGCGGCAAACGGAAAAGTGCCGAGATACACCCATGTGCCGCCGCCTTTGCGCTGGTTCACGGTAAACTTCTCGGCTCCCGCGGCCGTATTGACGGTATAGTGCACCTTCTCGCAACTCGTCTCGTCTGACTGATAGCTGATATAGACGGCATAACGGCCTGCCGACGGAATCTCCGCCCGCCATTCGGCACTCACCGCCTTCTGCGGGTCGGTGGTCGACCGTGTCATCCGTGCGGCGCCCATGGTGAAAGGATTGTCGCCCTGATGCAGTTCCGCCTTCATATAGCCGAATCCTGGCCGTGGCGATGTGGACCAGGCATGCGGTCTGTCGCGCTTCTCTGCCGCCGTCTCATGATATCCTCGTATGCCGTAGGTCCCGTCGGGGTCGATGATCAGTTCGCGCGGCGACTGGTCTCTTTCGCGCGGCATCACCACATATGCCCCGGCGTTTTCCAGCATCGGGGCCAGATAAGGCACTGTGTATGACCGTGTGTAAAGATCCTCAACTGTGCCGAGCAGGCGTGCGCGCTGCCACTCCCACCGGTCGAGCTTCTGTTCGAAATATCGTCCGTGGCTATGGCACACGGCTATGGTCTTGCCCGACAGCGCTCCTTTAGGACCTCCTTCCCGGATTATGAACGCGTCGGCCCAGGCGTCTGCGGTCATGACGGCTATCAGGCAGACAGTCAGCAATGAATATATTCGGTGCAATGACATTGGCATTATCTACTTTGAATTATCAACAAAATTAAGCATTTCATCGCATCCGCCAATATCTTCATGCGGCAAAATCCCTACGGCCTTCCCGTTTGTTATGAATTATTATGATTCCATCACACAAATTCGCCGGATGGCTTCTTGACGCCATAGACCGGCTGCTGGCTCTTGCCGGACTTGAACGTTACCATTCTGTCGAACAGGCCGCTTATCTCCTCATAGTTGTCTGTGTGGCTCTGTTGGTCGGCATATCTATACGCCGTATAGTGCTCTGGTTGCTGCGCCGCTACGTCCGCTTCCGTCACACCGGATGGGGCGAGCTTATGTTGCGGGACCGCACCATGCAGAAATGCTCCCATATAGTCACGCCGTTGGTGCTCATGGCCTTCGTGCCGTTTATGTTCGAATCCTTGTCGACGCTCCACACCGTGGCTATACGCTGCGTAGGCTCGTATCTGCTGATCGCTGTGGGTGTGGCGGTCTCGGCGGTGCTCCATTTCGTGTGGATGCTCTACGACACCCGCGACAACGTGCGCCATCTGCCGCTCAAGGGTCTGCTCAACGTGGCCGTCGGGATGGTGTGGATAATTGTGGCCATACTCACAGTCAGCGTCTGCATCAACCGCTCTCCTGTAGCCCTGCTCGGCGGACTCGGGGCATGTGCCGCAGTGCTCATGCTTGTGTTCAAGGACAGCATCCTCGGTTTTGTGGCAGGCCTTCAGCTCAGTCTTAACGACATGCTCCATGTGGGCGACTGGATCACCGTGCCATCCACGCCTGCCGACGGAGTAGTGGAAGATGTGACAGTCACCGTGGTCAAAGTCCGTAATTTCGACAACACCCTGATCATGCTTCCGCCCTATACGCTCGTGTCTTCTTCATTCCAGAACTGGAAAGGCATGACCGACTCCGGCATGCGCCGCATTGCCCGCGACATACTCATCGACGCATCCACCGTCACAGGCGACACTTCTGCCGCCACATCCGACGGCACCGATCCATCGGCCACCAACCTCGGCCGCTTCCGCGCCTACTGTCTCGACTATCTGCACCGGCATCCCCGGATCACTTCCCGCGGCCTTGTCATGGTGCGGCTTATGCCGCAGACGGAAAGCGGCATCCCCATGCAGATCTACTGCTTCACCGACACCACCGACTGGTACACATACGAATCCATACAGTCGCAGATATTCGAACACCTCACCGCCGCCGCCCCGGCCTTTGGCCTGACGGTCTATAACCTCCCCCCGTCCATCTCACCCTCTCCATCCTGAAATGAAGATTCCAAATC
>BLLX01000154.1 GCA_011959405.1 Muribaculaceae bacterium
AAATATTGAAAAGCGTCCTTTTACCACTCATCGACATCTTCATTTTGACGGTGCGCCGTTTTTCACGGTACTCCGTCCATTCGGGGTCAAACGGATTGAGGTCACATTTCAGTTGCGGATATGTCTGGATTTTTGTATTGAACAATATTGTCAACGGTACTAAGTATTCTTCTCCCTTTGAGTCAATTTTTGTCGTGGCAAATATCCAGTCCCGATTCCCAATCTTGTGGAAATAGCGTTGTTTAATCCAAGTACGGTTCTTATTTCCGTGCCTACGGATTCCCCATCGCCACAGTTTCTTGAAGATTAGAAAGTCCGCTTTTCGGAACGTTTCCGAGGCCGCACTATATTGATAATAGTTCGCCCATCCTTTGAGAATAGGATTGAGACGCATGATAAGTTCATGTTGGGAAGTTCCACGAGAGCGATGTATCTCTTGCTTTACCTTTTCCAACATCCTCTTTACGCGGTCTTTGGCTGGTTTCGTCAGCAGAGTGCCATTGAATTTGCGGACATTGAAGCCGAGGAAATCAAAACCGTCTTCTATATGGGTTATCAACGTTTTCTCTTCGGACAGAGTCAGTCCCCTTTCCGCAAGAAACGATGCAACCAACGGTTTGACCTTCTGTTCCAGCAGTTCTTTTGATTCGCCCGTGATAATGAAATCATCTGCAAACCTGACAAGCCTTACTTTCGGACAGTACCAACCCGTAGAACCTTTCTTTGATTCCCAAGGGAAGTTGTCTTCGAGTAGTTTCTGTAATCCGTCGAGTGCCATATTAGCAAGCGTTGGCGATATGATACCACCTTGCGGTGTACCCTCGTCTGTCGGGAAGACTTCGTTTTCAAAGATATACCCACATTTGAGCCATTTCCCAAGTATGGTTTTATCCATTGGAATGTGCTTCATCAGCCAGTCGTGGCTGATGTGGTCAAAGCACCCTTTGATGTCGCCCTCCAGAATCCATTGTGGCGAGTACCTCTTTGAAAGAAGAGTGTGGCAACGTGCCATTGCATCGGCAGTGCCTCTTTCCTTTCTGAAGCCAAAGGAATAGTTGTCGGCAGTCGTTTCCGACACAGGTTCCAACGCGAGTAGGTAGAGTGCCTGCATCGCTCTGTCTTTCATTGTGGGGATACCCAACGGTCTCAGTTTGCCATTGTGCTTCTTTATGAACATTCGTCTCAAAGGCTGAGGCTTGTAGCCTCTTCTTCTGAGTGTGAAGATGGCTTTGTATTTCGATTTCGGGGTTGACCACAATACCTTGTCAACGCCCGAAGTCTTTTTGCCATCATTTGAAGTGACACGCCTTACAGCCAATGCCTTGGAGTAAAACGAGTGGGTAAGAGTCCATTGCAAAGCCTTCACCTTGCCGAACTTACCCTCTTTCTGAGCTTTTACAATACGCGCTTGTAGCTTACTGACCGCTTTCTCACACTTGTTCCAATCAATGTTTTCCCAAGTTGATTCCTTGTGGTCAGAAGATGCACACGAGTTTTTAGGCCCGTCCATTTGCTTTTCTTCTTTCATAAGTTCTAAAAGTTATCTTGTAAAATGTTACCATATCGGAAGTCTGCACACTTTCGTGTCGGATGATGTGGCTCATTGCCATACATGGCAATGAGGT
Organism: Muribaculaceae bacterium; assembly: GCA_011959405.1. GTDB lineage: Bacteria > Bacteroidota > Bacteroidia > Bacteroidales > Muribaculaceae > UBA3263. The sequence goes on from BLLX01000154.1 coordinate 1,626, forward strand.
CAATCCGTATCCGCTCCGTTACAGAGCGGCATTCGCTTTCTCCGACTTTCCTTTACCTACATACCATTGTACCTCCCTTGCGTTCGGCCTACCATGATTGCTCATGGAGATATATAGGCTTACCGTGTTCTGCATCAGTGCCGATGACGGTTTAGGCTCTGCCTCTCCACCGGTGGCTCTGTTGTTCGCGTAACCCCAAAATGCACAGGGTTATCCGGCCACACACCGTTTTGGTTCAAGCTTGTAAGCATTAGTAAGCTTGTTCGACTTAACGATGGTTCTGACAGTTCACTTGCGTTAGCCGTGCCGTCAAGCCAAGCCCCCTAACCGCATAATGCTTGCGGTTCTTGAAGTCCCCTCACGGTTCATTCTCGACCCTTTCGGGAGGGTTACCTTGTCCGAGCAGCTTAGTACATCATAAGACGCACCTGCCGTAGGCTACTATTGGCGAAACAATAGGTCAACTCTTTTCACTCCTCTGAATGAACGGCTGACAGCCACTGATGCAACTTTTCACGTCACACGCTCTTGAAATCGTAGATGTATGCGCTATATCC
>BLLX01000155.1 GCA_011959405.1 Muribaculaceae bacterium
TATTTCTAAATCTTCCATTTCTCTAAATTTATTGGTTTAACATTTATCGGTAATGGTTAGCAGGGAACGGCTTGTCCGTTATCCTGCGTTGTTAGCATTATTTTTTTGTTGTTTTACCCATTGCAAAAGTAAATTTTCAATCTCTTTTGCACCTGTTTCCTTAGCCAAAGCAAGAGGGGTGCTGCCGTTACTATCTTTTATATCAAGGTCTGCATGATATTCTAAAAGCAACTTCACCAGTTCGATGTTATTATTGGCAATGGCTTCCATAATCGGATATACTTTGTAGGTATCGTATGGACTTTGACAACCATTTACGTTAATGCCATACTCCAGTAAAATACGGGCTAACTTTACGTTAGACAGCTTGCAGGCGTATGTCAGGAGCGTAAGCCCGTATTCATCACTATATACTCTATCGTTAATGTCCTTATATCGGGTAAGGGCATATTTTAGTACATCTTCTTTGTCAAAGTAGATTGCCGTATAGAGTATGTCAAACTCGTAACAATCGTTAGCCATTGCCATAGGTTCGTCTTTTCCTGCCAGCAATCGTTTTATGGTTGCCATATCATTGTTACGGCAAGCAATCCCCAACGGATAAAGCTGGTAGGTTTCATCCCGAATAGTATCTTGGAGCAATGAACTTGCTTTCACACTATCCAAACAACAAAAAAGCGTTGCAAGAAAAAGTAATGTCCTATTTACTATCTTCATATTTACTTTTTAAGTCGCACGTTAATGGTAATGGTTTGGTGAGGAACAGCGTTTAGCTGTTGGCTCGACCTTGTTACCAACCTTAATTATAATTCAGAGAAATCAAAAAGATTGAAGAACTTATCAAACTTCTCTTCTGTTCTACATGACAAAAATATTCCGTCATCTGTTGGCGTATTGTCGGCTTTATAGAAATACCAAATCAGATTATCTTGATATGCATATATGATTAAAGCATTATATTGCACAACTTTATTCCATTCCTTTTGTACATATTCCAATATAGCAGGATAGGCTTCTTCGTTTTCAGCTATTCCGCCAAACTCAAAGCCTCCTTGTGCGCAATTATAATACATCGTTAATAGAATAAAATCCATTAATCCAATCGGTTCTGTTATCCAACCTTCATCATCACTATACTTAACCCAGATTGTGGTATCATGTATTGTAGTAGCCCATAAACACACTTCTTGATTTTCTGCAAGAAAGATAATCTTTTCACCATCAGATTGTAATTCGTCTAATGGCAAGAACCGTTGGAACGAAGAAGCCAATACCTCTACTTTTCCAACAGATAAATAAAAATGCTTTAGAGCTTCCGGCATTGTTAGTCCAAGCATATTTTCAGCCTGTTTGATTTCATCCGTTGTGTAACCGTCATTTGCAGTTAATTTTCTGCCTAATAACTGTTCTGCTGTTTGAATAATGTTCTTCATATTTTAATTGTTGGTAATGGTTCAGCAGGGAACGGCTTGTCCGTTATCCTGCTTCGTTAATGGTAAATTATATTTTTCCTTGTCTGTGCAATGCCTCTATGAAAAAGCAAATAAAGGTTGCCACTATATATACAGTAAGTGCCCACACTCCAACTTTACGTTGCACAGAGTTTTCATCCTCATACTTGGTTATAATTCTTCTGTACCTTTTCTTGAAGAAAAATCTGCCACACAGCAATGCTATTAAACTGCCTTCAATGATATAGTATTGAGTATCGGACGGATAATCAATGATTCCGTATTGGGTTAATATACCCCATGCGGTTAATACATTTGTACTTAACATGACCGAAAACAAAAGCATTGCCAAAAATGTGGCTCCTTCCGATACAGAAGAATGAAGCCATAATCTATAAAACCTATAATATAAATAGTCTATCATATACCTTATTACCATTAATGTATTTATAAGATCACCTGTTGGTGTTGTTTGTTTTGGTAAACGACACCCGGCAGGTGTGTTTCCTAATCTCTAATAGCTGCACTCTGTGTCAGTGCGTCCCTTATTCTTCGAACATTCCGTTTGGCATAACCGAACGAGAATGGCGAAGTACGCTTGTTCAGGTCATTCACACTGTTGACCCATACCTGCCCTTTGTCGAACACGATGAAAATCTGCTCTCCCCATGTCAGATGCCAGATGGCGGGATTGGTATGCGCCACAAGCAGGTGC
>BLLX01000156.1 GCA_011959405.1 Muribaculaceae bacterium
AGGAATTAGGAATTAGGAATTAGGAATTAGGAGTTGGGTTTAAGCCATTTGTCGAGCCAGCGGAAGAAGACGCGCTGCCAGAGGATGGCGTTCTGGGGTTTGAGAATCCAGTGGTTTTCGTCGGGGAATATCAGCATTTCGGCAGGAACTCCGCGGAGGGTGGCGGCATTGAATGCCATTTCGCCCTGCGAGGAGAGAATGCGGTAGTCCAGTTCTCCGTGGGTGATGAGAATGGGGGTATCCCATTTGTCGACAAAGCGATGTGGCGAGTTGGCAAATGTGGCCTGAGCAGTGGCATTGTCCTTTTCCCAGTATGCACCGCCCATGTCCCAGTTGGCAAACCACATTTCTTCGGTTTCGAGATACTGGGCCTCAGTGTTGAATATGCCGGCATGAGCTATGAGCGCGGCAAATCGGCCGTCATGATGTCCTGCGAGCCAGTAGACGGAGAATCCGCCATAGCTTGCTCCGACAGCACCTATGTGCTTCTCGTCAAGCCACGGTTCGGCCTTGACATGGTCGACGGCGCTGAAGTAGTCGCGCATGTTCTGACCGCCGTAGTCGCCTGAGATCTGTGCGTTCCATTCGGTGCCGAATCCGGGAAGTCCGCGACGGTTGGGAGCGATCACCACATAGCCGTTGGCAGCCATGAGGGCAAGATTCCACCGGTAGCTCCAGAACTGGCTTACTGCCTGTTGCGGACCGCCCTGACAGTAAAGCAAGCCGGGATATTTCGATGTGGCGTCAAATCCCTGGGGCTTGACAACCCACACCAGCATCTCCTTGCCGTCGGTAGTAGGCACCATGCGGCGCTCCACCGATGGCATGGTCAGTTGTGCGAATATATCGTCGTTGACAGCAGTGAGCTTGGTGATGTCGCCTGATGCGGTGTCGACAGAGAAAATCTCGTTGGGATAGAGCATGGAGTGGCGCATGGTCACGAGCCGGCCGTCGGCAGCAGGCAGCAGGGCGGCATAGTCGCATTCTCCGCCGGCGATCTGAGTGATCTTGGCGTCGGCCAAAGCGATGTTGAATATGGGCATCACGCCATCTTTGTAGGCCCGGAAGTAGAGACTGCGTCCGTCCGGGGCCCATGCTATATCGTCGACGGTATAGTCCCATTCGGCAGTGAGGTCTGTTTTGGCACCCGAAGCCATGTCGAGGAGAAATATGCGGTTCTTGTCGCTTTCATATCCGTCGTGCTCCATGCTGAGCCATGCCAGAGTGTTGCCGTCGGGCGAGAATACCGGATAGGTGTCGTAGCCCATCATGCCCTCGGTGAGGTTTCGTGTCTGGCCGGTGGCAAGGTCGTAGATGTAGAGGTCGGAGTTGGTGGACAGGGCATATTGCATGCCGGTTTTCTTGCGGCTCACATAGACGAGCTGACGGCTGTCGGGACTCCATGCAAAGGATTCCACCCCGCCGAAAGGCTTCATGGGAGCTTCATAGAGGGGCTCGTCGGCCATGATGTCGGTCATCTCGCCAACGGACGAACCGTCGAAATCGGCGATGAAAGGATGCGGGATTTCCGTGACCCATTCGTCCCAGTGCTTGTACATCATGTCGTCTATGATGCGGCCGGTGGCCTGGGGCAGATCAGGATAAACGTCCTGCGCGGTGCGCGCCCACTTTATGCGGCGTATCATCATCACTTTCTTCTGATCGGGAGAGAAAAGGAAGCCGTCGATGCCGGTGCCGTCGGAAGTGATCTGCCGCCGGTTAGATCCGTCGGCATCCATCATCCATATCTGCGATTTGCCTTCAGAGTCGGGATAGAGGAACGCGATGGTCTTTCCGCCGTCGGTCCACACCGCATTGCCTTCGGATCTGGCAGTGCGGGTTATGCGCACGTTGTCGGAGCCGTCGGCATTCATCACGTAAAGATCGGCGTTGGAGCGGTTGTGCTCCACGCTTTCATAGCTTACCGAGTAGAGTATCTTGCTGCCGTCGGGCGACAGACGGGGATCGCCCACGCGGCCGAGGGCCTCGAGTGCGTCGATGGTGAACACACCGTCGGCAGAGGTAAACGCAGGTTTGTCGATAATCTCCTCATCCTGCGCGACATTGCCGGCACATGCCGTAGCCAGCGCCGCCACACTTGCCATAGCCAAAGGTTTCAAAATTTTCTGCATTACTTGAATTTAATTAGTATTGGTATTATT
>BLLX01000157.1 GCA_011959405.1 Muribaculaceae bacterium
CATGATCTACTACGACGTCACCCTGATGAACCCGATGGTGCTTTCCGGCATGTTCATAGGCGCCATGATGGCGTTCCTGTTCTGCGGCCTGACCATGAACGCCGTAGGCCGCGCCGCATCCCACATGGTGGCCGAAGTGCGTCGCCAGTTCCGCGAAATCAAGGGAATCCTCACCGGCGACGCCGAGCCCGACTATGCCCGCTGCGTACAGATATCCACCAAAGGCGCACAGCGCGAAATGGTGTTCCCCTCACTGCTTGCCATCGCAGTGCCCATCATCGTGGGCCTTATCTTCGGCGTGCCCGGCGTGGTGGGCCTGCTTGTGGGCGGACTGTCGGCCGGATTCGTGCTGGCCGTGTTCATGGCCAACGCCGGCGGCGCATGGGACAATGCTAAAAAATATATCGAGGAAGGCAACTTCGGCGGCAAGGGCAGCGACGTGCACAAGGCCACCGTGGTCGGTGACACCGTGGGCGATCCGTTCAAGGACACATCCGGCCCCTCGCTCAACATCCTCATCAAGCTCATGAGCATGGTGGCCATAGTCATGGCAGGCCTGACCGTGAGCTGGAGCCTGTTTCAGTAAACCTACAATATGAACAGCAAAATATTATTCACAACCACAGCGATGCTCGGACTCTCAATGGCCGCATGCACATCACACGGACCCAAAGCGCCGGCGGAATATCCGTCGGCGCCCACGGACTCCACCGCAGTCGACGAATATTTCGGCCACAAAGTGACCGACCTTTACCGTCCGCTTGAAAACGACACTGCCACCGCAACCCTACAGTGGGTCAAGGCTGAAAACGCAGTGACCGACGCCTATCTGTCGGCAATACCGTTCCGCGACAAAGTGCGCCGGCGCCTGTCTGCTCTGGCCGACTACCGCAAGACCGGACTGCCGTGGCGAGAGAAGAACGGCAAATACTACTATTTCGCCAACGACGGACTTCAGAACCAGTCTGTCCTCTATGAAAAAGACTCCATAGGAGCCGACGGACGCGTTCTGCTCGATCCCAACACACTCAGCGACAACGGCACAGTGGCTTTGGGCGACATCTTTTTTGATCCCACGGCACGCTACATGGCTTATACCGTCAACCGCAACGGCAGCGACTGGAGCGAGATCTACGTGCTTGACCTGAAATCAGGCACTCTCCTCGAAGACCATATCGAATGGGCCAAGTTCACCAATGTGGCATGGCATGGCGACGGTTTCTACTACAGCGCCTACGAACGTCCGGCCGAAGGCAAGGAGTTCAGCAACGCCAACGAATACCAGCGTATCTATTTCCACCGTCTGGGCACCCCGCAGTCGGCCGACGCCATCGTCTACGAAGACCTCAAGCACCCGCTCTATTTCCACACGGCGTTAGTGGACGACGACCAGACCGTGCTGATGCTCTACATAGCAGGCAACGGCGCAGGCAACGCGCTGAAGATAAAAGACCTGCGCAAGCCAGGATCGCCATGGGTGACCATGGAGCCGACACAGGACGAAAGCGTGAGCATATTCGACGTGGAAGGCGACACCCTCTATATCGAGACCTCATGGGGCGCTCCCCGCACACGCATCATGACAGCCGACATCCGCAAGCCCCAGCGCGAGCACTGGAAGGAACTCGTGGCCGAGCAGGAGGGCGTGTTGGTGGGCACCGGAGAACTCTCGTCCGACCGTTTTATCTTCACCTATGAGAAAGACGCGGTAAACCACGCCTACATCTATCGCCGCGACGGCACCCAGGTGCGTGAGATAGAACTGCCGGGACTCGGCTCGGCCGCCTTCTCCTCCTGCCGCGATACTCCCGAGGTGTTCTATTCGTTCGCCTCTTTCACCAGTCCGTCCACCATCTATTCCTACGATGCCGACAGCGGACTCAGCACAGAGCTTTCAGCTCCGGAACTCGCCGGATTCAATCCCGACGACTATGAGACCTCACAGGTTTTCTATCCGTCGGCCGACGGCACCATGATACCCATGTTCATCACCCACCGCAAAGGCATCGAGCTGAACGGCAAAAATCCCACACTGCTCTACGGCTACGGCGGATTCAACGTATCGCTCAACCCCGGCTTCAACGCCATGCGTCTGATATGGCTTGAAAACGGCGGCATATACGTGTCGGCCAACCTGCGCGGCGGTGGCGAATAC
>BLLX01000158.1 GCA_011959405.1 Muribaculaceae bacterium
GCAGACCAATAGGTAAAGTCGATGACGATAAGTTGCTCGCATACATTACCGAAGCGGAACAGATGAACATCAAACCAGCTTTGGGCGATGAACTTTTCCTCAATATTCTCAAAGACGGTGAGACCAACGATATTTACAAAGTTCTGCTAAACGGTGGTACATATAAGGATTCTTCTGAAAACCTCCACACATTCGTAGGACTCAAGACAACATTGTCATACTTCGTATATGCTCAAAATGTGATGACGGGAGATTTCCAGTCAACCCGGTATGGCATGCGGCTGAAAGACGGAGATTATTCCAGTGCCATAAGCAGCAAGGAGAGATCTGATTGCTATAACAATGCCCTCGAAGTAGCCAATCACTATTTAAGCGAGTGCCTTGCGTTTTGCAAAGCCAAGGGGCTCTTAGGAAATCGTAAAGGCCGCAAGGTTCTCTCGACCGGCGGCTGCACCATTCGTAAAATCGGATAATAAACACCGTTATGGGACTCAATAGTAAAACCAATCTCAAAAGCCAGGCCGACCTTATCCGATATGAGGATGGCGAGGGCAAGAACACGGCGGAACGAGTCGGTAAACTTCTCTCGGAGATAATAGAGAATGCCGATCAATCTCTGACGACAGAAACGAACACCCGTGTTCAGCAGGATAATATCCTACAACAAACTGCTTCAACGGCATCAAGCATTGCAAATACGGCATACAATGAGGCCAAAGAGGCCAAGTCAAAGGCCACAACAGCGCAAAGCACCGCAGATACAGCCAAGGCGACGGCTGATGCCGCAAAGAAGGTAACCGATACCAAAGGTTTACCCCGTGGGTTAGCAACTCTTGATTCAACCGGCAAGGTTCCAGCATCACAACTTCCAGGCTATGTCGATGATGTTGTGGAGTTCAATGCCTTTGTGGAGGATGTGACCCCTCAGATGGCTTCTAGCTCTAAGAACTCCACCGACGCAGGGTGCATGGTGGTATATAATGCTGCCACCAATCGCTTCGTTTTAGCGGTTTCAAACCGCAACGTTGCAGTCGATGCCGATTGGGGTGCAGTTCTCAGACCTCAGAGGGTGGCGTCAACTCCTTCAACTGCTATTGTCGGTGGTGGAGATTTGACGAAGGTTCAGGTTACCGACTACTGGAATATAAAAGATACTGGGATCACTCTCATAACCTCGGCATTTATTTATTACAACAACTGGCTCGATGCTGATTCTTTTGGAAAATACACAACAGATGGCCGAGTGCCTGAATCCGGCAAAATCTATACGTGTACTTCCGAAAACAAGACATTCCGTTGGAGTGGTACGGAGTTAATTGCCATCGGCTCCGACCTTGCTCTCGGCCATGTCGCCGGGTCTGCTTTCCCCGGCGATGAGGGTGCACAGTTGAAAGAGTTACAGGAGATGGCGAGTCGCCAAATCCATGACAACGCCCACCGTATTAACACAATCGGTATTCTTCCCGCAGACGGATATTGGGATGGAACCGACAAAGAGCCGACAAGCGGTGTTTGGCTCTGTCCTAATGGCGACGATGGGGTGTATTTCCGAAGTTTCGGAAATACTGACTTTTACGGAATTGCAGAAGAACTCTACAATTCGGATATTTACTACAACCCCGGCTGGCTCTATCGTCTGCCCGATGGTATATATCGTATCAACAATGACAAACTGGAGTCAATTTCCGGCTCGGCTGTTGGTAACACATACAATGCAACCGTAGAAATACCACTGCCAAGTGGAGAGTATTACTCGGACATAAACGCTGAAACGCAGACCCATAACGTCCTTCAGGCTATTCTCAAAGAGGGAGTGGCCTCGCTCGGCTTGCAGATAACTTTCGCCATAGGTTCTGCCTCATGGAAAACTTATCAGTATGTCGGCCCGAATGTAACCGAGCCGCAGTTCCTTAGTCCCAAAAATTGGGTTGACCTTGCAGGTATGTCGGCCGGCGCAGAGGCTATCATTAACGTGGACACTCTTTGTCCACGAAGCGTAGCCGGATTTTACACCAAAGACACGGCTATTGATGCTATTCTCTCTGAACAATCCAAATCAGGCATAACCTACGCAAAGGGTGGCCTCGTTATCACGTTCCGAGTGGAGGAATATAAGTGGGAGGCGTATCAGTTCACGGGCC
>BLLX01000159.1 GCA_011959405.1 Muribaculaceae bacterium
AGAAAGTCACTATGTTTGCATCAGATTAGCTGACGGGGCGCTCAACGGGGGCTGTCTGCCCCCTTGCCGCTAAGGCTTTCCCCCGAGAGGAGTGAGGAGAAAAGATAGACGTAAGGGCAATTGCATGTAAATTTGTAAAAGCAAAATACATTAACAGCAAAACCGATACGTCTATGGTACAAAGTAACAAAAAAGATTTCAGCGGACAAAATATCTCTATTGGTATTGACGTCCATCTGAGAACATGGAGTGTCACGGTGCTCACCCCCTCTGGGTTTATGCGCACTCATACTCAAAAGGCTTCGGCCAAAGAGCTCTTTGAACATTTGAACAAGCATTATCCTAACGGTAGCTACCATGCAGCCTACGAGACGGGGTTTTCGGGCTTCTCGACCTATTATGCCCTGACTGAGCTTGGTATAAAATGCACCGTGGTACATGCGGCTGACGTTCCGACCACCCAGAAGGAAAAGGTCTCGAAGTCAGACCCGGTGGATTCAAAAAAGCTGGCCAAAGCCCTTATGCGCGGCGAGCTCGGCAGTGTGTACATTCACTCGAAGGACAGCCTCGATGACCGTGCGCTGGTACGCCACCGCGCCACTATTGTGAAGCTTTCCGGCGGCATAAAATCCAGAATCAAGCATCTGCTGTACAACAACGGCGTGGAGTACCCCGAAGAATATTTCCGAAGCAACCGCCACTGGACAAGAAGTTTCATAACGTGGTTGCAGAATGACGTGCGGTTGCTCTCCGACACCCGGGTCTCGCTTGACCTGCTCATTGCCGAGGTACTCCATTACAGGGAACGCCTCCTTGATGTCAACCGCAGATTGCGCTCGCTGGCGCGCAGCGACAGGTATGCCGAGAAATACGGCATCCTGATGTCGGTTCCCGGCATTGGTTCGACAATTGCCATGAGCCTGCTTACCGAGATTGATGACATCGGTCGCTTCAGTAACCAGCGCCAGTTCGCATCGTTCCTCGGACTCGTGCCGATGATGTCGTCAAGCGGCGACAAGGAATACGTCGGTGAGAAGACTTTCCGGGGAAACAAATTCCTCGGTCCAAAAATAGTCGAGGCCTCATGGATAGCCATACGGCACGACGCGGAACTCTCCGCAAAGTTCGGCGCATTGTGCACTCGCGGAATGAAGTCGCAGGAAGCCATAATCCGGATAGCCCGCAAGCTCTCCAACATAATATTTTCCGTACTGAAATCAAACCGCAGATATGAATGCCGTTAGATAATGCGACACACAAAAGTCTTATAGGCAAATACAGTAAGACGGCTACTCTCGCCTCCTTGATGAGCCTTGGCTGCATCTAAAAGAAAGGTTGTGGCGTCTTTCCTATTATGCTGAATAAGTAAACTGTCAGCCCGATGGGGCGTGACTGATAGAAGTTTGCCTGATAGGACTTTTTTTACTACAAGGCATTTCGGGCTCTAACCGATTGCCGGTTATTTGATTGGGGCAGAGGCCTCGATCATGACTCTTTTGTGCCTACACAATCGGCACAGAAATATAAGCAATTGATTTTTAACGTTAATCTTTTCTAAATCTCAACGAGAATTTTGGAATACAACATAGAAGGAGAAAATATAACAATGGATAAGACAAAAATCATCGTGGTGGAGGACAACATCGTGTATTGCGAGTTTGTCTGCAACCTGCTGGCACGTGATGGATTCCGCACCGTGCAAGCATTCCACCTCTCGACAGCAAAGAAGCTTCTGCTACAAGCGACAGAAAACGACATCATAGTTTCAGACTTACGTTTGCCTGAAGGCGATGGCATCGACTTGTTGCGCTGGATGCGCAAGGAGGGCATGATGCAACCGTTCATCATCATGACCGACTATGCCGAAGTGCATACGGCTGTTGAAAGCATGAAACTCGGCTCGCTGGACTACATCCCCAAACAGCTTGTGGAAGACAAACTCGTCCCTCTGCTACGGAACATACTGAAAGAACGGAATATCGGACGAAGCCGTATGCCCCTGTTCTCGCGTGACGGCTCGGCGTTCCAAGCCATCATGAAGCGGATAAGGCTGGTAGCCCCCACCGACATGAGCGTGCTGATATTCGGGGAGAACG
>BLLX01000160.1 GCA_011959405.1 Muribaculaceae bacterium
ATTCAACAGTATTAAATTCAGTTGATACACACATGGCAAATTTACCCCTAATATCCAAGATTTCCAAATAATCAGGGCATATTTACTTTTTTTTGAGCGTTTGAATTATTTTCGCTAAATTTGCGCGGTTAAAACCCTATGAAAACGAAACTTTCAACCAAGGTTATTAATTTAATCCATAACCCATCCCATACCTATGAGTAAAGAAAAAAAATTCTTGACTTGTGATGGCAACCAGGCAGCCGCCCACATAGCATATATGTTCTCCGAAGTGGCAGCCATATATCCCATCACTCCCTCATCGACAATGGCAGAGTACGTTGACGAATGGTCAGCTGCCGGACGCAAAAACATATTCGGCGAAACCGTTCTCGTTCAGGAAATGCAGAGTGAAGGCGGCGCCGCAGGTGCCGTACACGGCTCTCTGATGAACGGCGTGCTCACCAATACGTTCACAGCATCACAGGGTCTGCTCCTGATGATCCCCAACATGTATAAGATCGCCGGCGAAATGCTGCCGAGCGTTTTCCATGTAAGCGCGCGCACCATCGCCAGCCATGCACTGAGCATCTTCGGCGACCATCAGGACGTGATGTCGGTGCGTCAGACAGGCTTTGCCATGCTGGCCGAAGGCTCCGTACAGGAAGTCATGGACCTGAGCGGCGTGGCTCATCTGTCGGCCATAAAGTCATCGATTCCTTTCGTCAATTTCTTTGACGGATTCCGCACCTCGCACGAGATACAGAAAATCGAAATGATCGAGCAGGACGACCTCGCACACATGCTCGACCGCGAGGCTCTGGCCAAGTTCCGCAGCCGCGGCCTGACTCCCGAAGCCCCCGTGGCACGCGGCATGGCCGAAAACGGCGACGTGTTCTTCCAGCACCGCGAAGCATGCAACTCCACATATGCAGCAGTGCCTGAGATCGTGGAAGAATACATGAACAAGATTTCAGAACTCACCGGACGCAAGTACGGCCTGTTCAACTATTACGGCGCACCCGACGCTGACCGTGTGATCATCGCCATGGGCTCCGTATGCCAGGCTGCGGAAGAAGCCATAGACCACCTGATGGCCCAGGGCGAAAAAGTCGGAATCGTGGAAGTACATCTCTACCGTCCGTTCTCCGCAAAGCATTTCCTCGCCGCAGTGCCCAAGACAGCCAAGCGCATCGCCGTAATGGACCGCACCAAGGAACCCGGTGCAAACGGCGAACCTCTGCTGCTCGACGTGAAGGACTGCTTCTACGGACAGGCCGACGCTCCTGAAATCGTAGGCGGCCGCTATGCCCTTGCGTCCAAGGACACCACTCCCGCCATGATCATCTCAGTGTTCGAGAATCTGGCCCTTCCCCAGCCCAAGGACCACTTCACCGTGGGCATCATCGACGACGTGACTTTCACCTCGCTGCCCCCCAAGGAAGAACTTGCCCTCGGACACAAGAGCACATACGAAGCCAAATTCTTCGGTCTCGGAGCCGACGGCACTGTCGGAGCCAACAAGAACTCCGTCAAGATCATCGGTGACAACACCAACAAATACTGTCAGGCTTATTTCGCCTACGACTCCAAGAAATCCGGCGGTTTCACATGTTCGCACCTCCGCTTCGGCGACGCGCCCATCCGCTCCACATATCTGGTGACAACACCAAACTTCGTGGCATGCCACGTACAGGCCTACCTGCACATGTATGACGTGACACGCGGTCTGCGCGACGGCGGCACCTTCCTTCTCAACACCATCTGGGAGGGCGATGAGCTGGCCGCAAACCTGCCAAACAAGGTGAAGCGTTACTTCGCTCAGCACAACATCACCGTCTACTACATCAACGCAACCAAGATCGCACGCGAGATCGGACTGGGCAACCGCACCAACACCATCCTCCAGAGCGCATTCTTCCGCATCACAGAAGTGATCCCCGTGGACCTCGCCATCGAGCAGATGAAGAAATTCATCGTCAAGTCCTACGGCAAGAAAGGACAGGACGTTGTGGACAAGAACTACGCCGCAGTGGACCGTGGTGGCGAATACAAGCAACTGCCTGTGGACGCATCATGGGCCAACCTTCCCGATGACGAGAATCCCGGAAAC
>BLLX01000161.1 GCA_011959405.1 Muribaculaceae bacterium
GTGCCGACATATACAAAGAACGTGCCGGGATTATATCCGGCCTCCGGGTTCTCGATGATAGAAACCAACGACCAGTTGGCAAAGAAACTGCTCGACTACACCGCCGTCAACAGCGACCTCGCCAAGAAACTCACCGTATTGTCTACCGACAGCCTCACCCGCGTTCAGTTGGACGCGCAAAAGGACAACGTGCGTCTTAACTGCCGCAAGGGGTGTTTCGCTCTGAACGGCGCGGAGGAATACACGATTAACGTCTACCGCCACAGCGCGAACAACATCACACAGGAACAGATCCTGCCCGACCTGCGCCGCTACGTCCGCTATTGGAACAGCGCGGCAAAGACGTGGGGAGGTTTCTACCCGGTAACGGAAAACCTGCATATCGACGTTAAGGTGGTAAAAGGCTCGACCGTCTATGTGCGCCACGGCTTTATCCCGGAGGGGGTTCAGCTTGTGCTGCTCCGCAAGAAGAAGCGCAGCCGAAAGCGTCGTTCCGGCGGCACGACAGGCACAAACGCCGCGTGGAAAGGCAAGAGTATGCTCCGGCAACCGAAGAACCAATACGTGCATTACAAGGGCGTGATACTCTCCACCTCCTCACCCAACAACTGGTATGTGCCTAAGTGCATAGGCGTAACCGACAAGGAGGACAATGCCCTTATCGGAAAGGAACTCGGATCTGTCTGCTCGGATATGATTGTGGCAAGCGGGAGTCTGTCAGAAATCGCCGCCGGGAACGGCCTCTACAAAGTGGTCGGAACTCGCGTCAAAGCTTCCAGGAAAGGCACAAAGCCCAAGACACAGGCTTGCTGCTATGCGCGGATCGCGTTGCAGTTTGCCGCAGCCGGGAAGACGTTCAAGAGCGCGGGCGGCGAGATGGCGCGTATGAAATACCGCCTTTGGTTTCATCTCGACAAGAAGACCAACAAGACCGTGGTGCGCCGTGGGTTCTCTGCCGATTAGGGACAAAAAAAGAGGGGCGGTTGAAAAACTGCTCCTCTAAAAACCCCGGCGGTCGTAACTCAATATATGCTCTGTTGTGAAATCTTGTAGGTTGTCGCTGACTAATCCAGTCGGTGCTTCGTTCAAAATCATCTCAACGGGGTCTATAAGACGCTCAATCCCTGCTGTCGGACGCGGCCATTGCCGCGATAACTTAGTGTGAGAGGGAATCGCACATGCCGCACACACCATACACTATCTTGAAATCGAAATCGCAAAACTGTCGAGGGTGTAATGCATGGCGCAAAGATATATGTTAAAATCTTAACCCCAATGAAATAGCCGATGAAAAAAACAGAATAAACGAAAACATACGTCGGTGGGCAATAAAAAACAGCCCCCGACTTGATTGTAGGACGCCAATCACATACAATCACAAAGCAGCGGCACACCGCGCAGTCGAGGGCTGTTATAGCCTTTTGACCGCCGTGTGTCGCTGCTTTTAGTATGTGATTGGCACTGCAAAATTACGCAAAAGGGGCGAGATAACCAACCGTTTCACTAACTATCAAACCCCATTTTATGCTGAATGACTGACAGCAACAGTCTCCCCACGGAGATTTACAAGGAGACCTCCTCGCTCGGACGGCTTCTGATAAAGCCTGTTGATAAGGCCACCGCAAAGGAAATGATTGTCAAGAACCACTACTCCCACAAATGGAATGACGGAGGTTTCGGTGTCTACAACTTCGGAATCTTCCGCGCCGACGAACCCGACCGTTGCCTCGGAGTGGCCGTCTACGGCTACATGAAGAACCCCAAAGCCCGGATATTCACGCACCCCAACCCGAAAGCGTGGATGTGCGAACTCAACCGTATGTGGATAGATGATGAACTCGGCCACAATGCCGAAAGTATTCTGATAGCAGCCTCGATCAAGCTGCTGCGCCGCCTTGACCCCGACCTCGTGGCCGTGCAGAGTTTCGCCGACGGTCGCCTCGGCTGCGGAACTATCTACAAAGCCGCCAACTTTCAGTATTACGGCTTTCACCTCACAAAGTTTCTGCGCAATAGACGCAGCGGCGAGATGGTACACGAGCAGATATTCACCAACTCAACATCGCCGTCGGGCTTTCTAC
>BLLX01000162.1 GCA_011959405.1 Muribaculaceae bacterium
CGTGCATAGTGCCGGCCAGATGGTATATCGACGCCATGCGCAAACTCATGATCGAGCAGCTGCCCGTCGCTTCCGTGACGGACGACATCGTCATCATGTCTCTTATGGCATTGGCCATCGTCACCGTCGCGGTCAAGAAATTCAATGAAAAACTGCAATAACCCCATCCTGCCAGACAAAAATATGCGCACTCTGCTGACCCTTCTGCAAAAAGAATTCATATTACTGATACGCAATCCGTTTATTCCGCGGATGCTGATTATATATCCGGTGATGGTGATGCTGGTGATTCCAATGGTCACCACCATGGATGTGCGCAACGTAAGCGTGGCAGCCGTAGACAACGACAGATCGCAGACATCACGCAGGATCATCGCCGACATACAGGCATCTCCCTATCTTATTCTCGGAGCATATCCATCGTCATATTCCGACGCACTGTCAGCACTCGAATCAGACCAGGCCGACGTGATCATACAGATACCTTCCGGCTATGAGAAATCACTGACCCTACAGGAAACTCCGGCAATCGACATAGCAGCAAACGGAGTCAATGCCATGAAAGGCATGATCGGAGCGCAGTATGTGACCCAGTGCATATCCAACACTCTCCGTGCCATCAGCAAAGAAAGCGGCAATGCAATGCCGTCCGATCCGGTGTCGGTCGAAAATCTCTACAATGTCACTCTCGACTACCGTATATATATGATTCCCGCACTGATGGTGATACTCGTGATAATGATATGCGGCTTTCTCCCGGCCCTGAATCTCGTCGAGGAAAAAGAGTCAGGATCCATCGAGCAGATAAATGTGTCGCCCGTAAGCCGGCTCACATTCACCCTTTCGAAACTCATACCTTACTGGATAGCCGGCCTGGCGATACTGTCGCTGGCCATGCTAATAGCCCGCATGGCTTACGGACTGACACCCGCAGGCTCCGTGGGCACCATCTATATGGCCACATTTCTGTTCAGTCTGGTCATGTCGGGAATCGGAATCACCATAGCCAACGGATCGTCAAACATGCAACAGTGCATGTATGTGATGTTTTTCTTCATCATCATATTCCAGCTGATGAGCGGACTGATGACTCCGATTGATTCCATGCCGCAGTGGGCGCAATATATCACATACGCCATTCCGCCACGGTATTTCATCGAAATCATGCGCTCCGTCTACCTTAAAGGCACTCCAGCCACGGAACTTATGTTCCAACTATCGGCTCTGATGTCAATGGCTGCGGCCATGTCGGCCATAGCCGCCGCCACATACCGCAAACGCGGCTAAATGAACAATCATCATAACAGGGATGAATTACATCTCCCAAACGTACGACCAAACCAGAAGTGTATTGGTATCACAAAGGTAAATTTGATAATAAAACGACTCATAGCCAAAAATGCTAACTTTCCACACTTTTGGCTATGAATCAAACAATAATACTCTATGAAAAATGGACATTTAAGAGATCTATAACGGTTATTTAACCTCTCTCCAAATTTATGTAGAGTTTGATAACACACTATTTGAACTCTTCAGTTGTGTTTATTTTTGATTTTATTAATTAGTTGACCGATACAATGACATAGAATTTCACACCCTATGAACAAAGCCATTGCATAAAGAATATTTTTAATAAGTGGATGTCTATAGAATAATAGCCATAACGAACAAAAAATAAACATCTTTGCTAAAAAATGAAGTATTAGCATATAGCGAGATCTATCCTTTTTCATTTTGGTTACGTTCCTTATAATTATAAATGGTGGAGTTTACTAATCATTTCAATTAAGCTAATGCCTATAGATGCCCCTAACAAAGCTAATCAGTTGTAATATAGCCAACAATGGTATAGTTTTCAGTTTCAAATTTGATTTGGAAATTTCCGATTTGGCATAATAAAAAAGCCAAAAACTCTGATTCTTCTGAAAATGATGCAATGTTTATTCCAGACGAGATTTCACAAACTTCATAGCTTATTATATCGTCAAATATCCCAACAATATTTAGCCCATTAGTCCTACTGATAATACAGTATATAGGCATTGAAGG
>BLLX01000163.1 GCA_011959405.1 Muribaculaceae bacterium
TGAAACGCGAGTACATGATGGGCATCAACATGAACACCGAGGCCGGTTATGGCTCCGACAACCGCTATCTCGGGCGCATATTCGCCATGGGCTTCACACCTACGGCTCAGATTTCGGCCTATTTCAACGCCAACAACCTGAACGAAAGCCAAAAACCGCAGATGTATTCCAGCTGGACGCCCGAGCAGATGCCTACGGGGGTTACGCGCACCCTTGCCGGCGGCGTGGACTATAACGTCACGCCTAACGACCGATGGACATTCCGCGGCAGCGCCTCGGCCACGCATACCCATGAAACCGACGGCACGGACGTGGTGCAGGAAAATTACCTTTCGGGCGGCAACACGTATGCTTATCGTTTCAATCGGCTGAACAACAAGCGCCTCGCGCTCGAAACCGACCACGCCGTTGAGTATAAGCGTCCCGGGAGCTACGGCATGCAGCTGAAGCCTTATTTCCGCTACGCGCGATATGACAACCATGCCAACGATGTCAGCGCCGAACTCAACGCCGCGTTCAACGACATGACAATGGAGTTTATCCGCAACATCTACGCCGGCAACAGTGCCGCAGCCTTAGCCAACCTCATAAACCGCCGCATCGAAACTGACCGCATCAAAGGGCACTCGCTCAACACCGGCGGCAAACTGATGCAGACGTTCAACATTCCGCGCACAAACGACCTGCTCACCGTGGAGGTCTACGGCGGCTACGACAACCGCCACGATGAGCGCTTCAATCACTTCGACATCAACTTCGGCGCCGACCCCGTGCCGGCCGATGTGGCCAACCGCTACTACAAGAACTTTCCGCAGTTTCACTCAAACATCGGGGCACAAGCAAAGTACTCTCTTATTATAAACAGGGGGCTGTCTTTTGATTTTGGCTACGCTTTCGAACACCTTTACGGCCGAGAAACGTCGTCGCTGTTCAATATCGCACAAGAGGCCGCCGGCGCCGGATTCACCGAAGGAAAGCTGCCTTCGGCTATTGAACATCTCTCCGGCTTTGACCGCGAAAACAGCTACATAAGCCGCTTAACCACCGACCGCCATAAGTTATATGCTGGTATACGCGTCTGGAAGAACTATAATGAATCGGAGCGGTTTTGGATGCAATACCGCTTCCCGATTGACATTGACCGACAGCGGCTGCACTACACCCGCGGAGACATAGACGCCAACTTTACGCGCACTTCGGCAGTGTTGAACTTTGGCAACATGTTCATTCAGACGGGCAATGACAAGAAAGGATTTTGGTTGAACTGGGATCTGAAAAGCCTGAAGCCAGACATGGTCTCGATGGTGGACTTCACCGACGTCACCAACCCGCTCTTTATACGCAAAGGAAATCCGAACTTAAAGAACGCCCTGAAATTCGCAGCCGATATGAGCTATCAGTTCTCGTTTGGGCATAAGTCGCGCAATCAGCTGCGCTTCTGCGCTGATTTCGACCTCACGGACAACGCCCTGTCATACGGCTACACTTACGATTCTGCAACGGGTATCCGCACCGGCAGTTATCACAATGTCAAAGGCAATCTAGGCGGCAACGGTGAAATTATATATACATTCGACGCCAACGGATTCCGCATTTACAACAGACTTCAAGGCGGACGGCGCACCAACGTTGACCTCGTAGGCTACGACTCGCCCGTGTTGACTCGCAGCAAGGTCTACGACCTCAACTTCTCGGACGAGATGTTCTTCTCATACTCCTTCGGCGGCAACAGAGTGTCTGCCAACTTCAACGGCACCAATAACCGCTACTCGTCAAATCTGGCCGATTTCACCAACCAGAACACATGGACGTTCCGCACTGGCGTTTCCCTGCTCTATAATCTGCCCGCAAACTTCCAGATTTCTACCGATTTCACCGTGTTCAACCGACGCGGCTACACCGATGCGGCTCTGAACACCGACAACTTCATCTGGAACGCACGACTCACATACACGGCGCTTAAAGGTCAACTGCTGCTGATGCTCGACGGCTATGACATGCTCCACGAC
>BLLX01000164.1 GCA_011959405.1 Muribaculaceae bacterium
TGAAACGCGAGTACATGATGGGCATCAACATGAACACCGAGGCCGGTTATGGCTCTGACAACCGATATCTTGGGCGCATATTCGCGATGGGCTTCACTCCGACAGCTCAGATTTCGGCTTTTTTCAACGCCAACAACCTGAACGAGAGTCAAAAGCCGCAGATATATTCCAGTTGGGTGCCAGAGGAAATGCCTACGGGGGTTACCCGCACCCTGTCCGGCGGTGTGGACTATAACGTAACGCCTAACGACCGGTGGACATTCCGCGGCAGCGTCTCGGCCAATCACACCCATGAGACCGACGGCACTGACATTGTGCAGGAAAATTACCTTTCGGGCGGCAACACCTATTCCTACCGTTTCAACAGGCTGGACCACCGGCGTCTCGCGCTTGAGACCGACCACTCTGTTGAATATAAGCGGCCCGGTCACTACGGCATGCAGCTGAAACCTTATTTCCGCTACTCCCGCCGCGACAACCGTTCCGACGATGTCAGCGCCGAACTCAACTCCTCGTTCAACGACATGACAATGGAGTTTATCCGGAACATCTACGCCGGCAATAGTTCCGC
Source organism: Muribaculaceae bacterium (assembly GCA_011959405.1). Lineage (GTDB taxonomy): Bacteria > Bacteroidota > Bacteroidia > Bacteroidales > Muribaculaceae > UBA3263. The sequence goes on from BLLX01000164.1 coordinate 572, forward strand.
AGCCATAGTCAACCTCATAAACCGCCGCATCGAGACCGACCGCATCAAAGGGCACTCGCTCCACACCGGCGGCACCCTGATGCAGACGTTCAACATTCCTCGCACGGGCGATCTGCTTTCGATCGAGGTCTACGGCGGCTACGATAACCGCCACGACGAGCGCTTCAATCACTTTGCCATCAACTTCGGCGCCGACCCCGTTCCGGCCGATGTGACCAACCGCTATTACAGGAACTATCCTCAGTTTCACTCAAACATCGGTGGGCAGGCAAAGTACACTCTTATTATAAACCGGGGGCTGTCCTTTGATTTCGGCTATGCTTTCGAACACCTTTACGGCCGCGAGACATCGTCGCTGTTCAACCTCGCGGAAGAAGGCGGCGGGTCCGGATTCATCGACGGTAAGCAGCCTTCGGCAATTCAATATCTCACCGGCTTTGACCGCGACAACAGCTACATCAGCCGCGAAACCACCGACCGCCATAAGCTATATGCCGGCATACGACTCAATAAAAAGATTAACGGGAAGGACAACTTATTGATGCAGTATCGTTTTCCGCTGAACATTGACCGACAGCGGCTGCACTATACCAGAGGGAACATTGACGCCAACCTTACGCGTACATCGGCGGTGTTGAACTTCGGCAATATGTATTTTCATGTCAGCAATGACAAGCGGGCGTTTGGGCTGAACTGGGATCTGAAAAGTATGAAGCCCGACATGGTCTCGATGGTTGGCTTCACCGACGCCACCAACCCGCTCTTTATCCGCAAGGGAAATCCGGACTTAAAGAACGCCCTGAAATTCGACGCCAACGCGTACTACGGATTCTCATTCGGGCATAAGCGCAACTACTTGTCGTTCAGAGTTCAGTTCGACCTCACAGACAATGCCCTGTCATACGGCTACACCTACGATTCCGCCACGGGTATCCGCTCCGGCAGCTACCACAATGTCAAAGGTAATCTCGGCGGCAACGGTGAAATCAGATATACATTCGACGCCAACGGATTCCGGATTTTCAACAGACTTCAGGGTGGACGTCGCACCAGCGTTGACCTAGTAGGCTACGACTCGCCCGCGTTGACACGCAGCAAGGTCTACGACCTCAACTTCTCGGACGAGATGCACTTCTCATACACCTTCGGCACCAACAAGGTGTCGGCCAGCTTCAGCGGCACCAACAACCGCTACTCGTCCACTCTGGCCGATTTTACCAACCAGAACACATGGTCGTTCCGCAGCGGAGTTTCCCTACTCTACAATCTGCCGGCCAACTTCCAGATTTCTACGGATTTCACTGTGTTCAACCGACGCGGCTACACCGATGTGGCCCTGAATTCCGACAACTTCATCTGGAACGCACGACTTACATACAAGGCGCTTAAAGGTCAGTTGCTGCTGATGCTTGACGGCTATGACATGCTCCACGAC
>BLLX01000165.1 GCA_011959405.1 Muribaculaceae bacterium
GTTACCGTTTTTTCAACCCAAAGGCAAATTTATTCATCTAATTTCAACTTTTTTCATACTTTTTTACACTCATTCTGAACCATAACGGCTAACTTTGCAAATACCTATGGAAGTAAAGATTGAACCGGGCTGGAAAAAGCAGCTGGAGACGGTGTGGCAGTCACCGCAATTCGCCGTTCTGGCTGATTTTGTGCGCCGTGAATACGCCACAAAACAAATTTTCCCTCCCGCAGGCAAGATTTTTGCCGCGATGGACCAGTGTCCGTTCGAGCTGGTCAAGGTGGTGATAATCGGCCAGGATCCGTATCACGGCGTTGGCCAGGCAAACGGGCTGTCGTTTTCCGTCAATCCCGGCGTAGCCATGCCGCCGTCGCTTGTGAATATATTCAAGGAAATACACGACGACGTAGGCTCTCCCATTCCGCCTGACGGCGATCTGTCGCGCTGGGCCGCGCAAGGAGTGCTTTTGCTCAACAGCTCGCTCACGGTGGAAGCCCACCGTCCCACTTCACATTCCTCAATCGGATGGGAAGCCGTTACCGACGAAGCGATCCGCCGTCTCAGCGCCGGAAGAGAACATCTCGTGTTCATGCTGTGGGGATCGCATGCCGGACGCAAAGCGCAGATGATAGACTCATCGCGCCATCTGATCCTGCAGACAGTGCACCCGTCGCCGCTGAGCGCCTATCGGGGCTTTTTCGGATGCCGGCATTTCTCCCGCGCCAATGACTATCTGGTCTCCCACGGCATCACCCCGATCCAATGGTGAACAAAAACATCACACAGAATGACCACTCTCGAACAACGACTTGAACACGCGGCGACACTGCGCCGCAGTGGCCACAACTGCGCCCAATGCGTCATGTTGGCCTTTTCCGATATAATCTCCGACCGCATGCCGGAAGATGCTGCCGAAGCATTTTCCATAGCGTTAGGCGGTGGTGTGGGCGGCACCGGCCATGTATGCGGAGCCATCAGCGCCATGGCCTCCACCATAGGCATCATGCGATACACATCACCCGCCGACAAAATGGCCATATACAAAGAGGTACAGGGACTCACCCGGTCCTTTGCCGAGCTTAACGGCGGCATAACCGAATGCCGCCTGCTGAGAGTACCCGGAGCCAAGTCCTGCAATCTGCTGATTCAAGACGCTGTGACCATTCTCCACAACCATATATCCGGCACGGATGCGGCGGAGTGATCTGACGGCCTTCTGTCTGCTCTGTGCGGTGGCCCTGAACGCATCCGACACTGCCGACGGCATATTCGCTCCCGGATTCAAATCCCTGCAAGTGAGAGTCGAGGGCAATCCTCTGGCACCGCCTGTGATCAATATGTACACTCCAGACAGGATCATCGTGGAGTTTGACGAAATGGCTGAAGAACCGCGGTATCTGCGATACCGACTGCTGCACTGCAATTCCGACTGGCGGCCGAGCCAACTTGTGGAAACGGAATATCTCGACGGATTCAACCAGGCCGACATCGACAACTACGCACTGTCGGAATCCACTCTGGCCCACTACGTACACTACTCGCTGGCAGTGCCCGACGAAGATATGCGGCCGACCGTGTCGGGCAACTATCTGGTGCAGGTGTTTGACGAGGACAATCCGGACGAAGTGCTCCTGCAGACCCGGTTCATGCTGAACGAGAACACCGCCAGCATGACATCGTCCGTCACTTCCCGCACCGACACCGATTACAACAACCGGCATCAGCAGATCTCACTCGATGCCGGTCTGGACGGCACCGACGTCAGCGATCCATTCAACGATCTGCGTCTCGTAGTTGTCCAGAACGGACGCCCAGACACCCGCAGAGTCATCGACAAGCCGCTGCGCATCGGCAACAGAAGCGCCGTCTACGAACACCTCGCATCCCTGATATTTCCCGCGGGCAACGAATACCGGCGCTTTGAAATGGTCAACGTGCATTACCCCGGACTCGGCATAGACCACTACGATTTTGCCGAACCGTATTACCATGCCATA
>BLLX01000166.1 GCA_011959405.1 Muribaculaceae bacterium
ATGAAACAAAAACATTATGACGTTGAATCTTATTGCAAAGGTAATCATTTTTGACCGCCTATACAACTCTATAACAAGCGAAAGAGCCAAAGTGTCAAGAATGCCACGGGGTATGAACTGTCAATCTTCAACATCCGAGGAGGATTCGCGGGAGAATATGTCATCACGCCGAAATGATATTCTTCCGAGACTGTTCATCGCATCCTTCTTCTGATTGTCAATTACATGAAGATACTTCTCTGTCATCTTTATGCTGGCGTGTCCGAGCAAAGATGATACAGTCTTGATGTTCGCTCCGGCACTCAGTACATTTACCGCAAAACTATGGCGGGCACAGTGCCAGGTTATGTGTTTGTTTATCCCGGCTTGCCTGACCCATTCCTTGAGATGCTTACGGCAAATGGAATTATGTGGCAGTGGAAAATTTTTCTCTGACATTATCTCCGGATCACGCGGGAATCCGATTATCTCCATAAGGTCATCGCTCAATGGCATGACAACCGCACTGTGTGCGCTTCGCCCTTCGCTCTTGACCTGATTGAAACGAAGTGTGCGGGAACTAAAATCCACATTTGAATAAGTCAGCCGGACTATATCGCAAAATCGGATACCTGTGTACAGCGAGAAAACAAAGGCTCTCTGAATATCGGGGCGTTCCTGTTTGTATCGGGTAAGCAACAGTCGTTCGATTTCCTCCTTGGTGAGAATATCCTTTGTCAGCACATTAGTGTCACATCTGATGACGATACCCTTGCAAGGGTCCTTCTTCATCATTCCTTCCTCTATCGCCATTGCACAGGCTTTCTTGAAATAGAAGAAAGACTTTCGGGCACCCTCTCCGGCGCATATCCCTTTCAGCCATTCGGCAAATCCGACAGCAATCTCATTCGATACATTCTCAAAACGTATGAACGTGGCATACCGTTGGAATCGGGGTATCGAATTGAGATATTTGATAAAGCGGTTATGGATAAGCCGGAATGCAAGCTTGGCCGATTTGGTTATCGTTGCCTCCTCCGAATAAATCCTGCGGAAGAAATCGTGAAAATTCGGTTCCTTTTCCTTTTGCAAACGGTAACCCTCTCGATCTTCAAGAAACTCCTGCTCACGTTCAAACCTTATTTTCTCAGCGAGAGCCAAAGTATTCCGGTTCTGCAACCGTTCCTGCTGATTTCGGGGATTGAGCCAAAGGTAGAGATTAAGACTCTCCTTCTTGCGGTTGTGGGTAATCTTGTATTTAGGCTTTCCAGCCATTGCGCCCTCAGTGTATAAAACGGGGTTGCCGTCTTCGTCAAGCACCGGAGTTTCATGTCGTCCGAGATAGTATTCAAGATACAGACTCGCACGACCATCCTGAAGCGTCTTTTGAAGCAGCTTCGGGTTCTGTTTCGAGAGGTTTTTGAGTCTTGGCATATCTAAATGTTTTTTGTCGTGTCGGCAAAGGTATGTCAAACCTCTGAAACACAAAAGGTGTACTACACACTCCTTAACATTCAGGGGCGTACTAAAGTTGTACTGAATGCGAAAAACAATACAAAACAACGAAAAATACCAAAGATTCAAAAAATACTAAACCACTGACCAATAACATGATTACGTTCTATTCTTTTTCGCTGAAATTATACCCTTAAAGCACACCCGGCAACATACGCAGCATCATCATTTTTCGCTGTACGGACCACTCCAGATAATAGCCGGAGTCACGTATGGCACACAGCAGTTTTATCACAGCCAACTCTCCCATCGGGCCAAACTCACCGCTTATGGCGGTAACAGCACCACTCTCAAAAAATTTCGGCTCAATCTTCATAAAGCATTTTCGTTTTATTATACCGCAAAGATACGGATGCCATATCGTCCACAACAGTAGAATCTGTCGGACAGCACCGCTTTATTTTTAAAATCCTCACGACCATAACCCCGACGCGGTGTGAAGATTCCAAATCGAAG
>BLLX01000167.1 GCA_011959405.1 Muribaculaceae bacterium
GATCCGTTACCACTCGTTGCCCGGCTCGCCGCTGCGCACCGCTTCCGAAGCGGTGATGACGGCTTTCCGCGACAGGCTCAACGAAGCGGGCCTGACGGCCACGATCAGGGCATCGCGCGGAGAGGATATCCAGGCAGCATGCGGCATGCTGGCCGGGGAGGCCCGCGGATGATATCTGTGGTGATTCCGGTGTGGAATCGCGCCGGGATGGTGGGCCGAACGCTTGAGTCGCTGGCTGCGCAGACCGTGTGGCCCGGCAGAGTGGTGTTGGTCGACAATGATTCCACCGACGATACGGCACGTGTGCTTCGGCAATGGGCCATGGGGAGGAAGGACGTGGAGGTGGTGTGTGAACGCGTGCCTGGAGCCGCAGCAGCGCGCAATTGCGGTCTGGCTGCCGTTGATTCGGAGTATGTGATGTTTTTCGACAGCGACGATGTGATGCCCGCCGGCCACGTTGCCGATGTGGTGCGCGGTCTGCGGGACAACGGTCTGCCTGACATAGGTGCGTTCGACGCTGTGATCCGCACGGATTCGGGCGCTGTGATGCCGAAGCCTTTCCGCCGCGGGGACGTGATGTTCAACCATCTGTTTCACGGAGTGCTGTCGACACAGCGCATGGTGGTGAAAACCTCTGTGATCCGTGGTTGCGGAGGGTGGAATGCGTCGCTGCGGGTGTGGGACGATCTGGAGCTGGGAGTCCGTCTGCTTTCCCGAGGTGCGGGAGTGAAAAGGCTGGAACTGACCGCTCCGGTGACCATAATGAGCCATGGAGATTCTATCACCGGCACGGCTTTCAGCCCCAAGGCGGGCCTGTGGGAAGCCGCGCTGGACTGTTGTGACAAAGAGTTGCCGCGGCGCTACGCTTCTCTGACAGACTACCGTCGGGCCATATTGGCCGGAGACTATCTGCGCGAGGGTCGTCCTGATCTTGCCGCTGGCGTCATGGTCACACACCGCCCGTGGCTCATGGCCCTGATCAGACGGTATGTGGCCGCGGGCGGCCGCGGGGTGGCGGAGATTGCCCGAATTTTCAGATAAGCATTATGGCCGTTGTTGTACTTTTTACCGAATCATATCCTTTCGGAGGATATACGGAGCCGAATTTCGTGGGTCCGGAGATAGCCGCGCTCGCCGCGGAGTTTGACAGGGTGATCATCGCGCCGGTGCTTGTGCGCGGTCCGATGGCCGGCGGGCTGCCGGCGAATGTGACGGTGGACACCTCGCTGACCCGCAGGCCCGGTGCAGTCGATAAGGCAGCGGCTCTGGCGCGTCCGTCGCTCTACCGTCATCTGGCCTGCGACTATGCCTATATACACACTGTGGCGCAGCTGCGGTCGGCTGTGGCTTTTTCGGCATATACGGTGCATTACCGGACAAAAATACGCCGTCTTATCTCCAAATACGGTCTGGATCTTCGCACCACGCTGTTCTATACATTCTGGTTCGAGTATCAGGCCGCCGCGCTGGCCGGAATCAGTGGCGCGCGGTTCATAACCCGTGCCCATGGTCATGACATATATGATTCCGAATCGCCTTTTCTGAGCCATTCGTGGCGGGAACACACTCTCAGCCGTGCCTTGGCATGTTATCCGGCGTCGGACAGCGGCACGGCATACATACGCGCGGACTATCCCGCTCATGCCGGCAAGGTGGCCACACGTCATCTGGGCAGCGTGGCGCCGGACGGGGTGAATCCGCCTGCCCTGCCGGACGACAGCGACGTGACGCTGCTGAGCGTGGCCCGTGTGGAGCCTGAGAAGGGGGTGTTGCGCCAGCTCGGGTGCGTGAAGCACTGGGCGCGTCTGTATCCGCAGAGGAGGGTGAGGTGGATTCACGTGGGCGACGGTTCGGAGATGGAGAGTCTTCGCCGTCAGGCTGCGGAGGATG
>BLLX01000168.1 GCA_011959405.1 Muribaculaceae bacterium
ATCTGAGACCCTCCATGGCTTCCTCGATGAAGGGGGTGCCGCGGAATGTGATCACGTTCTGGTCCGAAATGGTGTCGTTGACCTTCAGGTTGACCACATAGAGCAGCGAGGTGATGCGGTCGCCGAAGCGGTCGGCTATGGCGTTCATCACTTTGCTTATGCCGGCAGGGTCGTCCTCGCCGAAACACATCACGGCCATGACCTGACCGGTGGATGCCGTGCGGATCATCAGTGTGCGCAGCAGGCCGGAGTTGGCCCGCAGATCGTAGAACGACAGATTTTCGCTCTTGCCGAATTCCCTGACGAAATTGCGCAGCTCGTTGCCGATGCCTGCGTCCTGCAGATGGCAGCGGTTTATGTCGAGCACCTTGTCAAAGGCGCCCGGTATGTGGAATCCGGCGGCTCTGCGTTCGTTGAATTCCTGGCCTGAAGCCAGTTGCTCCGCCGTGAGCCATGATTTGGCCGAGAAGGTGTATTCCATCTTGTTGCGGTAGTCCCAGATCTTTTCTGATCCGAGCGCTGGCATCACCTCAGGGTGTGGAATCTTGGCTATGCGGTCCAGAGCGTCGACCACCTGACGGCGTTTGCATTCGAGCTGAAGGCTGTATGGCAGGTGCTGCCAGCGGCATCCGCCGCACACTCCGAAGTGTTCGCACGGCGGGGTCACACGTATGGCCGACGGCTCGGAGAGCTCCTCTATGCGCCCTTCGGCATACGTTTTCTTCTTTTTGGTAAGGCGCACCGTGGCCACGTCGCCGGGAGCACCGAAAGGTATAAACACCACCATGTCGTCCACGCGCGCCAGAGCATTGCCCTCGGCGGCCACATCGGTTATCTTCACGCCGGCGATCACCGGCAGCTCTTTCTTTCGCTTTGCCATTCAGATTAGTTTTTCCGGTTGCAAAATTAAGCAAAAAATCCTGCGGGCGCAACTATTTTGCCGAGGGGTGGACGGTAGTGTCGGCCAAATGTCGTATGAGCAGCGACACGAGAGTCATGCCCCACACGGCTGTGATGTGCACCAGCGAACCGTTGGCTCCGGCCCCCTCGCGGGTGTTGCGGCGTATTTCAGGTGAGAACACTGCCTTGAACTTGCGTGCGGGAAACTCTCCCGTGCGCTTGAAGCGCGACCGCAGGGCAGCGGCGAGCGGACATCCTTTCACCTGCCAGAATTCGGCCACCCTGACCTGCTGCGGGTCTATCTTGCGGGCGGCTCCCATCGACGACAGCAGGGTCACCCCGCGGGCCGAGGTGGCGCGCAGGATCAGCAGGGCCTTGTCGGCCACGGAGTCGATGGCATCGATCACGTAGTCAAACTCTTCGAGAGCGAAGGTGTGGGCCGTCTGCGCATTGAACCGTTCGCAGCGTGCCGTCACGCAGGCATCCGGATTTATGTCGAGCAGGCGGCGGCGCAGCACCTCGGTCTTGGCTTGTCCGATGGTAGAGGATGTGGCAGGCAGCTGGCGGTTAACGTTGGACGGTGCCACGGTGTCGGAGTCCACTATGGTGAGATGGCGCAGTCCGGTGCGTATGAGTCCTTCTGCACACCAGCTCCCCACGCCGCCGGTGCCGAAGAGTATCACACGGGCCGTGGCAAGCCGTCGCATCACTTCAGGCCCGAGCAGCAGCCCCGAACGGTCGAAATATGATTCTTCCATGTAATGTTTCCCTATGTCGGTGAATAAAGACGAAGCCCCGCGGATTGCGCGGGGCTTCATGTCAATGTCGGTTATTTATCGGAGATAACTCGCGCAGTGGGTTATGCGTTCTTCACCTTCTCTACCACAGCTTTGAAAGCGGCGGGGTTGTTGAGGGCGAGGTCGGCGAGCACCTTGCGGTTGATCTCGATGCCTGCTTTGTGGATCAGGCCCATGAG
>BLLX01000169.1 GCA_011959405.1 Muribaculaceae bacterium
GAGCCTGACAATGTACAGAGCCAACCGGAGGCGGCAGCCACGGCGATTAAGGCAGCTCCTATCGACCCCAACAAAATTGATTGGGCAACCATCGAAAAGGAGTGGGGCGTGACACGTCAGCAGCTCGAACAGAACGGAGACCTCCGGCAGATGATTTACAATCACAAGTCTCCGAATCTCGTCCGAATTGCCCCCGTGCTCGATGGACAGCGCATAGAGGCGGATGCCAAACTTTCGTTCAAGCATAATCCTGACGGAAGTATCACTCTTTCGCCCCATTTCATGAAGAGTCGTCCCAATCTTGAACAGGAGTATCGTGGCTATACATTCACAGAGCAGGACAAGGCTCAGCTGCGCAAGACCGGCAACCTCGGTAAAGCCGTTGACCTCGTTGACCCGAAGACAGGAGAAGTACAAAAATGTATTGTCAGCCTTGACAAACTGACCAACGAGATTGAGAGCCAGACGGTGGATGGCACCTATATAAAGCCGAAAATCGCCAATATCGAGCTGACAATGAGAGAAATCGGAATCCTGAAAAACGGTGGCATTCTGCCCAAGAAGTTTGTAGAACTCGCCGACGGTCGAAAATTCTATGCTGACCTTCAGTATAGCGTCGAGAAGCGCGATGTCGGATTCAATTCCGAACCTTACCGCAAGGAGAATCAGGAACTCCGCAATAAGGATGCTCAGACCCAGGCACCTGAAGGTGACAAGCAGACACAGGGCAACTGGCTCGACAAGGACGGCAACATCAAGCGTCTGCACCAGTGGTGCAAGATTCCGCTGGACGAGCAGAAACAGGCCGACTACATGGCCGGCAAACTTGTCCGTGTAGGAGAAAGCAAGGATAAGTTCGGCAACGACTGCATCATCTATGTTCAGTTTGACCCGCAGAAGGGGCAGCCGGAGACCACCCGCGAATATCCTGACCGCAGCAAAGTCGTCGGCATCGCCGAGGAAAGCAAGACTCAGCTGTCCGTCAACAACGACGGTCAGACCAACGAGGCGACAAAGAATATCCGAGAGCCGCTCCGTAAGGGTCAGACTGAACCCAACAACGAGACCCAGCAGAAGGAGCAAAAGAAGTCCAAAGGTCCCAGAATCTGATCTCACCACTATCCGCAATATTGAAATAATCTGACTGCCGCTATGTCGCGTGCGCAAGCGATATTTCCGGTATCCCTCCCGCCCGACATGGGGAGGTCGCGAACTCCCCGTGTCATTCATCCACCACTCAATCCGAGATTCATCTCTCTCCAAGGTTGCAACCGGCGACCGCTCAAAAAAATATTCACCCTCAAAAAATACTGACATGAAAGTCATAATTACAGAAACCACCGCCGTGGCTTCCGCCATCGCTCGCGCCCTCAACGTCAACAACAAAGTATCCGCTCCCGGCGTTTTCTACGACGCCAAGACAGCCGTCATCACTGTCCCCAAGGACTTTATCGCGCCCTATGGCGTCGGAGTACTCCCTGGCAAGGACGCTCTCCCCATAGTGCCTGAGCGATACTCCTACGGCCTGCGCGTCACACGTGGCGAACCCGGACGCAACGGTATCTCCGCCGAAGATCAGGCATACGCCGATTATATCGGAGATCTCATCCGCGGCGGCAGGGAAGTGGTTTTCGCTTCCGACGGTGGTGCCGACGCGCAAGGCAGGTTCTCCAATATCTGCCGATTCTTCAAGGTCGGCGCACCCACAAGCAGAATGTGGGTGACACGTCTGGAGAAAAAAGCACTGAAACGAGCCTACGAAACCCGAGTCCGCGGTCGTGCCATGTACAATCTCGCCCAGTCCGGTCTTGTCGCGATGGCAATGAATGAGGCGTTCAAATACAACGTGACCGAGGCATACCG
>BLLX01000170.1 GCA_011959405.1 Muribaculaceae bacterium
GCCCGGCCGACATATCATCTAAGCTCGGCGCCGAGCTTACTGCGGAGATTGGCTATCACTTTAGTCATCACGGCATCTATCTGCTTGTCCTGCAACGTGCGCTCGTCATCCTGTATGGTTATGGCGATGGCATACGATTTCTTGCCGGCAGGCAGATTCTTGCCTTCATACACGTCAAACAGCTCCACTCCGCGCAGCAGCTTGCGCTCGCTCGCGGTGACCACGGCCTGCACATCGGCAAAAGTCACATTCACATCAAGCAGCAATGCCAGATCACGGCGCACGGGCTGAGTCTTGCCAACTGCCGTATAGGTTACCGAACGCTTGCGCGCCAGAGACAGAACGGCATCCCATTCAAGCTCGGCAAACATCACCGGACGGCCTATGTCGAACTTCTGCAACATACTGCCGGCCACAGTGCCTAAAACGCCCAGACGCTTGCCCGAACGGGTGCTCACGGCCAGCGCATCGGCAAACACATCGCCCATGGCCGACTCCGGAGCCATCACATATTCCTTTTCCGAAATGCCCAGCCGGCTGAATATGGCTTCAACCAAGGCTTTCAGATGATATGGCGACGCTGCTTCGGCAGGAGCGAGCCAGGAAGCCCCTCTGACATTTCCGCACAACCACAGGCCCAGACGCTGAGACTCCGAATAAGGAGCCAACGGCATCGCTTCAGTGCTCACGGCCGAGGAATTGAAGAAATAGACATTGCCCGTCTCGACCATCATCAGACTGTCGGCCCTGCGGTTCAGATTATGCGCTATAGATTCAAGTCCGCCGAAAAGAAGGGTCTGACGCATCACGCCAAGATCGTTGCTGAGCGGATTCAGCAGACGCACGCACCTTTCTGCGGGATACGACGACATTCCGGCGTCGTAATATGACACCGATGTCAGCGAATTGTTCAGTATCTCATAGAATCCCTGAGCCGCAAGCTGATCCAGCACCATGCGGGTCAGCGAATTGTCAATATCGGTGACTGTCTGGTAGGAAAGCGAGGAATTCACGGTCACAGGCAACTCGACGTTGTTGTAGCCGTAGATCCTCAGTATCTCCTCTATCACGTCACACGGGCGCCGCACGTCCACTCTATAGGTGGGCACATTGAGCGACAGCACTCCGTCGCTCTCGGCTGCAATCTCTATTTCAAGCGAGCCGAGAATGGATTTCACGGTCTCTTCAGGAATATGCTTTCCGATCACATCGTCCACATGCTTCAGAGACAGCTCCACGTGATAGGGCTGCACAGGCTCCGGATAAAGGTCCACCACCGGACCGCATATCTCTCCGCCGGCAAGTTCCTTCACCATCATCGCAGCAAGTCTGAGCACATAAAGGCATCCGTTGGGATCCACCCCGCGCTCAAAGCGGAAAGATGCGTCGGTGTTGAGTCCATGACGGCGCGCTCCCTTGCGTATGGTAGTGGGATTGAAGCATGCGCTTTCCAGAAATATGTCGGTGGCGCTTTCGGTCACACCTGAATCCAGACCTCCGAACACTCCGGCCAGACACATAGGCTCCTCGGCGTTGCAGATCATCAAATCACGCTCATTGAGCTTGCGTTCCACACCGTCGAGCGTCACGAAGGGTGTGCCTGCCGGCAGAGTCTTCACTATTATCTCCCCGCCTTTGATCTTCGCCACATCAAAGCAATGCAGCGGCTGGCAGAAAGAATGAAGCAGGAAATTCGTCACGTCCACCACATTGTTGACCGGACGCTGGCCAATGGCCGTCAGCGCGTCACGGAGCCATTTGGGACTCTCGGCAACCTTCACACCGCGTATAGTCACACCGGCATAGCGGGGACAGTCGGCGGGATCAGCCACAGTCACCGGAATAC
>BLLX01000171.1 GCA_011959405.1 Muribaculaceae bacterium
GGATATGAAATTTTTGAAGATACGATACGTGCCTACTCGTTCGGCATCTGATTCGGAAACAGAGCCGTATGGGCTGTCGGCAAGAGCAAGATATATTCCTTCCGGCTGAAACAACAGGTAGTTTTGTGCCTTGAACCTATATTTTAATATACATCTTTCTGTAAATATGGTCAGCAGTTCGCAGATTTTGGATTCAAGAACGGTGTTTGCTGATACTTGGTTTTGAAGCCATGTGATTAAAAATGATTTTACTTCCTGTTCAGGGAAGGATGACAGCAGATTGTCAAGTATGATAATGTTTGTGGCAAACTGTATCTGTTTGGGGAGACGTTTGCCGCCGGTGCGTTCGGCGGAACTGCCTGTGTCTGACACGAAAGATACGCGTCCCAATGCCAAAAGCAGTTCTGCAAATACTTGGATGTGCTCGAGTTGGCTTGTGAGCAGCGAGGATGATTCTATGAGTGATGAGACACGGCTGTCTTCTAAATAGGTCTGGATGCTGTCAAGTAGCTCTTTTTTGAGCATAATGCCGCCAGAACCGTTGTCCTCGCTGTATATGGTTGATGTGCGACGGCCTTGATGCCGTTCGGCATTGAAGATGAGATACAGTAATGCAACGGCATTTCTGATTCCGGAGAAGGAAGACTTGATTCCGAGACGCGGATTAAGGGCTTTTCGGTTTTTGAATTGTACAGGGAGAGTCATAGATTTTCGTTGTTAGTGATCTGGGTTGCGATTGCAAGAGACAGTAGCGGAGGCACGGCGTTGCCTACCTGTTTCATCTGGCATGTCTTGGATCCGTAGAATCGGAATGAATCGGGAAATGTCTGGATGCGGGCGGCTTCGCGGACCGTAAGGCACCGGTTGAGGACGGGATGTGTAAACCGTCCGGATGACGGGGTGTCAAAACGGGTGGTGATCGTAGATGCCAGGCCGTTTTCCAGAAGCCGACACCAAGTGCCGCTGTAGATGGATTTTGTTCGGTGTTCCGGCGGCAATGCTTCACGGCCGCCACCTATGGGTATCAAAGCCAGACGTTCAAGCGCTATTTTGGAGTGACGGGTAGCGACGTGGTTGTAAAGTATGGTTGAGTCAGCCCGGAGGAACTGTTGCAATGGAGATGTGGCAGGTGTTTCATAACCGCTGATTTCTGATCCGCAGCCGGATTCGATGAACGGCAGGTCGTATATCGCGTCTTTGATGGTGCTGCGCTGGCCGCAAGGACGCGGCAATTCTATATACTGATCTCCACGCTTGCCTATGAAGACGGCGCGGCGTCTGTCCTGTGGAACTCCGAAATCGGCGGCATTCAATACACCGTATCTGACAGAATAGCCGATCTGTTTAAACGCGGATATTATTTCGATACAGAAAAAACCACCTGATGTGGTGATGATTTCCGGAACGTTCTCCAATACAAAATATTTTGGCGAGAACTCCGCGACGAAGTCAACGAATGATTGGAAGAGAAAATTGCGTGGATCTTCCAGATTAAGGCGTTTGCCTTTCTGTGAAAAGCCCTGACATGGAGGTCCGCCGATGACAATGTCGATGATCGGATGCTTCTGATGGATTTCTTTGAAATCAAGGTTGCGTATGTCGTTGACATAGACGTCGGTGTCAGGATGATTCTTTTTATATGACAGCGCTATTTCCGGATCATGCTCGATGCCCAGCGCTATTTTACATCCGGCCCATACAAATCCTTGTGACAGACCTCCGACTCCGCAGAATAAATCGGCGACTTTCATGAGCTTATCCTTTTTAAGGCGATGGAAAAATAGCTCGGTGAAATTTCGATACCGATGAATTTACGGCCAGCTTCTATTGCTGCAACTCCGGTGG
>BLLX01000172.1 GCA_011959405.1 Muribaculaceae bacterium
ATAAAAACATAGATCGCGTAAATAAGTAAGAATGAAACTAATGCTCCGAGCATAAAGGCAGAAAAATTATAATAGAAATGAGGGGAACAAAAAAATATACATTAGTCCCAGTCATTAAGGTTATACAAAAAAATTTCAAGGTCGGGTTCATAAAACATTGGGCGAGCCGGTGTTCTCGAAGTTATCGAAATCCACCCACATATCATGTTCGGTGTACCCGTTGTATGTATCTAAGGCGTCGAGTTCGTCCACATTAAACTAAGGCTAAATTTTCATTAGCTCGTTGACTCAAGAGCCATTATAGATTACAAGAAAACGTGAGCCAACTATGCCACGTCTAAAATGAGGGTCGTAGGAAACCTTTGATACAGATGTAACAATAGCAGCCCACGCTATATGCGTGAGAACCACTATGCCATCTCTTGTATCAGGTTGAAAATTTCCTACGTTTTCATTTTACAAGATAGCATAACGCTTCTTATTTTCCAAAATGTCGTGAACTGACCGATGCCAATTCGACTGCAAAATTAACGATTTTTTCTCATTGCCTTGCTATTCAAAACCTCAAATTTGGAGTGATATTGCGAAAAAGAATCGAATTAAATATAACTAACATGCCCTAAAAATCCATAAATTAATTCTAATAATCTTCTCTTATTATCTCATTCAGTACCTATTTAGTACACCCCACAAATCGCAATATGCTGATAATCAATCATTATATCCTAATATAATATGGAAGGTGTGACGTTTGATACTCTGGAGCGGATTGTGGAGCGGTTGGCTGAATACGGCTTTTTCAGTTCAAGAAAGTTGAAATCTGGAGTTCTCACATCGGCTGAAATTCAGAAGGAATATATTCGAGAGATCGGCGCGGGCAAAGCTCGCAGACGGCTCGGGTGGCCGCATCTGCTTGTGGATCTGCAGGAGTTTGGCATAATTCCTGCGGCGGATGATGCCACTGTTGGAGAAGAGCCTTATGACACGCCTTTGCGTATAGACCGCATGAAGCCATTGGCGGAACAGCCGTACATGAAAGTGCGTCTGAGGACTACGAATCCTGCCATACATATCTATCGCCGTGTGGACAACCCTGATTTCATGCACAGGACGGTATCGCATCCGCCAGGCGCCGGCATCATCAATGCGTCGAGGAGGTGACGTATACTCGCCAGCGCTCAATCATGGCGGTAATGTCCGATGGCACCGGAGCAGTGAAGAACATTTCCTCTCCCGTTTTGGGATGACGGAAGCCCAGAGTGCGGGCATGAAGGGCCTGACGGGGGCACAGGTCGAAGCAGTTGGCCACGAATTTCCTGTAGTTGGCCGACGGGATTCCGCGTAGCACCTGATCGCCGCCATAGCGCGCGTCGGCCAGCAGCGGATGTCCTATGTGGCGCATGTGGACCCTGATCTGATGTGTCCGCCCGGTTTCAAGCACACACCTCACCACGCTGACATGGCCGAGCGTCTCGATTACCTCGTAGTGTGTCACGGCGTGTTTGCCGTTGGGATCGTCATCCGGCAATACGGTCATCTGCAGGCGGTCTTTGGGATTGCGGCCTATGTTGCCTTCGATCCTTCCTGATGACGGCGAGGGAATACCCCATACCACGGCCATGTATTCCCGTTTGGTGGTCTTGTTGAAAAACTGTCGGCCCAGATCGGTCTTGGCGTCTGGGGTCTTGGCCACGACAAGCAGGCCTGACGTATCTTTGTCTATGCGATGCACGAGTCCGAGCCGTGGATCATTGACGTCGTATTCTGTGTCGTTGCGGAAATGATAGGCCAGAGCATTGACCAGCGTGCCCGAGTAATTGCCGTGTCCGGGGTGCACAAC
>BLLX01000173.1 GCA_011959405.1 Muribaculaceae bacterium
ATTTTATGCCACTGATCGGCGGATGGCTGGCCGATAAATGGAGCTTTTCGAAATGTGTGGTCAGCGGCATCGCAGTAATGTTCATAGGCTATGCCCTTATGTCCGTTCCAACACCTGTCCGCTCCAACACATCAATGATGATCATATTCGCGGCTTTGCTGTTCATCTCAGTGGGAACCGGATTGTTTAAAGGCAACCTGCAGGTAATGGTAGGAGACCTGTATAACGATCCCCGCTATTCAAACAAACGCGACACGGCATTCTCTCTCTTCTACATGGCCATCAACCTCGGATCAATGTATGCTCCCGGCGCTGCCATCGCACTGAAGAACATTGCACTCAAAGATGCAGGATTCATCACGTCGGATCCAATGGCCGCCACTGTGTGCAACTGGTGTCTTGATACCGACAACTTCATCAACATGCCTGCAGCCGGTTCAGACCAGTTGAAAACCATGACTGACTTTGCCATTGAAAAAGGCATGACTCAAGGTGGTGATGTCGCAGCTTTCCTCTCCGGTTATCTCCATGACTTTGCCACAGCGTGCGGTCAGGCCGGAGTTTCGCTGTCGGCGTTCGCGACTGAATATATCACTGCATTTTCCACCGGATGCTCGTATGCGTTCACCCTTGCATGCGCATCTCTTGTGGTCAGCTTTTTGATCTACTTTTTCGGACGTCGCACGTACGCACATATCATCAAAGATAAAAAACAAACTGCCGCAATCAACGCCAAAGCCGCTACAGCCGCAACCGAGCAACAGCAGGAACTCACTCCCGAACAAACCAAAGCGCGTGTCGTGGCACTGCTGCTTGTCTTTGCAGTAGTGATATTCTTCTGGATGGTATTCCACCAGAATTCACAGGCACTGACGGAATTCGCCAAAAGTTGTACGGCCAATGTTTCTTCCAGCTGGACCCGCATAGGCTTTAACCTTGGCGCTCTGACTGCTATATGGATCGGAGTCTACGCTCTGTTCAGCGTGTTCCAGAGCACCACAGCAAAAGCGCGTGCAATAAGCGCCGCTGTGCTGGCCACATGTATCGGAGTAGTCGCCTACCTTGTAATCTCTGTAATCCCTTCCGAAATCACGAATATCGACCCGGCTGCATACCAGCAGTTCAATCCCTTCTATGTAGTGGCTCTTACTCCTTTCTCGCTTGCATTGTTCAGCTGGCTTGGCAAGAAAGAAAAAGAACCCTCGGCTCCCCGTAAAATCGGATACGGCATGATCATAGCCGGCATTGCCTACTGTGTGATGGTGATGGGATCGCTGACTCTGGTCGGTACTAATGGTTCCGTATCGCCCAACTGGCTCATATCCACATACCTGTTGCTTACTTTGGCCGAACTGTTGCTGTCGCCCATGGGCATATCGTTTGTCAGCAAAGTCGCACCGCCGAAACTCAAAGGCGCCATGATGGGCGGATGGTTTGCCGCAACTGCAATCGGCAACTATCTGGTAAGTATTCCCATGATCCTGTGGGGCAAAATTCCGGTATGGACCATCTGGTCTATTCTGATCGCACTATGCCTGCTCTCGGCATTGTTCATCTTCTCCATTATGAAGAAACTGGAAGCCGCCACATCCGACATGCCCGCTCCACAGCCGGAAGAAACTATTGCTGATCCTGCAAACGATTGACCGCCATGTCAAAGCAAGAAAACAACCTCCCAAAAGAAACGGATCTCACGGCCCTGCCTGAAAACGCGTTCCGCGAACTCGGAGCCGACGAGCAATACCGCCCGATCCTGCATCCGGCCCACGATACACGCGAGGTGACTCCATATTCCGTGGGCATGGGCCTGCTGCTGGCCGT
>BLLX01000174.1 GCA_011959405.1 Muribaculaceae bacterium
ACAAATGCACCGGCATTTCGGCTTGACCCGAAATTTTGTAATTTGAAAAATTATTATTATATTTGCAGACTGAAATAAACTGCAATTGCGCATTCTGCGTTAGATAAGCATAAGGACATAAGCCCATGACGAATTACGACAGCAAGAAACTCACAGAGTTAGTTCTGTTTATACTTGGCAAGACTGGTGGCGTTGATTTCTACCATGCTTTCAAGATTCTCTATTTCGCCGAGATGAAGCATCTGGCGAAATGGGGCAGCGGCATTGTACCTGACGAGTTTTGCGCATTGAAATATGGTCCGGTTCCTACTCAATTATATGATGCGGTTAAGGAACTGAATCACCCGCGTATGATTCTTTCGGAAGAATTATCCGAGGTTATCCAGTTTGCCGGGGAAGATGCTCCGAATGTTCTTCTTCCTAAACGAGAGGCAAATTTGAAGTATCTTTCCAAGTCAGAGATTGAAGCATTGGAACAGTCAATCGAGGAAAACGAATCGTTGACTTTCGGACAGCTCATGAGAAAGTCACATGATGAAGCCTGGGAAGAAGCAAACCGTCGCACCAATGGAACAAATGTCATTTCTCCTGTCTCTATGGCAAGAGTTCTAAATGCCAATGATGCCATGCTTGAATATATTGAAGAGCAAATGCAAATTGAATCAGCTTTGAAATGACAATAGTTCGGTAAAATTTGCATATTCAATTGAATATCAATAAGATGCAATAACAATTCAATATCAATGCAAACTATTGTGTATCAGTGTGATACAGCTATGCCTGCTCAAAAATTACCGAACTATTGAAATGATGAAAATTTCTGATGCTCTCAATGAGGAAGAGCTTTCACGACTGTCATCTCATACTGTCAAGATTGGAGATGTCTATGAGATGACGATGACTGAGGCAAATGGAATCAAGCCCAAAGCAGGAGACTCTTCAAGAGACAAATATTTCATAGTGCTTGGCTTCGACTCTAATGGTATCGCCTATGGTGGTGTGATAATCAATTCTCAAATAAACAGGAATCTTCCGGCACATCTCAAAATGTACCACATGCCCATAAAACAGTCAAAGTATCCATTTCTCAGGTATGATTCTTTTGTTGATTGCGTCCGGTTGAAGGTTGCCTATCCTCAAAAGTTCAATGAGTGGAACTACTTGGGCGAGATTGACGACTATGATGTTGAGTTGATCATCGGTACAGTTAAGGAAAGTCCTGCCGAAAGCGAGGAACGTCTTGCTCAGTTTGGATTGTGAGATAGTTATTACAGCTTTACCTGAAAATACCGAACAGCATCAGATATTTCTTAAATCAAAGATGTTGTAATTCCAAAGAAAAAACTAATTTTGCAAACGATATGACCTCCCACGCTTCCCGTAAGATTAGCGCACCCGGGGAGGTCTTCGAGTTTTTATATGAACACACAGACAAGACATTTTTTCGACCCCGCCAAATTGCCGGCTGTTTACCATCCCGGTGAGACTCTTTATGAAAAGTTGCAGGAGATGGGCATGGAAGTAAAAGAATTTGCCACGAAGATTTCTATCCCTGAAGAAGTAATTGTTTCAGTAATAAAGGGGCAAGGCTCCATAACTCCTAAAATGGCTGAAACTTTTGAAATGATAACTAAAATACCCGCTTACATGTGGCTTCGTCATCAAAAGAGTTATGATGATTTCATAGCCCGTAAGAAAACCTCGCTATAATCCCCAAAAAAGTAGGTCAAAAGACGGGTCAAGCCGAAATGCCGGTGCATTTGTTAAAATTCGAGAGTTGGAACGTTAAAGCTCATGCATAGAGCTT
>BLLX01000175.1 GCA_011959405.1 Muribaculaceae bacterium
CTATCCGGGTCCCTTTTCAAATGTTAGATACACCTTTGCCATGTAACCGTGCTTCTGCAAATAGTTGATGTAGCGCGACACAAACGCACGGTCAATATCCGCCCACCCGAATTTGTGCAATGGGTCAAAACCTTCATAGACACCGATAAAACTTTTCCATGCCTTGCAGGTGCCGGGGGCATAGTCGTCACTGCCTATCTTTCGCGCCCCGCTCTTTATGTCATCGACAAACTGAACGAGGAACGGCCAGATAAGGCGGTTCTTCTCCTCCTCGATACGTTTCTTTTCCTCGGCTTTCTTGCGGGCTTTTTCTTTCGCCGCCTCACGTTTGGCGATAGCCTTACGCTCAGCCTCGGCGGCTTCCTCCATCGCCCGACGTTCAGCGTCCACTTTCTCCGGCTCTGAGATATAGCGCACGTCCATGTCGAGAGTCTCGCGGTCAAAGTTCACCTTTGCTAGATGAGCCTTGACGATACCCTCAATCTGCGTCAGCTTGGCATGAAGCTGATAATTCTTCTTCTGATGTGCCAGCCATGCGCGAGGCGATGCCGTAGCCTTCTGCCAGTCGGCAACCTCGACCTGAAGCATGGTCGAAACAAGCACGTCAACCTTGCGGGTATGGATACGGATAAAGAGAGTCGCGGTGTCCTTCTTCAAATCCTTGGTGCGGACATGAAACGGGGTCAATTTCTTCGCTGGACGAAGCGACTGCGTCGATGATTTCGGAGAGGGTGATTTTGTCATATCTTCGATGTTATAAATTTCAGAATGGTGGCGTTCACAGTTATTCACAATCAGCCACTCTGGTTCTGCAAATATAACAACCCAAACCGCAATTTGTCAAGTCGGGTCACCACGCAGGTCACCACGTTTTTTGAATAAATCTGAAAAATAGACAAAATTCATCAAAGTTCATATTACGCTATTATTCAGCATTTTATCTAAGCAGACCATTCAAATTCATTCGTATTCATTCAGAAACTCAGGTTCTGGTGGCACCACGAACCTAAATTTTAGGAGAAGATAAAGCACTGAATATCAATGATATTCGGTGTTTTTCTCATTTTAGGGGTAGCGCAGAATGCGGAAAAATGATGAAATCGGCAGGTGTAGATTTGGTGGAGATAAATATTACACCGACTTGCTCCACCAGTTGTTATCATACCGAACTGATATTCCGCATTTTACATCATTTTGCCTTGATGGTGAATGTCGCTCATTTCGAGTGAACATTAACAAGAACATTGACATGGAGGGTGAATTTTTCGAGAAAAAGTCGAGTGGCGAAAATGAGTCGCAGGTGTAAATCCAGTGTTACACCGAATAGAGCGAACAATTTACACCTATACGGCGTTTATAGATTATGATTCAGTACGTTACAAGATATACTTCTCGGGATTTACTTACACCAAGTCATCAAACGCCAACACAAGGTAAAAACTATGAGAAGTAAAGACTCATTCCGTGTGGCATTCTTTCTTCGGCGCAATGTCCTGAAAAATGGCGAGTCGCCTGTCTTTATGCGCATCACGGTAAACGGCCAACGCGCCGAAAACAACATCCAAAAGAGTATTCTATCGAATCTCTGGAACCAAGCAAAGGAACGCGCCACAGGCACGAGCCGGACTGCCAATGACCTTAACAAGTTCATTGAGGAAGCGAGAATTAAGGTTCACGCCATCGTTACCGAACTCCAGCAGGAGAATGAACCGGTGACAGCGATTGTCGTGCAGCAGCGTTTCTATGGCATCAATCCAAAAAAGAAAAAGTCACTATGTTTGCATCAGATTAGCT
>BLLX01000176.1 GCA_011959405.1 Muribaculaceae bacterium
GTGGATTAGTGGTTGGACATCGGGAGGGAAACCCGATGTCCTTTTATTCTGATTCTGAATTAGAATTTCCCAAAGTTGTAAATATCATTGAAATTTATTATCTTTGCTCCTTAAATCAACTCATACTCAACAACTAATATGAAATCAAATAAAATCATATTTTTTCTTGGTGCTGGTTTCTCTAAGGATGCCGGAGGTCCCATTCAAAATGAGATTATCCAAAATATCCTTAGTTCGGATTTTTATGAACATTTTTCAGATAATGAGGATGTAGTAAAATCCATTGATGAGTTTAAGGAGTTTCTTAGAAAAGAATTGTTGTTATCAGACGAAATGTTTTCTAAAATTGCGTTAGAAGACGTTTTTACGCCCATTGACAGATGTATTTCACAAGGTTTGTCGTTAGGTTCATATTCTGCAAAAAGTTTAATGGATCTAAGAGAAAAGCTACATTTGTTAATGGCTCGCTCCATTCAATACGGTGTTGATTTTCGAGGTCATAATAAAACCTATATCACAAAATTCGCTGATTATATCAATTCCATCGCAAAACAAAGAATTGCAAATCCGGAATTGGATGGCATAGGAA
The DNA here is from genome assembly GCA_011959405.1 of Muribaculaceae bacterium. Taxonomy (GTDB): domain Bacteria; phylum Bacteroidota; class Bacteroidia; order Bacteroidales; family Muribaculaceae; genus UBA3263. Next base: position 590 of record BLLX01000176.1, read on the forward strand.
TAATCACAACAAATTGGGATATTTTGTTAGACAATAGTCTGTATGATTTAACAAGTCATGAATCTCAAATTCTCTGTGAAGGGGATACTCTACATGGCCCAATTTCAGTTGTGGATTACTGCTGTTACATCAGTTCATTAGATAATGATCCATTTATCAAACCCGGATTGTTAGCGTTGGGTAGAAATGGATATAACATAAAATATCTCAAACTTCATGGTTCTATGAATTGGCTACACTGCCCCCTATGCCAAAGAATGTATGTAAAGTTCGGGGAAAAGACAATGTTTGAGACTACATACTGTAAATATTGTAAGTCTAATTATAACCTTGGGAACAAAGCAGCTTCTATTAGACTTAGAGGTAACCTCATCTTACCAACCTTTCTTAAAGATTTAAGCAATATTCAAATCCGACTTATATGGCAAAATGCAGGAATAGAGTTATCTGAAGCCACAAAAGTAGTTTTTATTGGGTATTCTCTTCCAGCCGCAGACTTTGAAATTCGTCAGTTACTATCTCGATTTATCCGGAAAGATGCTAAAATAGAAGTAGTGTTTCACCCGACAGCAAAAACAGAGGAAATCGATCGGTATAGAATATTTTTTGGAGATAGGCAATTTACCGAAAAGCGCATGACTGTAGGTGAATATGTTGATAGTCTATTTTCTGACACTCCATTGAAACCTAGATAAAACAAAACCCGATAGCTTGATATACAGGGGCTACCGGGATTCAACACTGCAAAGGTAGTGCTTTTTATCTTAAAAACAAAACATTACTCCAAAAAGATTAAGATTTTCTGATGAAATACGCAGATTTTGAGAAAATAATGTCCTCCAAAAGGATGGAGCGGTATCTGACAGCCTGCGGTGGCGACACCCGTAAGGCTATGACGCTCTATCGCTACAATCTACAGATTTCACAGGAAATGTTTACTATTGTGAGTTGCTTCGAGGTTGCACTGCGTAATGCGATTGATCGTAAACTTACTGATAATCTTGGTGAGGATTGGCTCAGAGATTCAATTATGCCAGACGGAGTATTTACTGAACCGATTTTGAGGAAGACGCGTGATATTATCGCCTTTGCCCATCGTAAACTGATACAATCCCATTCATATAGCCATCCCAAACTATTGGCTGAAATGGAATTTGGCATCTGGAAGTATATGTTCTCGCCGATACAGTATAGAG
>BLLX01000177.1 GCA_011959405.1 Muribaculaceae bacterium
ATCGGCGCGGGCCTTCTGGCCTTCGTGATCCTTTATGTGATTTATGTAATTATCGAGAACCTATGGCGGAACCGAAACAAATAGACTTATACCGGGCAATCGACGAAATGAAGGAGATAAGCGCCCGCGGCGGTACCTTCTCGCTCCGCTTTCGCAAATGGAACCGCGACACCTGTAAGGGCGGCGACATGGCTAATATTGCACGCGCCCGGATCCGGCCGAAAGCATCCGACGAGAAGGTGGCACACGCGAGTTATAAATTATTTTTCACCGACACCGATACGGGCCGCGCCCTGAATTGCTGGCAGTGTCTTATTATGGAGTTTAACGGGCTCCGCACGGTGCTAAACTGATGATAACAATATGATACGAAGAAGTGGAAATTTTGGCTTTATCAACAACGGCAACGGCGAGCTAATAACGTTCAACCTTAACGCTCGCGCGTCAGACTGGGAGCCTTCCAGCCGTATGATCCTGGGCGGTTTTGGTACGTTCCAGAAATATAGAAACGTCCACGGCGTCCGCGTGATCCCTTACGGCGATAACGACGACATGCCCGGTTATATCGACCGGGTGTTATCGAAGTTTTACGCGGGCGAGGGCATCATGGGCAAGAAGGCCGGGCTGCAGTGGGGCGAAGGGCCACGACTCTACACCCCGGCCGTCGACGGCGATAATAAACCCTATCGGGCCTGGTGTGTCGATGACAGTATTACCGCGCAGCTCGAAGCGACGGACTACATTAACCAAATGCACCGGTGCCTCATTGACCTGGTACACCTGGAGGGGTTTTGGGTTAAGATCACCAGAACAAGAGGCCGCCGCGTGGGCGGTCCCGGAGCTCTGGCAAAAATCGAACACGTCCCGGCGCGCACCGTCCGCTTTGTGTATGCCGGTGAAGGTGTGCAGCCTGCCGAGGCGGTAGTCGGCAATTTCCCCAACCCTGACGCGGGAAATTTTAAGAAATACCCGATTTTCGACAGGGCGCAGCCATTCAAGCATCCGGTTTCTCTGGCTTATTTCCAGATTTACAGCTACAACAAAGATTTTTACAGCGTCCCGCGCTTTATCGGCGCAGCCGACTGGCTGGAGCTGGCCGGTACGCTGGCCGGTATTCTGGCCGCATACAACGAGAACGCCTCCGCGATCTCTATGCACATCGAAAGCCCGCAATCTTACTGGGATAGACTGGAAGCCCGGATCCGCGAAATTTGCGAAAAAACAAAAGTGCCGTACCGCGCCGAAATGCTCGAAGAAGCTAAGGACATGGCGATGGAACAATTTGCCGCCAACCTGTCAGGCCGCAAGAACGCGGGCAAGTTCATGCACACGTCGCAATTTTGGAACGAGATCGCTAACGACTTCGAGGGCTGGAAAATTACACCTATCGACAAAAAGATTAAAGACTACATCGAGGCACAGGTGGCAATCTGTAAGAAGGCAGAGGCGGCCGCAACTTCAGGGTTTGGCCTGGATCCGGCACTCTCTAACCTGATTTTAGACACCAAACTGGGCAGCGGCTCCGAAAAACTTTACAGCCTGAAAGTCTACAACGCCACCGAAACGGCGGTGCCTGATATGGTGCTTTGTGAGCCATTTAACATCTTCATCAAGGCGAACAATCCGAGTAAAAACGTCCGTATCGGGCTTTATAGGGCGATAGTCGACGCCGAAAAAAAT
>BLLX01000178.1 GCA_011959405.1 Muribaculaceae bacterium
CGCGGTGATGGCGGCAACTGATGCGAAAAGATAGTACCTTTTGCTCATGATTGGTTTGAGAAATAATGGTAAAAATAAATTGATTAAGGTTTATATAAACTGCTTGGTCCCGGACATTTCTTATCCGGAACCAAGCAGTTAGTTAATTTAGCGGTAGAGTGGAGCGTCGTTGAAGATTACCTTGAATTCATTGCCGCTGATAGACAGGGTCACCGTTCCGTTGACCTTGACATTGTAGTCGTCGATGCTTTCGATATTGAGCGATGCATCAACCACTTCTGCACTTGATCCGTCGACGTCGGCGCCGGTGAAATCAGCAGCTGTCAGTGTGCCAGTGAATTGGGTTTTCGGTTCCTTGGTATAGAGGTTGATCGAACTGGTCTCGCTGTTTTCGAGAGAAATAAACAGGCCATCATCCATGATGCCGCTGGAGCCGTCGGGCGAGGTGGTCGGATTGACAATCACGTCATCCATGCCGTCCTTGACGGTCACCTCATTGCTCAGAGTCAGAGTCTTGCCTGAATATGATGTCACAGTGGCCGTGATAATGGCTTTGCCTTTGCCTTTGGCTGTCACAGTGGCTGAATCGGTGGTGCCCTCTACTGACACTACGTTGGGATCCGACGAAGTCCATGTCACAGGATATGTGTTGGGCTGCTTGGACTCGGTGACGATGTTGAGCGAGAAGTTTTCTGTCTGGCCTACGAGAAGGTTTGAAACAGTGTTGCCCCATGTCATCTGCACAAGTTCTTCCATCACTGTCACATCAAACGATTTTGTTTTGTCGAGGGCTGTGAGTGTGACTGTGGTTTTGCCTGGTTTCAGGCCCTTAAGCACAAGCAGGGTGCCGTTGTAGGACAGTGAGTCGAGTACGGTGCGGTCTTCGATCTTCACAGTCGGACGGTGGTATGCGAGTGATGTGAGCGGTTCGATGCTGGCATTGAACTCGATGTTCTTGCCTGCTATGGCCACAAGATTGTCCATCGACTGCTCTGGGTCCACAGGGGTGATCACGATGTCGTCCACAGGGAAGTCCTTGTCAAAGTCGAGCACTGTGATATAGGCCTTCATCACCAGAGCAGCAGTGTCGGGCGAACAGAAGTTGATCACGTTTTCGCCGGGGGTGAGACCGGAACGGAGCGAGAGCACGCAGTCGTAGCCGTATTCACACGGGACCTCTCTCATGCCTGTCACCAGCAGTGAATTGCCGGATTCCACTTCCCATTTGTAGCTGCCTTTGGCATTGGCTATGTCTTCGGCGCGTGCTCCTTCCACCATGAAGCGTGCGTAGACCTCGACGTCGCTGTTGATATTGACGGTTTTGCGCACTTCATAGAAGAATCCGTAGAACTGGTCGCCGGTGGGAGGACTCATGTTCATGCTGGGATCGGGATCCCACATGCCCACCTTGATGTTCGGGCCGATCACGATTTCGGTAGTCGCGGATGCGGTATTGCCGTTGCCGCCTACGGTGAGGGTCACCTCATAAGTGCCGTAGCTGCGGTCGGGGTGGAACAGAACGCCCACCCGCTGGGCCTTTTCGTTAAGGAAGATATAGTCGTCGGCGAGAGTGACTTCAGCAGGACCGTCGTCAACCTTTTTCAGTTCTGCCACGGGTTTGTAGTCATCGAGAATCGACCATGGCGACACGGAGAACCATGCAGTGTCGGTCACTTCG
>BLLX01000179.1 GCA_011959405.1 Muribaculaceae bacterium
GGCCATCAGGCGCCAGCATGGATGTGCCATTCACCCGATAGCCGCACAGCAACCCGTCATGACGGTCAAATTCTATGTTACAGGCATCGCCGGTCACAAGCAGGCGGTTACTGTTGTTGCCGACGATTTCAAGAGGGCCGTAGATCTGCGAGTCCGTAAATTCAGGAGTCGAGAAACAATAGTCGGAAACGGGCAGCTGTGCACGCGCCTGTACGTGTCCCGCAGGAACAAGGTCACGGCTTTCGCGTGTCACGAATTCCAGGTTAAGCATCATTTCACGAGTCCCGGCATCGGAGAGCGAGTACGGAACCTTGATATTACGCGTGGACTGGGCCGGAACGTCAAGCCTGTCGACCACACCCGACTGCACAGGGCGGCCGTCGGCCAGAAGCGTCCATCTCATCGTGTAGTTGTCAAGACCGATAAAGAAATTCTCATTGTAGACTGCAATCTCACCTTTCGTCATATCAACAGGTGTGGCCCAGATGCTCTGATATTGATATGCCGTTTCCACCATGTGGGGGTTCGGCAAACGGTCGGGGCTTACCAGACCGTTGTCACAGAAATTATTGTCGGAAGCGTCATAGGGATTGTAATCGCCGCCGTAGGTGTATATCATCCTGCCGTTTTTGCCGGTTCCTCTCAGGCCCTGATCAACAAAGTCCCAGATAAATCCACCCTGGTTAATGGGATATTTGCGGGTAATGTCCATATATTCCTTGAAACCGCCGCCGGTGTTGCCCATGGCATGCGCGTATTCACACTGTATAATCGGACGGTCACTGCCGGGATTTGCCGAATAGCTCTCGATCCAGTCATGCGGACCGTACATCGGACAGTATATATCGGTCCACGGATTCAGACCGGCACGCTCATACTGCACCGGACGCGACGGATCCTCGGACTTTATCCATTTGTAGACTTCTGCGAAATTCTCGCCGTCGCCCGCTTCATTTCCCATAGACCACACAATCACAGACGGATGGTTGAAATTGCGCTGGACATTACGCATGTTGCGTTCCATGTGCGCACTCCGCCATTCGGGACGTATAGCCAGAGTCTTGTCGCCATAGCCCATGCCATGGCTCTCAAGATTGGCTTCGGCCACCACATAGATACCCACAGAATCACACAGGTCGTACCACAGATTGTCGTTGGGATAATGACTCGTGCGGACGGCATTGATATTATTCTCCTTCATGATCCGCAGGTCCTGCAGCATACGCTCCCGGCTCACCACATAACCGCCATCAGGATCAAGCTCATGACGGTCCACACCCTTCACTATGATCGGCTTGCCATTGACACAGAGCTGCCTGTCCTTGATCTCGACTTTTCGGAAACCTGTACGCACAGGCACCACTTCCTCCACCTGCGCTCCACGGCTCAAAGTGGCAGTGAGAGTATAGAGCGAAGGGGTCTCGGCAGTCCATTTCTCAGGATCATCAACCGTCATCACCGCATGCTTGCGCCCTGAGCCGCTCACCGTAGCCGACGCCACTTCGGCGCCATCCGGACTGGCAAGAACCAGCTTCACCGTTCCGGAGCCTTTGATGGTCAGGTCAACGGCAAGAGAACCGTGAGTATATTCATCATCCAGATTCGGGGTAACCCTCAGATCGGCAATCTGGGCCGATTTAGGCCGGGATAGCAGATAGCTGTCGCGCGCCACACCGC
>BLLX01000180.1 GCA_011959405.1 Muribaculaceae bacterium
CCGGGTCCCTTTTCAAATGTTAGATACAACGACCTCAAGGATAAATTCAATAAGCTCGGAGTTGAGGAGCAAAACTTGATTCCGATCCTCGACGATATTAAAGAGAAAGCCCAGGCCTATGCCAGCCTTGTGTGCCATCCCCAGTTCGCTGGGCTATCTGATTTTATTGTCACGAACGAAAAGTTCCTTGACTCCATGCATGAAATTACCGAAAAGTATATCGACGACCATCTTACAATAACCGACGATGAAGACTGATATATCCGGACTACTACAGCCATTCATCTACAATATAATCAAAGATGAACTGGCGAGAGTAGAAGAAATGCACCGTGCGCCGGTGTCAGCGTCCCACAACGTTGTCATTGGAGCGGTTCAGGCGGCAGCTCAAGAGGCTATTGAGCAGTTGAAAGCCGACGGACTAATCACGTCATATGAAAACATCAACAAGGTACCGATGTACCAAATTGTAGAACGCAAATAAGATATTTAATATGGTGACAGCAATAGAACCCCAGGTGGCGCCGACGGGCAGATATTCTGTAGGAGAAACCTGCAAGCACCTTGGAATACATAGAAACACGCTTCGTAAATATACCGATGAAGGCCATATCAAATGTGGCTTCAGGAGAGAAACGGCGCGAAAAATATATACAGGTCAGGAGATACTCAGATTCTGGAAATCCCTGATGTGATAAAGAAACTTCATATTTGCTACCCCAACCCGCGAGGGCGCAAGGAGATAGAGCCACGAGGAAACTCATGGCTCTAATTGTACCTACACATTCCCGATCATCACATAATCAATAACCTTTCTATTAGCGACATCAACCTTTCGTCTATCCTTGTCGATGTAGATAGCAGAGGTGGCGTTACCGTAAGAGTGTCCCAGAGCGGCTGCAATAGTCGCGTTCGGAATGTCCAGTTCAGCAGCGATTGTAGCCCATGTGTGTCTGGCCCAGTAGGTAGTCAGCTCCTTAAAATGTATGCCGTCATCGATTGCATTGAGCGCGTCTTTGACTCCTTTCAGGCCACGGACGACACAATTATAGAATGTGCGGTAAGACTTATGATTGTCGAGATAATTAAGAAGCTGCTTCTCCCCGGCATATTTTTCAATCAAGGCGGCAGCCTCAGGCTCCACCTTTATAGTATAGAGTTTATGGGTCTTGGCACGACGATATATGAGATACCCATCTTGCACCTCTTCAGCATTGCAGATGTCGATGACATTCGCTCCGATGAGGTAGAACGAAAGCAGGAAGAAATCACGGTACTTCTCAAGATGTTCTTCCAGTGGTGCGGTTATGATCTTGCGCAGAGCCTCTACCGACATCGACCTCTTCCTCGTTTCTTCATATCTCATCTTGAACTTACGGAAAGGGTAAGCAGATGTAATGTCATTGTCGATGGCATAATTGAACACAGCGCGAATATTCCGGAAATGGATATTTCGTGCGTTACGTGCAGGCGACGTTTTGGCGAGGAATACATCGAACTCCGTAAGCCACTCCAGATTCATCTGCTCAAACGTAAGGCGATCGTACCCTTTTGGGGTAAACGCCTTGATGCGTTCAAAGGTCGCAAGATAAATTTCGCGAGTGCGGCCACTCTTGTTGCCGGCGAATTTTTGAAGCCAATCGCAGAAGAGATTGTTTGGTCGTTCTTCAG
>BLLX01000181.1 GCA_011959405.1 Muribaculaceae bacterium
ATAATTAAATGAAAATAAAAAGACAGGATACGAGTATTCCTGTCTTCTCATATGTAATGGATATTTTTTTATTTTCTCATCCGCTCCAACTCCTCATCACGCAACATTCTCTCGTTCAGTTTTTCCTGCATCCTGTCAATGAAATAGGTGCGGCTTTCGTTCTTCCGGCGTTTGATATCAGTGTAGAAGCGGTAGCAGTCTTTAGAATCAACCCCGAATATCTTATAGAGAAGTGGGGCGAGCTGTTTGAGCGGCATATTGCCGTTGTTGATGCAGCCCATCACGTCTATGCCGTAGATAAGTTCCACGAGGTCGATGGCATTGCCCGTCCATTGAAGAAGGCTGGCGGTGGTTTCTGTTGCGTTGTTGGCGGATATTAGTGGTGGCACTTGGGGCGTGGCAAGGAATTTCTGCATCTTTCTTACGAAAGACAGAGCCTTGCTGACGTAGGCGGCAATCTCTCTTTTTTCTTCTGACAGATTACGTACGGGATGGTGCTGCAACTCGATTTCGATGTAGGCAAGCGCGATGACGGTAAGGTTCATGTCCATGCCGCCGTTGCACAGTTCGATCACTTGGGTGGCGAAAGCCGTGTATGCCGTTTCCATATTGCAGTCGCCGGCTTCGTTTATCAGGCGGAAAAAGTCGGTTTCCGCCAGCAAGAAATAATTCATGGTTCTGTCAATTTTGAAAATTACACTTTGTTTTCTGCGTGCGCACATGAATATAATTGGCAAAAAACGCGGCAGAAAATAAAAAATCCAACACTCAATTTTACAAAGTGCTGGATTTCAGAGGTATAAAATTCAGTATTTTTTCACAAGGACAAATTATCTCCGACTTAAATTGTTTGTAATCGGAACATTTATTCTATTCCTGAAAATAGAAATGTATGCTTGCCGCACATTTTGGCTATCTTGCTTTTTTATCAAGGATATAGATAATGCGACATACACCGTTGGGATAGCTTTTCAAAGAGGAAAGCGTCCAGTGTTGCTCTGGCAGAGCCGACTTAAAAAAATGTCGTCCGCTTCCGGATATGAAAGGAACGGTGTATAGTATGATTTCATCCACAGCGTGCATCCGCAGCAGTCCGTTTATATAGTCTGCCGTGTCCGGTGTGGCTTCCGCGAGGTAACGGATGTTTGTGCAGTCTTTTCTCCATTCGTGCAGCATTGAAATGGAATAGTCCGGTGTCACACGGTAAAAGGCTTTCTTCCTGATTTCATCAAGACCGCAACGGTCAAGGCACAAATCCTGATGTGCTTTATCATATAACTCTGAAGAAAGACATCCGTCCATCGTCAGTACGGCGAGAATCTGAACTTTACCCATAATCGTTTCCTTTCGTTAGGCAAGGGTAAAAAAGTAGCGTGCAATTCACACTACCTTCAAGCGATGGCTCTGGTAAAGCCTTTACGGAGAGTACGTGAATGCACGCTATGCGTAAGCATAGCATAAGCATCACGCAATCGTCTCCGTAGTTCCAATTTACCAGATTTTCGCTTGAAACGCCTTGCGGTCTTATCCTATATGTTGGCGGCGAAAAGCTCCTGCCAATCGCCGTTTTTCTCAAATGTTATGCAAAGATAGCCAAATTCAGTGAATTACGGGCTATGATTGCTTGAATTTATATTTAAGTCCATACTCTTCAAGTT
>BLLX01000182.1 GCA_011959405.1 Muribaculaceae bacterium
TCTATTCCCGGATCGGTCAGCGATGATATTTCGATTATTGGCATGGTGTGGTGAAGGACAAAAGAAAAGGAGACGCATGGCATCTCCTTTTCATGAAGTCAATATGCTAACTTATTTTTTGAAGAAACGGTTGAAGAGACCATAGAATCCCTGTCCGTGGCGTGCTTCGTCTTTAGCCATTTCATGCACGGTATCGTGGATAGCATCGAGGCCCATCTCTTTCGCACGGCGGGCAATGCGCATCTTGTCGGCGTTCGCGCCTGCTTCTGCCGCCATACGCTTTTCGAGGTTTGTTTTGGTGTCCCAAACCACATCGCCAAGCAGTTCTGCGAACTTGGATGCGTGTTCAGCTTCCTCCCATGCGTAGCGCTTGAATGCTTCGGCTACTTCGGGATAGCCTTCGCGGTCAGCCTGGCGGCTCATGGCCAGATACATGCCAACTTCGGTGCATTCTCCGAGGAAATGTGTGTTGAGATCCTTTATCATCTCTTCGTCGGTGCCTTCTTTGGCGATGCCGATCTGGTGTTCGGTCACGAATTCAAGTGTTGCATCTTCGGCGAGTTCTTTGAATTTAGATTTGGGTGCGCCGCAGAGAGGGCACTTTTCGGGAGCTTCGTTGCCTTCGTGTACATAGCCGCACACTGTGCAGATAAATTTCTTGTTCATTGTTATTAAAATGTTGGGGTTATTGTGTTGATTGGATTGATTTGCTGTTTATTTGGTTGCAATAACTTCCACTTCAAGCAAAACCTGCTTGGGAAGTTCGCGCACGGCTACAGCCGAGCGGGCGGGAAACGGGGCGCTGAATGCCTTGGCATATACTTCGTTCATGGGAGCAAACAGGCTCATGTCTGCCAGGAATACTGTGGTTTTAACCACGTTGTCCATAGTCAGTCCGGCGGCTTCAAGAATGGCTTTCACGTTAGCCAGGCTCTGTGTGGCCTGTGCGGTGATGCCTTCGGGAATTTCGCCTGTGGCTGGATCTACGGGAATCTGTCCGGAGATGAATACGAACTGTCCGGCGTCTATGGCCTGGCTGTAAGGCCCGATGGCGCCGGGCGCGTTGGTGGTCGAGATTACTGTTTTCATGACTGGATAAGTGTTTATTTTGAAGGTTGTGATGCGAATCCGAGTTCGGGGATTCGTATGTCTATTATCTTTGTTCCGGCTTCTGCGATTATCTCATTGTCAATTTCGGATATACTGCGGTTCACTTCGGCAAATCGGCGTCCGAAATCCGGTATAAAGTCTTTTGAGCCTTTGTCGGCCATGGCCCCGATGACCTGTCCTACAGTCAGCTCATTGCAGTCGCGTGCCGGCTGAAATGCCGGTTGGCCGCCCTCGCGCTCGGGCATGATCCTGTTTGCCAGCCCGATGTCTTCGAGCTCGTCGAGAATTATATCCACAAGCCGCTGGGGCATATCAAACGACTTCTGTATGTCCGATGACGTCATCGGTGGCATGCCGCGGCGATAGCGTTGGGCCATGACGGCCATAAGTGCTACGGTGACTCTGCGGCGGAAGTCAATGGACATGGAGCTTATCTCGGACGTAAAGGTGTAGAACGATATGCTTTGCGCCGAGTAGCAGATCACGGCTCCTGCCAGCGTGAACAGCAGCACAAGCTGCAGCC
>BLLX01000183.1 GCA_011959405.1 Muribaculaceae bacterium
GGCTATGATTGCTTGAATTTATATTTAAGTCCATACTCTTCAAGTTTGCTGTATAGTGTTGTCCTGCCTATGCCGAGCAGTTCTGCGGCGACACTCCGGTTGCCGTTTGCCTGTTTCAACGCACGCAATATCCGCTCCTTATCCTCCGCGTCATTGCGCAAGGCGAAGCTGACAGTAGAGGTCGGTTTCGTCACGGCAAGTTCCAGATGCTCTTTCATGACAACACCTTCCTGCGCCTGCAATACAGCACCCATAACTTTCTGCCGAAGTTCCCGCACGTTGCCCGGCCATGCGTGTGTCAGCAACGCTTTACGTGCTTCGGAACTGAACCCGCTCACGCTACACTCCAGCTCTCTGTTTGCCATATCACGGAAGAACTCTGCCAGCGGCATAATGTCTTCTTGACAGTCACGCAACGGAGGAACGGTTATCCCGAAGTCGTGCAGGCGGTACAGAAGATCCTGCCGAAAACGCTTTTCATTCACCGATACCTCCAAATCTTCATTGGTAGCAGCGATGATGCGGACATTGAAATTCCGGTCTGCCTTGTCTCCGACCGGGCGATACCGCCTCTCCTGTATGGCACGGAGCAACATCTGTTGGGTTTCCAACGCGAGGTTTCCTACCTCGTCCAGAAACAACGTGCCGCCTTCCGCCTCATGGAAATATCCTTTCTTGGCATTGTCCGCACCTGTAAATGCACCTTTGACGTGTCCGAAGAAAGCCGACGGTGCAAGCTCTTTGGAGAGTGAACCGCAGTCCACCGCCACAAATGGCTTGCCTGCACGTTTGCTCTTGTCATGCAACAGGTGGGCAATATGCTCCTTGCCCGTGCCGTTCTCACCAAATATCATCACGCTCATATCGGTGGCGGCTACCAGCCTTATGCGGTGCATGATTTTCTGAAAGGCGGAACCTTCACGGGCGAATATAGGCATACGGCGTTGTCCTGCCTGACGTTCTTTCAGTATGGAACGGATCAGGGGGACAAGTTTATCCTCCACAAGCTGTTTGGGAATATAGTCTATCGAGCCGAGTTTCATGCTTTCCACGGCGGTATTAACTTCGGCGTAGTCGGTCATAATGATGAAGGGCTGCATCTTTCCCTCCTTTCGCATCCAGCACAAAAGGTCTATGCCACTGCCGTCAGGCAGACGCAGGTCGGCAACCACGATATCATTATCTGTTGCCTGTTGCAGATGTTTCTTCGCGGTTGAGAGGTGGTAAGCCTTCATATTGCGGTAGCCCTCCCGTGACAGCATATTGCAGACATATTCGCAATACACGATGTTGTCTTCCACCACAATTATTTTTGTCTTATTCATCTTCGTATTTTCTCCTTTCCTCTTCTGCCAACCGTATTATTTCCACTCCCTTATCCAGCACGGCAGTCACGGCATGGCTTAACGCTTCACCATCCGGGAGAGCATCGCCACGAAGCAATCCGTAAAGTACATTCAGCGGTTGGTCGGCACGGAGCACCTCCCACGAACTGCGCAGGTGGTGGATCAGGGAATCCAGCTTTTGCAGGTCTTTTTCTTTTGCTGCATCCCGTACCGCCTGCATTTCCTTTTCTGTTTCAGTTATCAACTTTTCCAGCATGACGGCTTCATTGCCATAGGACA
>BLLX01000184.1 GCA_011959405.1 Muribaculaceae bacterium
GGGCACCCTGAAAATCGCAAAAAACAAGGGAACAATCGATGCTGAGTTGAAAAAGTTTGAAAAAGCTCAACTTCTGATCCTCGATGACCTTTTCCTTGTTCCACTCGATGCCAAGGAACGCGCCCACCTGACGGAAATCATTGAAGACCGCCACGGACGCAAGTCAATCATCGTCACATCTCAGCTCCCCGAACTGGACTGGTACGATGCGATCGGTGACCCGACAGTGGCAGATGCCATACTCGACCGTATTGTCCACACCGCCCACCGCATCACTCTTACCGGTGAAAGCGTCCGTAAGCTAAAAGCTCTTAAAAGCAGATAAACCAAAATAAAACTGACCCCGTCGGCCAAACTCTTTAGGGGTCAAACCGACCTTGGCTCAGGGGGGCATCCGAGTCTGGGTTTTCCAGTATTGGCACAATATCCATACAAAAGTGATTCAGCCTTTGATTTTCCACTCCTCTGCCGGAGATTCCCTTTCCGCATAACTGCCGCAAGGCATATCTTTCAGCAGACCGACCGAATGGTCAAGTTCATAAATATATCTCAGAGAGACGATTCTTGCTTCATCTTCCGAATGCTCTCCGCCACAAAGAAATTGCCACATACCGTCATCCTCGTCATGCGAAACGTAAAGCACTGGTGCGCCATCGTCTGTCACATGGCAACATGTGATTACTGCTGTGTCGGGAGCATCTGTGAAGGGTGTCAGTTTATTTTCTTCCATTAGTTTTAGGATATTTCATTTTATCTTGATCGGGGCCTTGCGAAGCACGATGTATTCCGACGGATTGCGGCTGTCAAGCCGGGCGATGGAATCATTCTGGATATACACCGTAGCGACATTCGGGAGAATCCTGCGGAGAGCGTCCTCGACTGACATGTCGTCACAGGCCATTTCTGTCATAGCTCCGTCGCCAAGGATGATTGAATCCCCCTTGACGGTATATGTACCGGATATTGAGTTGCAGTTTGTCCGAATAAAATATGTGTTGTCTTCAAAAACGATATACTGATGTATACTTGAAAGCCTTTCATCCGGACGCACGCGAACATAGTTGGAATCACTGAATACGATGCTCTCCAGATACCACTGACCATGCACGTCCACATTCGCTACGGTCTCTTTCTGCCGATTGTCGGCAGTCTCTTTATTTTCCTTGTTACCTCCGCATGAGGCGGTAAGTATTGTCAGTGCCGAGACTACCGACAGAATTGATTTTCTTGTCATTGATTTATTTTTTCGTTTATTGCATTGACCATTTCAGGAGCATCCTTGCAGCCGAGCATATATTTCTTGCCGTTTTTAAGCGTGACGAGGAAGCAGTCGGAGACTTTGCCGTAATAGGCGAAATACTTGCCAAGGTCTTTCTCCAAGAACCAGCCATACCATCCGAACCATCCGCCACTGCCGCAAATTCGTTTTGCGCCCATAGTAGGAGCACACAGCTTGACATTCGCAATCTCTGTCAATGGAATTGATTTGATTTTCACGGACCTGTTGATGTTCAGGCTTTCATTATCCAGCGAAATGGATAATGGCATATAGCATAAAGCTGACAGAAACATGACCGCGATAGCAACTCCCCATAACCATACTGCAATATCATTATC
>BLLX01000185.1 GCA_011959405.1 Muribaculaceae bacterium
AATTAAGAAAACCGAAAAGGCATACCAGGAGGCAACCAAGTCGTCGAAAGGGTTCCTGGGCGGCATCTTCAACATGCAAAAGGCCGTCGAAGCCCTGAAAGGTTTTTTTATGGGCCTGGGCATGGTTCTGGCGACGCAGATAATCGGACAGTTTAGCCGACTGAAAGATATTATTATCGACTTCGAGCGCGCAAACTCGAAGCTGGCCTCGGTACTGGGTACAAACATCGACGGCATCGCCAAGCTGACCGAACAAGCTAAATACCTGGGCCGAACAACAACGGCCACGGCGTCCGAAGTTACCGGCCTACAAACGGAGCTGGCTAAACTGGGTTTCAGTCAGGAGATCATCGAGAAAATGACCCCGGCAACGCTGAAATTTGCGAAGGCGGTAGACACGGACCTGTCGAGCGCGGCTGCCTTTGCCGGTGCGGCGCTCCGCATGTTCAATAAAGACGCGAGCGACGCCGAAGAACTGATGGCCACGTTTGCCGTAGCCACCACACGCAGCGCCCTGGACTTTCACAAGCTGGAGGCGTCGCTGGCGACTGTTGGCCCCGTCGCTAATGCTTTCGGTTTCTCGGTCGAGGAAACGACGGCGTTACTTGGCATCCTGGCTAATGCCGGTTTTGACGCCAGCAGCGCAGCCACGGCAACCCGAAATATAATACTTAACCTTTGCGACGCTAACGGAGAGCTGGCGCAAGCTCTGGGAAAACCGGTTACAAATCTGGACGAATTGGTGGCCGGACTTAATAAGCTGAACGCGGAGGGTATTGACCTGGCTAAGGCTCTGGAGCTGACAGATAAACGAAGCGTGGCGGCGTTTTCGTCGTTCCTTCAGGGATCCGACAGCCTTCTGGAGCTCCGCGACGCTATAACCGGAGCGACTGACGATTTTAACCAGATGTCGGACACTATGGCCGACAACGCCTTCGGAGCCGCTAAAGGTTTCGAGAGCGCAGTGGAGGGCCTGGTTCTTAAATTTTTCGACTTCCGCGAGGCATTAAAATCTATGTTTGAAGTGGGTACGGCCGTCGTTCAGTGGTTTGGCGAGCTGGTCGACACTTTGGCAGCTACCGGCACAGTGTTAAAGGCACTGTTAACGCCTATCGGCCTACTACTGTCGACGCTGGGTTCTCTCGTGGCATGGATCGCAAAGCTGGCCACGCAGACACGACTGGGACGCGCAGTAATAAACGGCATAGTTACGGCGCTGATTGCATATAAGACGGCTACACTTTTGGCGTCGACAGCAACCCGCACGTTTATGCTGAACGTCGTAGCATCGTCGAAGGCCGCCCTGGTTTATGTCCGTAATTTGGCCTTGAAGGCTAAAGCACTGATCGCGGACGCCGCGGCAACAGTGAAGGCGGCAATAGCAACCAGGACGTTTAACGCGGCACTCATGGCCAACCCTATAATGTTGGTCGTCGGCCTGATCGCTACACTCGTAGCCGCGATTATCGGATATAATTCTATTACCGGGGAGGCTGAAAAGAAAACCAGCTATTTAGCCGAGGCAACGGAGAAGTACCGCAAAGCTATGGACGGCGTCGAGGCGAAGATCGCCACCGAGCGCGACCGTCTCATGGAGTTGCGCCGCGT
>BLLX01000186.1 GCA_011959405.1 Muribaculaceae bacterium
ATGGCCGGCTTCATCGAGCTGGAGGTGGCGGCGTTGAGTCCGAACTGGTGCACGAAGTATCCGAGCCTGAGCAGATTGGACTGATTGAAACTATATTGCATGTACACGTCTTTCATGCCTATCTTGCCAAACGAGTATCCCACGTCGATCTTGGCATACCACTTTCCATAGGTGGCCTTTACTCCCATTCGTATGTCGGGCAGGCACACCCCGTCGGAGAATCCGTCGCCGTCGGGCCCGAACACAGCCCCGTCGACAAGCACGCGGCCTGTGGGACGTATTGTGAATTTAGTTTCGTTTTCCGTCTGGGCTGTTGCCGGCCGGACCATTGTCGCGCTCATGACCATTGTCGCTGCCAGAGCTTTGATAATCAGGTTCTTCATGGTGTTTGAGGTTAGTTGATCTTAACGTAAGGAGAGAGTAGTACGCGATGTACGTATTTCCAACGGCGGCCGTGATTAAAAGGTTTAAGGTTTTTCAACAAATTTGTGATAAAATGTTATCAAACATATTTGCAAACCCTCGGAGCTGTAGCGCGGTTGTTGTTGATGTATGACGCGAGAAGCGAAACTATCAACTTACTAAAATTAATATATCCCATGAAAGGTATTATTTCTGCAATTCTGGTGATTCTGGCGGCAGGCATGACGGAGGTCACTCTGGCACAGGCGCAGCGCAGCCGTGAGTTCAAGGACAAGTATCAGCTGAAGGAAGCGGTGGTGCTGAGCCGTCATAACATCCGTTCGCCACTTTCCGACAGCAAAAGCGACCTGGGGCGCATGACTCCCCACAGCTGGACCGACTGGAGCGCGGCCAAAAGCGAGCTGACATCGCGCGGCGGCGTGCTGGAGACCATGATGGGCCAGTATTTCCGCAAATGGCTGGTTGACGCCGGAATGTTTCCCGAAAATTACCAGCCGACGTCCGACGATGTGAACATGGTGGCCAACTCCATGCAGCGCTGCATAGCCACGGCCCGGTGCTTTGCATCGGGATTCATGCCTGTGGCCGATGTGACCGTGTGGCACCGTTACACTCCCAGCAAGATGGATCCGCTGTTCAACCCACAACTGACCAAGGTCAGCCCGGAATTTGTGGCCGAGGCCATGCGCCAGATCAATGCTATGGGCGGTGAGCGCGGCATTGTTGGCATCAACGAGTCTATTGCTCCTGACTATCAACTTATGACCGAGGTGCTTGATGTGGACCGCTCGCCCATGGCCCGTGACAATGACCCGAAACTCAAGGCTCTCGGCAATTACAACACCGAGATTGTTCTTGAAAAGTTTCAGGAGCCGCACATGAAGCCCGGGTCGGCGCTAAAGGAGCTTAATGCGGCCAGCGATGCCTTTATCCTTCAGTTTTATGAAGAGCCCGACAGCGTAAAGGCGGCGTTCGGACATAATCTCACCCGCGACCAGTGGGAGCAGCTGGCGCATGTCAAGGACACGTATCAGGACGTGCTCTTCACGGCTCCCATCGTGGCTGTCAACGTGGCTCGTCCGCTTATCCAGTATATGTACGACGAACTTCTGTCGCCCGACCGCCGGTTCACTTTCCTTGTGGGTCACGACAGCAACCTCTCGAGTGTGGCCACGGCGCTTGGC
>BLLX01000187.1 GCA_011959405.1 Muribaculaceae bacterium
GTCCACCCGTTCGATCATGCTCTCCCAGTATTCCCGGAGTGATTTTAACGCTATCATTCCGAAAAATAGTGGTCGGCCTCGGCCTTGCGACGTTTCACCAGGCCGGGCAAAGGTTTGAGGACTCCGTTAACGCGGGCGTTAACATGTTTCATAAACTCGGCGCGGATCGTCGGGTCGTCGGGGTTGGCCTTCACTTTTTTGTAAAGTGTCGATTTCTTCAGGCCGCCCAATCCGATGTTATAGGCCAGAGATACCAGGGCGTCAAACTGTTTTTGTTTGAGCGTAACGCCCTGCAGTGATGCCTCCACGGAGCGGGCAAACTTATCGACGTCGCCGTTAAACAGTGCCACGGCCTGTGGTGCTGTTATCATCATGCCCTCGGTAACAATCGGCCCGGTGTGGCCGTAGCCGATTGTTAGCACACCAGCGGGGCAACGGTATGCCTTTAGTCGGCACCCTTCCCACTGCATCATCTTCGCGCGGATTTCGTTAGTCAAATTCATAGCGGATTACTTTTTATTAGATTTGTCGTGCATATATTCAAACTTGCATTTGTAGAGATACATGAGGACGGCCCAAAACGGTGCGGCGTCCAGCTCGGTAACATTACCAAAAACACCGGCGGCCGCTATCTCGAAAGAAACACCGGCCCACCCTGTTTTGTCGTCCGGGCGTTTTAGGCCGGAGCTTTTGAAAATTATAGAGAAGTCCACCATTTTGCCGTTGATGTCGACGGGTCCGGACTGTATCGCCTTCCAGACAGCGCCGAAAAGCACCGGGGCGTGCCAGGCCAGTACGTCCGGGACGGGTTCGGACTCCGGTATGGCATACAACACGCGGGCGATAGTCCGGTAAATATCTTCCGGATCTGCTGCCGTCGGCTCCTGTTCTGTGAGTGTAGCGCATTGCACGAAGTCGCCAAACTTTACGTCGTTGAGCCAGTCCGCGGGCCCCTTATAGCCTTTATATTCCGGTAAAAGATTGCGGCACGTCTTGAACGTCGGGGCCTTTCCTCTCGGCGAGTCAACCAGAAACGGATCGGTAACGCCGTCGCGCAAGCTCTCCGCCTCGGCTATAAATTCCGGACGTAGTATGGTGTAATTACTCGATCCCATACCGGCCAGGAAACTAAACCAGCGGACGCGCCAGAAGTCCAGGTCGATATTCCCGCCGGTCAGCCAGGCCCCCAAATATATATAATAAATATACTGTTCCGGCGTCAGCTCGTCGATGCACTGCGGCACCTCCAGCTCTCGTCCTCGAAAAACTATCTTTTTCATTAAAACGTCATGCCTTTAGAGTGAATGATGGGGCCGGGGGTATAGAAGTCGACCGGCTGGCCTTCTGCTCGTATCTCGGCCATCGTATCTTCGAGCTGCTGAAGGTATCGGGCTGCGTCCTCTCCCAGCGATGCCGCCACGGCGTTGCGTGCCTCTTTTTCGGCACGCAGCTTCTGCTTCACCGGTGCCGATTGGTTTACCTGGACTATGCCTTCCGGCAAAACTTCGACCGGTAAACGCTCGACCGCCTTCTTCATTGTCAGCAACACGATAGCGCGGGCGGCCGTGTCGTAGAGCTCGGCCGTCGCCTTCTCGTCGCCCTCCAG
>BLLX01000188.1 GCA_011959405.1 Muribaculaceae bacterium
TCCGTCCCATGCTGTACACGGGTTTCTCAAAATCAAGCACAGCCACCGGAGTCTCACCGCGCCGACGCGGCCGCTCGCAGCACTTGCCCATGTCACGCAGCACCGTCACACGGCTACGCTCCATCCACGGCTCGTAAGCCACAGTGTGACTGTAGCGGATCATCTCGTCCGATCCAGCGCGCCACACCTTCTCGCCTTCGGCAAGATCGCCATTGCGAAGATGCGAATAATAACGGTTGCGACCGGCCACACGGATCTGCGGCATCACCACGGAGTCTGTCCCCGATGCCGACACGACCACTGGGGTAAACACCACCTCCCTGTCGCGTCCGGGATTCACATCACGCGGATCAATGGCCATGGTCACCGTAATGCCGCCGTCCTGACGCGACACGCCGACTTCGGTCACCTTCAGCTCCGTGTCGGCTGCCGCCGACACTGCCGCGGCACACGCCGCCATAACCGTAATAACAAAACTACGCATCATATCCATGTGTATTTCAGAATGTGTAAATCAGATTAACCGCAGCTTTCGTCGGACCCACATAATTATGAGGATGGTCAGAATCCGTGCGTTTGCCGCAATCGGCGCACTCAAACTCGTCATAGCGTGTATAGACCCACCCCAGACCGATCTCGGCCTCGATGTTCCAGTGGCGGCCGATAATCCAGGAATAACCGTAGGCTATGCCGGCTCCTCCCATCCAACCCTGATAACGGTGGTCGCGCAGACGGCTGAAATCAGTGCCCAGAAACCGGAAATCCATACCCAGATTACCCCAGTTGTACTGGCCGCCGATCAGATGGGCACCTAAAAAATGACCAGAAAACGACTCACAGAACCAATAACGGAACTCTGGCTGCACAACCCAGTGCTTCCAGCGGTGGCCATTCACGGCCCAGGCGTTCAGATTGCCGCTCACATCCATGGTCCAGCGCGGCAACAGTCTCACCTCTGCCCCAAGATTCAACGTCAGGGCGGCATCGTACAGAAGGTTTGTCTTCACGGCCACATCCTGGGCCGCCGATGGCAAACAAGCACAAAAAAACGGCATAGCCGCAACCAAGTGCTTAAATATATCTTTCTCTAATATACCAAAGAAATGTGTAAGTGAATAATTCATAGTCTTTTGCGGATCACATCCCGCTCGCTGCGGAAAGCGCCCGTCGTATTGGCGTGCAAAATTACGCATAATGCTATAAATTACCCCCCCCCCATTTATTAAAATGGGTTAAATCATGTTAATCAGTTTTTCACCGTCAGCTCCTTAAGCTTCAGAACTCCTCATCCAGCGGCAGCCGCCACACATCGGTCTTTCCGGCCGCCACCACACTGTCGGCCGCCGTCTCAGCCACCTCCAGCGAATCCGTCTGCACCGATTCAACCGCGGCATCAGCGGCAGCCACACCGTCGCGCAGCCACAAAACCGCCGAACCCGCCATGGCCACTGCGGCGAGCACAAACACACCAGTCCTCTCCGCCCGTGTAAAACGCACATCCCTCATGTTCATTACCGCAAACATACAAATTTATTTGCAATTACGACTGCTAATCACTATATTTGTCATGACCGATCCAATAAAAA
>BLLX01000189.1 GCA_011959405.1 Muribaculaceae bacterium
GCAATATCATTATCTGTTATTTTTAAGCAGCAAATGAATATGCCGCAAATAAAAGCGGTTGTCAGCAATGTTATAATCCAGCAATAAGAGCTGAGTTCCACCCGCTGTTTGACTGTCGTTCGTTTCATATTCAGTCAATTTTTCTTCCAAAATAGTAAGTATTCCAAGTATCTTTAGCATAGCCGTCACGGAGTACCTTGAAACTGTCAGGGGAAGCTCCTTCAATCTTAACTGCGTCGAAATACACGTTCCAAGTATCCTTGGCGTAGCCGTCACGAAGCACCTTGAAACTCTCAGGTGAGGCACCGTTGATTTTTTTGCCGTCGAAATATACATTCCATGTGTCCTTGGCATAGCCAAAGCCCAATACCTTGAATGAGTTGCTTGAAGCGCCGTCCATTTTTGTACCACAATAATAGACACTCCATGTATCCTTGGCATAACCGTCGCGCAGTATGGAGAAACTCGAAGCCGAAGCGCCCTTGATTTTTCTGCCGTCAAAAAAGACCTTATTTTTGCTGACGAAGTATGGCGAAGGATGATGTCGGTCTCCATGCTCATAACCTGATCTGTCTTCGTGATGGCTGTCGCACCGTTGCTGAGCTGATGCGACTGAAGCCGACAGACTTACGACCATAGTTAATATAAAAAGTATCTTTCTCATTGCAGTTTTCTTTTTTAGACTATTCAGACAAGCGAAAGTTAATTCTCCTGCTCTGACACAACCGGCAGACCAACTTCTTTCCACTCGATGATACCACCTTTGAGGTTAACCACCTTGTAACCAAGGCTGGTCAGTATCTCGGCGGCGTCCAATGAGCGGCGACCACTACGACAGTAGACAAGCACGGTAGAATCCTTCGACAAATTTCGCTGAGCCATATCCTTGAAATCATCGGACTGCATGTTGATGTTCAACGCTCCGTCAATATGCCCTTCGGCGTATTCCTGCGGAGTACGGACATCGACCAGTTGAACCGAATCAGATTTGATTTCTTTTTCAAATTCCGGTGCCGAGACAGAGACAATATTGTCATTGTGGGTACAACTGGAAGTTTGCATAGCACATGTAGTCATAACTATGATATATATAGCGAATTTGATTATTTTAAGCATATTATTTCACAAGTTTGGATTTATATTGACGATACAGAATGTGTTGAGTATTTCCCGGTCGGTCGGGAAACAAAGAATTAATTAAAAATGCTCGTAACAATTGAATATACATCGACCATACGGATAGATGATACATTGATACCTGTATATGTTACAACGGACAACACAATGTACGTTGGCATGGAGATAATGCCGTTTCTGAACGGTTTAAATAGTGTCAGGCAATTACATATGTAGATGCCTAATTTAATTTTTGTCGTTCAGATATATCCTCACTTGCCTGAACAGGTCTGTGGCAAATACGAAATCAGTGAGAGCCTGGTTGTCAGAACGGTATATCTGCGTCATGTCGCCGACCCATTCTTTGTGACCTTTGTTGAGGAAAACGATGTTTTCGCCTATGCCGAGCACGGAATTCATGTCGTGCGTGTTGATT
>BLLX01000190.1 GCA_011959405.1 Muribaculaceae bacterium
GATAAATGAATCACCGGCATCAATACGGTCTGTTATACGCGAATTAACAAATTCAAGGTTGTCTCGCACGTCGCTGTCGGTCGGATCAAGGCGCAACGCACGCTCATAGCTGACAATAGCCATTCCGGGGTGTCCTGAACGAAAATAAGCGTTACCGAGATTATAATATCGTTCTGACGACCCTCCGAGAGAGTCCACAGCGCGGTCATACAGCTCGACAGCTCGATCAAACTGATCGTTAACGTAAGCCGAATCAGCGTCCGAAATCAGATCGGCACTAACAGGCATCGTGACGGCAGACACCACACATATCAAAGAGATCAGGACCAATTTTTTCATCATGACTTACTTAATCTTTAAGTTTTCAATTTGGTCTATAGCGGACATGGCGCCCTCATAGACCTTTCCGGCCCGTTCGGGCGACGATTGGGGAGTGTATCGGGCCATCTCGCAGTCATCCAGAATGGCGATCACAGATGCTACAGTATCCTGCGATGCTCCGCGGCCGGAAAGTACAGCTGCGACGTTCTCACGATTCAGCTGAGAACCGGGAAGCTGGAGTTTGTCGCCCAGATAACCTTGCATGGCCTGAAGCATTTCTTCGTAGAACCGCTCATAATTTTTATCTTTCAGTGAGCGTCCTGCCCGGCTGAGTCTTCGGCGAGCCACTTTGTTGGCCTTGCTCAGACGGCGAGCCTTGACATCTGAACGCGATTTCTGTCCGCGCATATAGACAATGATAAACACACCGACAGCCAGAAGCATGACAGGATAAAGAATCCAGTACCACGACCGTGAAACCATGAATGAAGTATCCTGCGAAGGGGCCGAAGCTCCGGGGCGGATGAAATGTATATCAGTGTTTTTAGACTCGATGTCGCGCTTACCGCCAAAATCCACCGAACTGCTGACCTTTGCTCCCTGCTCCACGTTGATGTCGTAGACCGGCAGAGTCAGAGTCACATATTCCTTTTTCGACGGATCAAAATATATAAACGGAGCCGATCCTATATGAAACTGTCCGACTGTCTGAGGAACAAACGTATATTCTACCGTCATCGTTCCGGTCATGTTGCGGCCGGAAACTTTGGCCGTATTCTCGACATGGGGGTCATACAGTTCGAATTCCGAGGGCATATCGACTTCCGGCTCTTTGAGATATTTGATGTTGCCGGTGCCGCTGACGGTGTAGATAAGGGTTGCGGCCTCGTTGGTCTTGAAAGACGAGCCTACAATCCGTGTGTCGGCGGTAAATGAACCGACAGCCCCGCTGAAGCCGGCAGGTTGAGGTTCGGGCAAGGCCATGACACGTAGTTTTGCCGGACGCGGCTTAACCGTCACATCTTTGTCATCCATCACGCGCCTTGAGAACGGGAAGTCATGCACGATCATCTCCCTGTAGACGTTAACAGTGTATTCTCCTCCGCCTATGGAGAGTTCGCCGCCACGCTGCGGATAAAGCAGACTGCGGGAGATTACAGCCGTGTAATAGTTCTGACCGTTAAAATGCTCACGGTTCCATTCGATAT
>BLLX01000191.1 GCA_011959405.1 Muribaculaceae bacterium
AACATAGTGACTTTCTGATATTGCCTTGTTTCATAAGCACTTCATTTTGTTTTAATCAATGCAAAGCTCTGCAATTCGGATAAGACGGATTGACAACTCACGCATGCCTCACGTAAGATTTTCTTGGATTTGGCACAAACACATACAAATAAAGTCCGAAGAAGTGCCACTCTGACGGGTTCTTCTTCGGACTTGTCGTAATCATACATATGAATAGCAATACACCTATTCGAATAAACGAATAATTATATTGTTGGCAATGGAAATACGCATCGGTTTCATTACTTCATGTCGTCATATCAATGTGTTTTATGCCTGATAATTAGTCGTTTCCATACTATTCATACCCAGCGAAAAGAAGATGCTTGCTTTCTCTTTTCGCATGTACTGCCTTTCAAACAGGAGTTTGCGCACCTGCTCCGCACCGAAGCTGTCGATACGGAATGCAAGCGCGACTATCATCTGAAAACTGAACACATCGGCATGACAACCGTTATTCAGCCGGATATACTTTTGTACCTTGTATTCGTTTAACACGCCACTTTTATATACCGCTCTGATAGCAGTACGGAGTGTCGGGGCGATTACCCCGAACAACTCCACCAGTTCCGGCTCGCTCATCCATATACCTGAAATGTCTTCCGGCAATATGACGCTGCCGTATTCGTTTATTGTCATGATGCTCCTTTCCATTTCCATACTCATGACACCGTTATACCGTTAAACGTCTTACTCAGTTTATCGCCGAACATCGTCAGGTCGGTATTCAGTTTCTGCGTGGTAATCTTTGCATATATTTGGGTCGTGACAATGTTCGTATGTCCCAATACACGGCTCACGCTTTCGATCGGCATTCCTTTGGTCAGAGCCAGCGTTCCGAATGTATGCCTTGCCACATGGTACGAGATTTGCTTCTCTATACCGCATTCACTGATAACCTTTTTCAACTGTTTGCACATCGTCCAGTAGTTGATTTTCCCGAACACGGACTTGTCTCCCGAACGGTTCTTGTAGCGTTCGATTATCTGCATGGGAATATCAAGCAGTTTCACTTGGAAAGGGACATCGGTCTTGTGCCGCTTGCCGATTATCCATTTCTCTCCGTTCACTTCCACGATTTCATCCGTGGTCAGTTCCTTCATGTCCACGAAACTAAGGGCGGTGAAGCAGGCGAAGATAAAAAGGTCACGCACCAGTGTGAGTGTGGGATTTTCAAACTCGTGTGTCATGATGGTCTTTATCTCGTCCTCCGTCAGATACTCACGCTCCTTCACGTTCGGGCTGATATGGAACTGCGCAAAAGGGTTTCTCGGTATCAGCCCGTTATAATGCGCACGCATCACCACGCCCTTCAGCCACATGCAGTTGAGCCATATCGTGGCGCTCTTCAGCCCCCGTTCGGCAGTAAGATAAGCCGCAAACTCCTTGATGAAGTCGGGTGTCAGTTCGAGCATCGACATATCCGTGCGCTTGTAGAACGACTTGATGAAAGCCGCCACATAGTTTCTCGCAC
>BLLX01000192.1 GCA_011959405.1 Muribaculaceae bacterium
GGCACGGCCGACACTAATGTGCCGGTGGGCGAGAGCATCCAGCTGTTCAACGCCTTGCGTATTCTCGGTAAGGAAGTTGAGTTTGTGAGTGTGGACGGCGAGAATCATTTCATTTCCGATTACCCCAAACGAATCCTCTGGCAGAACACCATTATGGCGTGGTTTGCCCGATGGCTTCAGGATGACCCGTCGTGGTGGAATGATCTCTATCCGCAGCGCAATCTCTGATAACACAGTCTATCGACGCAAATATGATTCATACTATAATTCGTAACTTTAAATCTAATAAATCATGCAACTATTGAAGACTTTATTGCCTTCGTTGTCTGTGGTGGCGGCAATCGTGGCGCCTTGTCATGTAAGGGCGGATGTGGCCCATCTGCTTCCTAAAGTCAAGGAGCTGAGTGTAAATGAAGGCAGTATGCCTTTGTCATCCCTGTCGATTGATGATCCGCAGCATACCGTGGCTCTCGAACGGTATCTGAAAGAGGCCGGGGCCGATGTGACCGACGGCAAAGGCCTGCCTGTCACCGTCGAGTATGTCGACGTCATTCCCGGCGTGTTCCGACATGACTTTTCCGATTATCCGGATGAGGAATACAATCTTGTAATCACTGCTGACGGTGTTAGGATCAAGGCAGTGTCCACCGCCGGAGTGATACGTGCGGCGCAGACCATATCGCAACTGGCCATAGACCGCAACGGCTCTTTGCCGTGCGTTGAGATCACCGACTGGCCGGCGTTCAAGGTGCGTGGATATATGCACGATGTAGGCCGTTCGTTTCTTGAGTATGAAACCCTGCTGCGCCACATTGATCTGCTGGCTCATTTCAAAATCAATACATTTCATTGGCATCTCACTGAAAATCAGGCATGGCGTTTTGAGGTCGACGGATATCCGCAGCTTACTTCGGACGAGAGCATGACACGCTATCCGGGCAAATATTATACACAGGAGCAATGTTCGGCACTGGCAAAATATGCCGCTGACCGTGGTGTCATGGTCATTCCGGAAATTGATATGCCCGGCCATAGCGCGGCATTTACTCGGGCCATGGGCTTCTCTATGCAGACCGATCAGGGAATCGTGGTGCTCAAAGAAGCTCTCCGGCAGCTTGCAGAGACATTTGCCGACGCGCCCTACATCCACATCGGTGCGGATGAGGTGTCGCTGACCTATCCCGGTTTCCTTGAGATAATGACCAAATATGTTCAGGATACTCTGCACCGCAAGGTTGTGGTGTGGAATCCGATCAGCAATTTCACCATTACTGATAAAACAGGGTTTGACATGACCACCACATGGCATCCTACTGGAAGAGCCGTGACAGGCATACCTAATGTCGACACCCGTTATAATTACGCCAATCTGCTGGATATGTTTGCTGATCCCGTAGGTCTTTTCCGTAGCACTATCTATCATGAACCTCAGGGGACTAAGGATGTAGTGGGGTCGATTACCGCGCTGTGGAACGACCGCAAGATGGCTACGGAAGAGGATATTGTAAGGC
>BLLX01000193.1 GCA_011959405.1 Muribaculaceae bacterium
TTCCTCTGCCCGCGGTATCCTCATCGTCAACGGAGTCAAGACCCTTGTGAAATAAAATCCGTACATAACCAACAGACAATATCAGGCATGTTGTTCAAACATGCCTGATATTGTCTTTTTTTTGCACCCCATATTTTTTTTAATTACATTTGCCATATCATAAACCATTTTACACTTGTTCTTCTATGAAAAAAACTTTACTCTCATCTGCATTGATGGCCATGATCAGCATCACGGCCTATGCCGCTGAAGGCGACATCACCATTACCATCGACAAAGCATCCGGCTCCACCTCCCGGACCTTATGGACAAGTACAGCCAATCCCGGAGTGATCCTGTCAATGGACGGCGGTTCGATCGTGACCGACCGCAACGACGACGGCGGCAACCTCGTGCTCAGCACCGACGGAGCCACCCGGACCGTCACTCTTACGTCAACCGATCCTGATTACTTCGTTTCGGCCTATACGATTGATGCTGTCGGCGTCGAAGGCGACAACGTCACTTTCAATGCAGGAAGCACCACCATCACCACCAACCGCACCTCCCAGACCTTTGCCGTGAGCGGCATACAGGCCGACGGGACGGCTTCATTCACCATCACGCCCAACGTGGCCGAAGCAAAAAAAGCAATCTGCGGCAACTTCAAAGTCACCATTTCCCCAAAAGACGCCACACCCTCACTTCCCATCTACACCGAAGGCTCAATCGAATTCCCCGGCGCGGTCGACGGCGAGCTACGCTCTCTCTCCAGCTTCCTGATCAAACTGCCTGAAAACGCCAAACCCACAGGCGCAGAAAAGATCATGATCCTCAACGAGCAGCTCAACAACACCGTATGGCAGATCGAAGCATCCGAACTGGCCTACGACGCGACCCAAGGCGCATTCACCGCCACCATAACACCGGCCATAGACATTGACGGCACCTATACTGTTATCGTGCCCAAAGGCACCTTCAACATCGTGAGCACCGAGGACGGAACCACTCCCGAACAGATCGTAGACAATATGTCGGCATCCGTCAACGTCGTATTCTCGGCCGATCCCGTAGCCCTTCAGATCACACCTGCCGAAGGCAAACTCACAGAAATCACATCCATTACCATCAGCTATACCGATGACAACGGCACGGCCTACAGCCTTGTTCCCGTGATAACCGACAGCGAGGCAGTTCCGACTGTCACCCTCGCCAAAGGCACAGAAACCGTCCTCTCTCTGGATGCCGATAAGATATACGATTACGAAGTGATCGAAAATGAGAAATCCTCATTTAATATCACAGGCGAAGGCATCGACTTCAAGGCAGCAGGCACCTATACCCTCACCATTCCCGCAGGTTTCTTCGACATCGACGGACTCAAGACCACAAACCTTGAGACCACAGCCGTATGGACCATCGACGAAAACGTAGGAATCTCCGAAATTACAATCACCAACGGCTCGCAGACCACTGTCTACGACCTCCAGGGCCGCCGCGCCGATTCCTCTGCCCGCGGTATCCTCATCG
>BLLX01000194.1 GCA_011959405.1 Muribaculaceae bacterium
AGTAGGAAGATGAAGCCAAAGAAAAAAGACAAGAATTATATACCCATACTTGACCTGCCTATTGATGAGCTGAAAAAGCCTATGGGCAAACGCGTGGATTTCAGCAAGGCTATTAACGAAGTTCTACGTCAAAAGCCAAGGAAATAGGGATGATTATTCTTCCTCTTTTTCTCTATCCTTTCGTTTTAGTTCCATTAAACGACACCACATAGCAAATGGAGTGAAGAACACAAATATTCCGATATAAAATATTGGAGGCAGTGCGCTACCTACAAAGAACATTAGGATTATTGTGACTATGACAGCCGTCATCAATCCATAAAAGAATGCACCAGTATTTCTTCCCATAACTTAACGCATAAATTGCATCATAGCGTTCCACATCATATTGTCATGGTAAGATTTTGCTGCGCTCCATCCGTACCAAAAAGTCAATCCGAACCATAGAAGAGAAATAAGGAGCATAACCCATCCAAGAGTTTCATCTTCGGAGTAGTCAAGTTTCTCATCATAATCTAATGGTTTGGAACATGCGATGACGATTAGTCCTAAAAAGCCTGTAAGAAGACAGTTTATGAACCATAGCCATCCCTTTCGATTGCGTTTCTTTGCTATGCCATATCCTGCAATAGCAATGAATATCGGAGCCACAATCGTAATGATTTGAATAAGTGCCTGCGGTTCCATATGGCGATTTTACAAGAGTTCTCCGCAGGCATCCAATTGGAGAAATTTTCTTACTAAAGTTATATATAGAAAGTGGGCTGCCATCCTTGCACTCTTGTAGGTATCGCCAAACACCTGAATACACGCACGGATAGGCAGCCCACGTTATATGAGCTGTCACCGTGCCTTGTGTATTCTTAGATGAGAATTGGCGATTTCACAAGAAATAAGGCACTTTCTGTTATTTTCAAACGTTGTCTTTTATAAAGACAGCGCAAAGTTACGAAATTTTTTGCTAACTTTGCGCTTGGAAATCAAAGAAGTAATTAAAATGCCCCAACAAATCAAAGTTCAGTGTCCGAAATGCGGCAACATATCCTATCTAACCTCCAAAGGGGGTAAAGATGAAGTCATAGAATTCATTTGCCCTAATTGTGGAAAACACGGATTGATTGTTGCCTATGACCAAGTAACGGGTCACGTTGGCGACAAACGAAAATTATAATCGTTCCTGAAGGATATGATAGAATTTTCTTCAACGTTTCGCTTATTTTACTTTTGTCCATGATGCTTTGTAGGAAATTCTCCAATTCTTCTATTGAATGAAAGTCTTTAATATTGTCCATCACCAATCCTCCTTTCCAACCTTTTCTCTAATCAACTTTTCAAAATACTCTCTAAATTCTCTTACGTTGCGGAATTTCCGTTCATCAATCTCTATTCCGACTATCTGAGCAAACCTACGGATATGGACTAAATCGGTAAGTGGAAACTTCATATTCCGCTCTCGCTCGGTCACGATACAGCCACTCATCTTATTACTATTTCGGATAG
>BLLX01000195.1 GCA_011959405.1 Muribaculaceae bacterium
GTTTCATCAGGTCTTCGTCAGCTATGATCTGAGCCAGGCGGTCGGAGCCGAGACGCTGGAGCAGCATGACGGGGTTTTCGCCGGTAATGCGCCACATGTCGGGATCAAGATCATGGAACAGGGACTTTGCCTCGCTGTTCCATACCCACCAGAGGTTGCGGGCCAGGGTTTCCAAGGGCTTAAGTCTTTCCGGAAGATGAGTGTTGACGGTAATGTCGCGCCAGGTGGGGACATTGGTGTTGCTTACTTGCAGTTTCATAAAATGTAGAAGATTATGACTTTATGTTATTGTTTCCTTGTTTTGTCGTTTCGTTCTGCCGCATGGTTGAGAGCTTGCGTGAACGCGGAGAGATAATACGATATGAAGTGTTTCCATGCCGCCATATCTGCTGTGGCCGATGCAGCGTCGCGTATGGCTGATTCGGATTTGCTCCCGAATGAGCGGATCATGGCCAGAAGATCGGTGGCAATGTCTGAGCATACATCGGCATAGTTGCCGTCGTTTCGTTCGATCACATGCACGCCGCTATGGGCGAAAGTGTCTTCCGGGAATGTCTCTGCTACCCACTGTCCGAAGCCGCTGAGAGTGGTGGTGACTGTCGGCACTCCGAATGCCACTGATTCAAGCGGTGTGTAGCCCCAGGGTTCGTAATATGACGGGAACACTGTGGCATTAAGTCCAGGCAGCAACTGATAGTATGTCAGTCCGTCGAAAAGTCCGTCCGAACCGTCGAGATAGCAGGGCACGTATATCACGTCCACGTTATCGGTGTTTTCGTTGCGGAAGCCGAGACGGTGTATGGAATTTATAACGGGATCCGACTCAGGATTGTTGAGAATATGCGTTATCACCGGATTTGACAGACGTCCCTGCTTGCGCTTGTAAGGAAGGGCCACTTTCAGATCTTCGCGGGCTTCGCGTGACCATGCCGGCACCATGATGAAGCATATCGCGCGGCGGCGTGTACCCTTCAAGGAGTCCGAGAGCATGCGCAGGGAGTCGAGATACACGTCAATGCCTTTGTTGCGGTATTCGCAACGGCCCGATGTGGCTATCAGGAACGAATCGTCCGGAACTTTGGAGCCGATGAGCGACGAAGCCACGTTAAGCATGGCCTTGCGTGCTGCGGCTCTTGCCGCAGGCATGTTTTTAGCCGTCGGCACAAAGTCTTTTTCAAATCCGTTAGGGGTCACAATGGGGCGTATGTCAAGCAGCTGCTCGCATTCACGGGCGGTGACTTCACTCACTGTGGTGAAACAGTCGGCCTGATGGGCCGCTGTTTTTTCAAGCGAATGCTTTGACTGCATGTTCAGTTCTGCCGCCATCTGGTCTCCGTTGTAGCCGTGGAAATAGGCATACAACTCTTTGCCGTTGCCGCATATACTGCGGCCTATGCTGGTGGCATGGGTAGTGAATACAGTCGCCACTTCCGGCAGTTCCGCTTTGACGTGAAGCAGTCCTATGCCTGTGGTCCATTCGTTGAAATGTGCTATTATAC
>BLLX01000196.1 GCA_011959405.1 Muribaculaceae bacterium
TAATTATCCTTTGCTCGGAGAACATGAAGGTGGCGCTGTGCACCACCCATCTTCCGTTGTCCAAAGTGTCTCAGGCGCTGTCAACCGAACTTATTACCGAGAAGATAGAAGCGTTCTCGGATTCGCTCAAACGAGATTTCGGCGTACACCATCCCCGCATAGCAGTGCTGGCCCTTAATCCCCACTGCGGCGACGAAGGCCTGATCGGCACTGAAGAAACCGAAATAATAAAGCCGGCCATCGCCGACGCGCGAACCAGAAACATCCAGGTTTTCGGTCCTTATCCAGCCGACGGATTTTTCGGTGCCGGACATTTCAACCGTTTTGACGGCGTGCTCGCCATGTATCACGATCAGGGACTTGCTCCCTTCAAGGCTCTGAGCATGGGACAGGGCGTTAACTTCACCGCCGGACTGCCGTATGTGCGCACCGCACCCGACCACGGAACAGCCTATGACATCGCGGGCAAAGGCATAGCCGATCCCCAATCCATGCGCCACGCCATCTACATGGCTATCGACGCGTTCAGATGCAGGATAAGCCATGAGGAAGCGTTCAAAAATCCGTTGAAGAAGCTCTACGTCGAACGTGGCCGCGACAACGTGGTCCTCAACCTCGGATAAGACAGAGTCAGTCACCACCACGCCATCTGCCGAATGTCAGACTTTTCCATAGCCGGAATCCTGCGATCGCCGTCATATTCACCGAATCATATAGGCAGCGATGCGGCCATACTTACCAGCGTGTGCGCGTCGTTGCGCAAACGCGGCTGTCCGGTGACAATCTACAGCGAAGCGGAACTGATGGACGGAAAAGTCTCGGAAAAAATCATCATAAACATGTGCAGAGAGCGACGCTCCATAGCCATGCTCCAGCAGATGGAGGACTCCGGTGCCCTTGTGATCAATTCCGCTTACGGGACTGAGAACTGCAAAAGAGGCCGCATGGCGCCGCGGCTGATACAGGGCGGTATACCATACGTCGACTCCGTGACCATCGACACAGACCGCAGCGTCACCGACCGACTGGCCGACATGGGCATGAACCAATGCTGGGTGAAACGAGCCGATTTCCATTCAATGCACAAAGAGGACATCACATTCGCACGCAACGCCACCATGGCCCAAGAGGTCCTTCAGGAATATTTTCTGCGCGGCATACGCACTGCTGTGGTTGAACGACACATAGAAGGAAATCTGGTAAAATTCTACGGAGTGGGCGGCACCACGTTTTTCAGATACCACTACCCGCTGGATCCTGATGACAGGATAGCGGCACAGCCTGCATACGAATTTGACCACGAAGCCTTGAACAAGGCCGCCGACAAAGCTGCCCGGATAGTCGGAGTGGATATCTACGGCGGAGACTGCATAGTGACTCCCGAGGGCAATTTCACTATAATCAATTTCAACGACTGGCCCAGCTTCTCTCCATTCAGAGCTGACGCCACAAAAGCCATAGCCAAATTCATACTGGCAAAAATCAAGAAAAAATTCA
>BLLX01000197.1 GCA_011959405.1 Muribaculaceae bacterium
CATGAAGATCGACACCAAA
The DNA here is from genome assembly GCA_011959405.1 of Muribaculaceae bacterium. Taxonomy (GTDB): domain Bacteria; phylum Bacteroidota; class Bacteroidia; order Bacteroidales; family Muribaculaceae; genus UBA3263. The sequence continues at coordinate 20 of BLLX01000197.1, forward strand.
GTCAAGAAGACCAAGAAGGGCGGATATTCGACAACCGAGGAGGTGCTCGAGAAATACCGTTCGTCGGTGCCCGTGGTGGACATGATACTCCACACCCGTGCCATAAGGAAACTGCTTGCCACTTATATCGACGCCCTGCCGACGCTGATCAACAGCGACACCGGCAAGATACACACCAATTATAACCAGACGGGAACGGCCACAGGCCGGTTGTCGTCCAACAATCCCAATCTCCAGAACATACCGGTGCGGACAGACGACGGACGCGAGATACGACGCGCGTTCATAGCCGATCCCGGATGCCTGATGCTTTCGGCCGACTATTCGCAGATAGAGCTGCGTCTGATGGCCGACATAAGCGGCGATCCGGACATGATCGGGGCTTTTGCCGAAGGCGCCGACATACACCGTGCCACCGCCGCCAAAATCTATCATCTGGCACAGCAGGATGTGACCGATGACGAACGGCGCAATGCCAAGACGGCGAATTTCGGGATAATATACGGCATCTCGGCGTTCGGGCTAGCCGAGCGTCTGGGCATACCGCGTCAGGAAGCCAAGCAGCTTATCGAAGGGTATTTCCGCTCCTACCCCAAGGTGAAGGAATATATGGAGAACACCGTGGAAAGTGCCCGGGAGAAGGGCTATGTGGCAACCGTGATGGGGCGCCGGCGCATGATTCCTGAAATCAATTCGAGGAGCGCGGTGGTAAGGGGCTATGCCGAACGCAACGCCATCAATGCCCCGCTACAAGGCTCGGCCGCCGACATAATAAAGACGGCCATGGTCAGAATCCACAGGCGAATGCACGCTGAAGGCCTGCTGTCGAAGATGATAATGCAGGTGCATGACGAACTCATATTCAACGTGGTGCCGGAGGAACTGGATGCCGTGCAGCGGATAGTCACGTCCGAGATGGAGAGTGCCTACAGCGGCCGGGTGCCGCTGACGGTAAGTTCAGGTGTGGCCCATAACTGGCTTGAAGCCCATTAAAAAAAAATCAAGATGGAATATATACAGACCGAGATAGAAGGCCCTGTGATTCTGGAGCCGCGTGTGATACGTGACTCCAGAGGTTATTTTTTCGAAAGTTTCAGGCAGGATGATTTTGACAGGAATGTGCGTCCGGTGAAGTTCGTGCAGGAGAACGAGAGCATGTCAGCCCGCGGCGTGATCCGCGGTCTTCATTTTCAGCGGCCGCCGTTCTGCCAGAGCAAACTGGTCAGGTGCGTGAGCGGACGGGTGCTTGACGTGGCGGTGGACATACGAAAGGGGTCGCCCACCTACGGCCGTCATGTGGCGGTGGAGCTAAGCGGCGACAACCATAGGATGCTGTTTGTGCCGCGTGGCTTTGCCCACGGGTTCGCAGTGTTGTCGGACGTGGCTGTGTTTCAGTATAAGTGCGACAATTATTATGCACCGCAGGCCGAAGGCGGGTTGCTGTTGCACGACCCGGCTCTTGGCATCGAC
>BLLX01000198.1 GCA_011959405.1 Muribaculaceae bacterium
TGTTGGCGATGACTGACGATATTATCGTCTGGAAATCCGGCGAAGGCTGGCCGGCTGAGCATACGGGAGTCAGGAACGAGAGGGACGCGGATAGAATCAGTGTCTGTAGTTTCATTTGTTTTCTTTACGTTGGTTCATGATGGTGTATATGGCAGGGACCACAAAGACATTGAGTACGGTAGAGGACACGAGTCCGCCGAGAATCACGATAGCCATTGGCGACTGGATCTCGTTGCCGGGCTTGTCGCCGTTGATCGCCAGAGGAAGCAGGGCCAGAGCCGATGTCAGCGCGGTCATGACGATGGGCAGCAGACGGTCTACAGAGCCTTTCATCACTCGTTCGGCCAACGGGATGCCGTGGGCATGCAGATCGTTGTAGCGCGACATGAGCAGCATGCCGTTGCGGGTGGATATGCCCATAAGCGAGATGAAGCCGATGATGGCCGGGATGTTGACCTCGGAGCCTGTGGCCATGAGCATGAACACGCCGCCTATTATCGCCAGCGGCATGTTGAGCAGGATCAGAAGCGACTGGCCTATGTTGCGGAACTCGCCGTAGAGCAACATGAGGATCAGCAGCAGTGAGCCGATCGAGGTGATCAGCAGGGTGCGTGACGCCGCGGCTTCGTTTTCGAACTGGCCGCCGTAGGTCACATAGTAGTTTTCGGGCAGTGTGACCTGTGAGCCTACGGCTTCGCGTATGTCGTCGACCACACTGCGCAGGTCGCGTCCGTCGGTGTTGGCCGATATTATCACACGGCGTTTGGCATCCTCGCGGTTGATGGCGTTTGGTCCGGACGATGAGCGCAGTTCGGCCACTGTCGACAGCGGTATCTTGCCGACGTTGGAGTCGATGGACAGGGCGCCGATGGCGTCAAGGGAGTTGCGGGAGTCGGGGCGCAGCACCACAGTCAGGTCGTAGGGCATGCCGTCGGCTCCGTAGACCTGCGACACCCTTTCGCCGCCGAGCGCCATCGATATAAACCGGCGGAATTCCGGCATGGTTATGCCGTAGCGGGCAAGCAGTTCGCGCCGAGGTTTGATGGTCAGTTCAGGACGTTCGACCTGCTGCTCGATGTTGACGTCGGCCACGCCATCGACCGTCTTTATGGCAGCCTGGATCTGTTTGCCGGTGCGGAACATGGTGTTCAGGTCGTCGCCGAATAGCTTTACGGCGATCTGGGCCTGTGTGCCCGAGAGCATGGCGTCGATGCGGTGCGATATGGGCTGTCCGATCTCCACGACAGCACCGGGGAGTTCCGACAGTCGTTCACGCAGTTCGCGCGTCATCTCCTGCCGGCTGCGTCCCGACAGGGTGTAGGGAGCCTCGATCTCGCTGACGTTCACCCCGAGGGAATGCTCGTCGAGTTCGGCTCGACCGGTTTTGCGGGCCACAGTCCGTACTTCGGGCACGGAGAGGATGATCCGTTCGGCTTCGCGCCCGATTTTGTCGCTTTCGTCGAGCGAGATGCC
>BLLX01000199.1 GCA_011959405.1 Muribaculaceae bacterium
CGCATACACGGAAAGCATGGCGACAACCGCCCACATCAGCCCGCGGCGGCCTATATAGAGGGCAAGGAGCGACGCCACGCCATAGCTCAGGGCCAGACGCGGCAACACCCCGGTGAGCCTTAGCCGGCTGAAGTCGAGACCGGAGCTGACTCCGGCAATGCCTTTTTCCACATAGTCGAGCGCCAGACCGACAATAAAGATCAGCAAAGTGCGGCGCAGCACTTTCGTCACAGCCGTGCGTGACGGGGTGTAATCATAGCAGCGAAGCGAGAAGCTGACACTCACGCCCATCATGAATACGAAGAGTGGAAACACGAGATCGGCCGCCGTAAGCCCGTTCCACAGCGCATGCTGCAAGGCTTCATATACCGGAGTGCCCCATACCGGGGTATTGACAACGATCATAAGCACGACGGTCAGGCCGCGCATCACGTCCAAAGCTCTCAGTCGGTTCATATTCAGGGAGAGGGGGGATGGTTTAGGGTTTAAGGTTTATAGTTTATGGTTCAGCGGATGCCGCGGCGGTCGAGGGCTCGGCGGTAGCGTGCGGCATTGCGGCTGTGTGTAGCGTAGTCGGTGGCAAAATTATGAGTGCCGGAGAAGTCTTCTTTGGCACACATATACAGATAGTCATGCGGCCGAGACTCCAGCGTGGCCTCTACTGTGGCCCGTTCGGCCATGCGTATGGGACCGGGGGGCAGGCCGGCATGAATGTAGGTGTTGTAAGGCGACTCGGTGCGCAGATGTGCTGCCGTGATGCGGCGCAGGCCGAAGTCTCCGACGGCAAATTTCACCGTGGGGTCGGCCTGTAGCTTCATCCCTTTGCGCAGGCGGTTAATATATAGACGGGCCACGGTGGCGCGCTCCGTGCGCGACAGGGTTTCCTCCTCGGCTATGGATGCCACGGTGGCCACCTTGACCGGATTAAGTCCGAGGGCAGCGGCACGTGCGCGGCGGTCATCGTTCCAGAAACGGTTGCGGTACGACAGCAGGCGCTCCACAGCATCCTCGGGAGTCACTGTCCAGTAGAACTCGTATGTGTCGGGGAAAAAAGCCGCTATATATTCAGGGCGGCGGAATCCCGCCGCAGGCAGCACGGAGTCACATGCCGCAAGAAACTGCGGTGCCGACAGCTCGAGCTGATCCCCCACCCTCGCCGCAAGCTGGTCCATGGTGCGGATGTTGTGGAAAGTCACATTCACGGGTGTCTGACGGCGGTGGAAAAGCCTTGCGGCCACATCCTTGACCCTTTCGCCGGAGCTGATGCGGTATGCGCCGCGGGCCACCACGGAATCAGGCGCCACGCGGTCGTAGACATTATAGACCTTCGACCCGAAATCACCCAAAGCGGCCTGCAAAGAGTCTTTGACAGCCGCACGGTCTATTCCGGCAGGCAGATAGACCCACCGCGGCTCTCCGGAATATTCAGAAGTGACATAGCGCCACCCGGCCCATCC
>BLLX01000200.1 GCA_011959405.1 Muribaculaceae bacterium
GTGTCAATGGCAAGCGAAGCAGCCTGAAAAAGCATTTCCAGTAACTCTCTGAAAAAATTCTGGATAGCCTTCTTCACTTTATATATGCCTCGCTCGATATACATACCGGCAGCGGTGCCGACCTCGGTTACTCCGAGTTCGTCAATCTGACGGTCAAATTCTGCATCATCCACCAGATACGCCGTTGACGGATCATTCATCATTTTCTCGTATTCCAGTCGGTCCTTCTCCTCGCGATACTTCTTCATGTCCAATGTCTGACCTTCAAGCATAGAGGCTGTGCCTTGGACAATAGGTGACATTACGGTATTTATCGTACCGAGTACCATAGTAGGAAAGAACATGATACAGAACCCTATGACAAATGGACGAAGTAGCGGAAAGACATCAATAGGCTCAGCCCTTGCCAGTGACTGCCATACTCTATAAGCGACGAAGAACAGTGCCCCGAGTCCGGCGATAGCCTGGGCAACTCCCGCCATATCGGAGCATAGTGGCATCATTTCATCATACAACGAGCGGAGTATGGTGTGGAGGTTTGTGAAATCAATAGCACAAAGCATAGACTACCAGTATTTTTCCGAACCGTCACCATACAGACTAACGACTCGTTGTGTATCAGCCTTCTTTTTTGCCCGTAGATATGATACGCTGATATTCTTGTTAGTGTAGTATGCCGTCAGATTTTTCAACCTTTTCATCTCCCTGTAGCAGTCATCCACCACGTCCATGCGGTCTTTGTCGGTCATACTTAATGTCGTGATATTGACCACCTGTTTCAGATCTCCAAGTACTCCGTTGGCTTCTTCGAGGATACGGGTGTAGCCGGAGGCGATAGCCGAGAGCTCGGCACTTGTGAAGTTGGGATCGGTCAGCATCTTCTTGAAGTTGTTGACATAGTAACCGGATATGTCGCCGAGCATCAGGACGGTCTGCTGCACCTTGCGGGCATCGCGGACGAGGTTGTTGACCGATTGGAGAGCGTCATAATATTTCTTCGCCTGTTGGTAAATCTTTACCGTCTCTTTGAAGTTATTGACCATATTCGTCGCGGTCGTCGACTCCTGAACGAGTGATTTTGAAGAGTTTACGATGCTCTGGGCGATGTTTGACGGATCAATTACCGTCCATTGGGCGGAAGCATTACCAGTGCCGATTAACAAGCACAGAAAAAATGCAGGTATAAATATTTTGAATAATTTCATCATAATTTATTTATGTTTTGTCAGCCACATCCTCTTTTGCAGAGTTGAAAGCAGCCTCAATATCGTTAATGTTCTTAGCTACCTCCGGGCGTAGTGTGATAGGCTCAAATATTTCAGGCTTGACGGTTGGCATTATCCTTTTTATAGTCTCATATGCAAATTCTGAACATCTTGACAATTTGATACCATAATAATCGGCGACAAGAACTGTGTCGTCAACTGAATTGTACGCAATGGTACAGTAA
>BLLX01000201.1 GCA_011959405.1 Muribaculaceae bacterium
TGCACCATTGCAGACTTCTTTCCGATAATGCGTCTGAGTTCCTTTTGTCCGACGGTTATGTCCCTTACCCATGTCATGTCCGGATGGTTTATGCTTATCGAGAATATGACCTTGGTGAGATGGTCTATATCGGCATGGTCGTAATAAAACCTCTGGTCAATACCTTGGCAGTATATGTTTTTGATAAGGTTGGGAATGTCAGTACGCATATAGCCGTGGGTCTTGAATGAACCGGGCATATGCGCCTTGGCCCAGTGGATGAGTCTTCTGCCGCTACCCTCGAAGTTGGTCAGGTCAGCTATAAGAGAATCAAACTGACGGGTCCTGAGCATCTTTTTTGCTTCGGTGATATTGTTTACGGTCTCGAAAGCATCACCGAATTTTCGCAATGTCTTCGAGTAATCGGCAATGCTCTCATCCGACGCGCTGTACAGCAATATTTTCTGCACCCCGTGGCAGTCTGAGGCAGGTTCTTGTGGGATTGTCTTGCGGGGACGTGACATTTATGGAATTTATATATCTGTTAAATCATACTATTGCATTTAAAGAGAAACAACTCTAACAATCAAATAGTTGTCCGCCATAATGATTTTAACATTCAGATTGATTCACATAATAAAAGTGTAGTCAGATGTGTTTTTGAATTTTCAGTGTCACTTTGTAACACCTTAACAGACAGAATAAAATACAAACACATCCAGCCGCTGTCGTGTTTGGATTTCGCAAACGGGCGACAAATTAGTCCGCCGGATTAAAGTTACTTCAAAAACTATGGATATGACATTCACCCTCCTGAAAACCCGGTTCTTCCTGAATCTTGAAGACGGGAATGAAACCGACATGAAAGCGCACTATGAGGATATGCGCTCCATAATCGTCTCATTCGTCCACAGTTCGCTGAACTGGCGTGAGATACATACCGGACTTACCATGTTCATCTCGGAAGTCTCCCATATCATCGGAGACACCATCGGGAAGAAACTAAGGGGATACGCGGCCCGTATCCTTGAAATAGCCAAGGGGCTGCTTCGACAGCTGGAGCTGTTAGTGGAGAATGGCGTCACAACGTCATGCGAGACCGGAGAGCCGAAGTGTGAGGAATCACCGAAGGTTGAAAAGAAGGTCAGACTGTCATCTAAATACACCGCCGTATGTGAAATCATCAATATGATAATCTCCATGAAGATGATCAACGGCGGCAATATAACGAGCAATGAGATTATCAGCCGGGTGCATCGTCTGTTCGGTCTGGATTATCCTTCGGACAAATATTACAAAACCCGGGGCGAAATCATACGCAGAAGTCCCGAAGACGGAGACAGAGCGTATTTCCTGATGGCAGCTGTAAGAACACTTAACTGCGAGTATGCCAACGCATAATACCCGATTTAACTACCGAATACTACCGATAAAAACGATAAATATCAAGCCTTACGGATAT
>BLLX01000202.1 GCA_011959405.1 Muribaculaceae bacterium
ACAAGGTCGGATTGCTTGACGCCGACATTTTCGGCCCGTCCATGCCCAAAATGTTCGGAGTGGAGGGCATACAGCTGTATATGAGAGAGAGCGAAGGCCGGGACCTCATAATTCCTGCCGAACAATATGGAGTCAGACTGCTTTCCATAGGCTTCCTTGTCGATGCCGACAAGCCTGTGCTGTGGCGCGGATCAATGGCATCCAACGCCCTCAATCAGCTCATCACCCAGGCCGACTGGGGAGAACTCGACTATTTCCTCATCGACATGCCCCCCGGCACATCCGACATCCATCTCACACTCGTACAGACTCTCGGCATCACGGGAGTCGTTGTAGTAAGCACCCCTCAGCAGGTGGCACTGGCCGATGCGCGCAAAGGCATAGCCATGTTCATGGGCGACAAAGTCAACGTACCCGTGCTCGGACTGGTCGAAAATATGGCATGGTTCACCCCTGCCGCCCACCCTCAGGAACGTTACTACATTTTTGGACGCGAGGGAGCCAAAATGCTGGCATCCGAACTCAATGTGCCGCTGCTCGGACAGATTCCGCTGGTGGCCGACATCTGCGAGCAGGCAGACCTTGGTTCCCCCATTGCATTGGCCGACAGCGTGGAAGGCGAAGCCTTCATGCAACTTGCCGACAATGTTGTGGCCGCAGTCGACTCCCGCAATGAGTCGCTTCCGCCCACAGAAAAAGTAAACGTGACAAAAAAATAAACGCAGTCTCCGCCTGCATTCCCGCATGAAATTCAAAATCTCGTCACAGTATAACCCCACCGGCGATCAGCCAAAGGCAATCGAAGCCCTTTCAGCAGGCGTTGAAAGAGGAGATGTCGCGCAGGTACTTCTCGGTGTCACAGGCTCCGGCAAGACTTTCACAATGGCCAATGTGATCGAAAAGGTCCAGCGCCCCACCCTGATCCTCAGCCATAACAAAACGCTTGCGGCACAGCTGTATTCGGAATTCAAACAATTTTTCCCCGACAATTCCGTACAGTATTTTGTCAGCTACTACGACTACTATCAGCCCGAAGCCTACATCCCCGGAATAGACCGTTATATCGAAAAAGATCTGATGATCAATGACGAGATCGAACGTCTCAGACTATCCACCGTATCGGCCCTGTTGTCGGGACGCAAGGACGTGGTGGTGATCTCATCCGTAAGCTGCCTGTACGGCATGGGTAATCCCAGCGACTTCAATGCCACTGTGGTCGACATAAAGGTAGGGCAAAAAATCGCACGCAACGCCTTTCTCCGCAAATTGGTGGACTCGCTCTACTCCAGAAGCGTCACAGACCTTCCTCGTGGCACATTCCGCGTACACGGCGACACGGTCGAAATCCGTCTTGCCTACGAAGAAATCACACTGCGTGTGGTTTTCTGGGGCGACGAGATCGAATCCATATCGACCGTGCATCCCGTCGAC
>BLLX01000203.1 GCA_011959405.1 Muribaculaceae bacterium
TATCTGCATTCTCATCAATCTCACGGGCAGAGTCCTGACCGGCCGGAATATCTTCATCGCACACCGGCTCCTGCTGCATTTCCACGACAACAGGTTCCGGATCAATTCCTATTTCAGCCACATCATCACCATCGCCGGAAGGCTGATCATTTTCGATCAGGTCCATACCGTCAGGCAATTCCACTGCAGAGAACGCAGCAAACGGAGCATTGACCGCATCAGCCAGCTCCCGGTCAGGACGATACAGAACCGAGCCTTCAGTACCCGAAAACTCACCCAGACCTTTGATCACAACCGCATCGCCAGCAGCAAGCGTCTCATAGGCAAGAGCGAATGTTTCCCTGACAAAGGCGAGAGCATCAGATTCATGACAACTGTTGAACTGAGCCACCGTACGGGCCAGTTCATCAATGGTAACTATTCTGTTCATCACACACCGCGGTTTAATTTTTCAATCTGACCACGCAGTTTCGTGCCCGGATGGAATGTCAGCTCTATTTCCGGCGGCAACAGCATACGCTGTCCCGACACCCTGTCGGTGACAACCTGCTCCAGATGCTTCACCGGTTCAAAATTGCCGAAACCCGGCACCGCCACCGTGTCCAACTCGCCGCAATGCTGCCTGAGAGCCTGACGCAGTCCGTCGAGCAATGTCTCCGTTTCCTTACGGTCGCGTCCCAGCCTGCGCGCCAGTTCCGCAACAAACGCCTTGCTGCCGTTACTCTCCATTGTCATCAAAAGAAGTACATACAGGCAGGTTGTTCAACTCGTCAATATAGTCCAGAAGCTCCTCCCGGCCGACTCCTTTTTCACTGGAAGTCACAAAAACCGGTGGCAGTTCCTCCCAACGTTCCAGCAACTGCCGCTTATAGGCCGCTATATTGTTTTCGGCCGCTATTCGCGAGAGCTTGTCGATCTTGGTAAACACGATACTGAAAGGCACTCCGTTTTCACCGAGCCATTCCATAAATTCCAGATCGATCTGCTGTGGGGCATGACGCGAATCAACAAGCACGAACAACGATGTCATCTGCGGACGTTCCAGAATATAGTCCTCGATAATTTTTGTCAGTCTGCCGCGGTCTGCCTTGCTTCTCAGAGCATATCCGTAGCCCGGCAGGTCGACTATATACCAGCTGTTGTTTATCAGAAAATGGTTGATCAGTATGGTTTTTCCCGGCGTGGCCGACGTCATGGCCAGCTTACGGTTGCCGGTTAGCATGTTGATCAACGACGACTTGCCCACATTGCTTCGTCCTATAAAAGCATATTCATGACACGATGTGGCGGGGCATTTGGCCACATCCGCATTGCTTATCTCAAATCTGGCGGAATTAATCTGCATAACTACACGTTGAATTTGGTCCTTTGCAAAAAACGCAGGATGTTATTAAACAACAAAGTTAGCGAATTTTTGCCAAAACC
>BLLX01000204.1 GCA_011959405.1 Muribaculaceae bacterium
AATCCGAAGAGCGCCACTGCCGCAACAAAGAATTTTGTGATTGTTTTCATTCTTGTTGATAATTGAAAATTTTGATATTATCCAACTTTAAGTGCTCGAATTTGTATATATGGTATATATGATTTATCTTTGCACAAAAAATTAGAACTATGAATACCGTATCAGTATCTCAGTCCAAGTCTTCTCACCGCAAGCTCATCGACATCCCTGAAGATGTTTTCACCGCTCTCAGTCTGAAGGCAACCTCAATGGGTATGAACCTCAAGAAATACATCGAGCATCTTCTCATACAGGAAGCTGAAGAGATGGACGATGCCGAAGTCTACAAATATCTGGTCTCCACTCGTCCGGAGGGCAAAGTCATGCTCAACGAGCAGGAGAAGGATGATTTCATGCGTAAGCACAAATTGGGTGCATACCGATGAGAATAGACTTCTCAAAGGAGTTTGCCAAGGCATTTGACAAACTATCAGGCAAAATCTACGAATCCGTAAGAGATGCAATTAATAACGTCATTGAGGCTCAATCTCTTGACGAGATCCAAAACTGCAAGAAGATTGAAACCCTCAATAGCGTTTATCGCATTCGTATCGGGAGTAAACGAGCATTCTTTGTGCTACACATTGAGATAGAAGGAGACCTTGTAAAATTTGAATATCTGCTTAATCGTGGGGAGGCTTACGACAAGAAGAACATGGAGCGTCTGAGACGGAGGGACGTTTGATTACTGCTCATTCTGACGGAGCATGACTTTGTAGCCGGATTTGAGATGGACCTTCACAGTGCGCAGTTTCTTGTTAAGATACTGGCTCACACCGTTGATGAGTCCTTTGCCCACATCGGAGACGAGTTGTGCCCCGGCATTGGTGGTCAGGTTGATAGAACTGCCCATCGTGCTGCCCATATTGGCACCAATCTCATGGAGTGCATCGCTCTCCATAGAGTTGGGAATATTGATACCCTCCTGACCGTCGGAATCATAGACCGAGAGGTCAACCTCCATGATGCAGCCGAGAGCCTCAATGTTCTCAATCTTGATTTCAAGACGCTCACCCTGAAGCCGTGCCACTCCTACGATGCTTGTGTTCTTCGGCAACAGAGAATTGCCAATCCACATCGGTTCGAGTGTCCGGAGCCTCACGCTCTGCCCGTCGATAACCGCCTGGTCAGTGGCGATACAGGCAGAAATGGTATTCTTGAAATTCTTATGTTTGATGCCGACAGCGGTAGAGAAAGAGCGTGTGTTATCGGCAGAGGCACTGAGAGAAGACACTACATTGCGGTTTACTTGATTGACAGGCATGACCTTACGGTCTTTTTCCGGTTCATCGACTATCACGGCCTGCTGACCGCCATTGCCTGTGCCGAGATACTGCGCCGCCAGTTTGTATGACTGCTCCATCAGTTCCATCTCAT
>BLLX01000205.1 GCA_011959405.1 Muribaculaceae bacterium
GTGGTGATGAAAGGCAGACGGGGAGAAGAGAACTCACGGCGCCATGACTCCACAAGCAGAGGAAACAGGCGTTCGTGGACTTCGATGTTGTGGGCATTGCTTTCTCCCTGATACCAGATCACGCCTGAAAGAGGATAACCGCCGAGCGGGCGGATTCCTGCGGCAAACAGATATGACGGCTCGTAGGGATGGCGATGGCTGTTGTTCCGGCCTCCCATGTTTTCGATGGCGCGTTGCTGCACCCATGGCTGAACATAGTCATTGCCCTGCCAGTCGGTCAGTATCTCCGGAATATGGTGCTGCAGAGTCTCTATGTCGACAAAACTCTCGGTGCCGGCTCCTCCTACAGCGTTGGCTATGATTCCGACGGGCATTCTGAGGGAGTCGGCAAGCATGCGTCCGAAGTGCCATGCCACGGCCGAAAACTCGGCTGACGGCAGCGTCCATACGGCATCCTTGTAATAATCCAGAGAGTCGATGCAGCGTTGTGATACGGAGTCTGTCTGTCCCGGCGACGGGCGCCGTCTGTCGGCCAGATGGAAAACCCGGAGCAGCGAATCCGGACATATCTCCGTGGGTGAGTCTGCGGCTTCGATCAGTCTGAACTCCATATTGCTTTGTCCGGACGCAAGCCATACTTCTCCGGCCATCACATCCTTGATGCGCAGGGTCCTCTCGCCGTCAGACACGGTCAGTTCGTATGGCCCGCCTGCGTCGAGCGGTTCGATTTCCGCCGTCCAGTCGCCGGTATTTCCGGATGTTGCCGTGTACCGGCGGTTGTTTATGCCGACGGTCACATGCCGCCCTGCATCTGCCTTGCCCCTTATGGTCAGGTACTTTCCGTGGGGCAGCACCATCCCGTCGGAATAGACCTCAGGAAGGCTCAGACCACCGTAATCTCCAGTGATGGCGGAGTGCACGTATGCTGCCAGCAGTGCGGCGCCTTCGGGATTGGTGTGCAGGTTGTCAGGAATCAGATTCTGGCGGTCGACCAGCGATGTGCGGAAGTCGATCAGTTCGGCTCCGGCGGCATGCGCCACGTGAGGGATCAGTTCGCGTATGCGGTCGCGCCATTCACGGGTGCCGGAACGGAAGCGACGGTGAGCCGTGCCGATAGGGGCCATGTTGGCCACTATGATGCGCATGTCGGGGTTCACCGCGCGCAGGGTGTCGGTGAGCCACAGATAGTCGCGCACGAATGCGTCGCCGTGATCGGGCCAGTTGCGCGGGTCGGTGTCGTTGGTGCCGAGATGGATCACGGCTATGTCAGGCGCAAACTCAAGTGCATGCGCGAATTCTGCCGTCTTGCAGTAAGGGTTGTGGCCTTTCCTGAGCAGTGTGGCACCGTTGCGCCCGAAGTTGCCCACCTCATAGCCTTCGCCAAGAGATTGTTGCAGGCGCGACGGATATGAGG
>BLLX01000206.1 GCA_011959405.1 Muribaculaceae bacterium
CAACGCGCCTTTAAGGCTTTCGGTATTTTCAAGCAGATTCTCCACCGAGCCGAATTCGGCTATGAGTTTCGTGGCCGTTTTCTCGCCTACGCCCGGACACCCGGGAATATTGTCGGATGCGTCGCCCTCGAGAGCCAGCAGATCAATGACCTGCTCGGGCGATGATATGCCGTGGCGTTCACACACCTGCTCCGGTCCTCTCACCTCGAATCCCTGTCCTTTGAGCGCGGGCCGATACATGAAAGTGCGGTCGGTCACAAGCTGTCCGTAATCCTTGTCCGGTGTCATCATATAAGTGACAAAACCCTCCTTCTCGGCTTTGCGGGCAAGAGTGCCTATCACGTCGTCGGCTTCGAAATCAGGCGATTCGACCACCGGAATTCTCATTGCCGTGAGTATGCGCTTGATATATGGTATGGCTAACGTTATATCCTCGGGTTGCTTGTCGCGCCCGGCCTTGTAGTCGGCAAAGATCTCATGGCGGAATGTGCGGCCGCCGGGCGGATCGAAGCACACTGCCAGATGGGTGGGATTCTCTTTTTTCAGCAGATCCTCCAGAGTCATCACGAATCCGAAAATAGCCGAGGTGTTCATCCCCTTGGCTGTGAATCTGGGCGTCCTCATCAGGGCGTAGTATGCCCGGTAGATCAGCGCGTAGGCATCGAGTAGAAACAGCTTGTTCTCTTGCGTTTGCATGAATTGGTGGTTAAAGTATTACTTTGGTTCCGTCGGCGGCTATGTAGATGCCCGGCTGCGGATTGTTGGCAGCCGGGCGGCCTGTAAGGTCATACAGGCGGTTGTCTCCGCTTCCGTTGCCGCCGGAGGTTATATTTTCAAGGGAGTTAGTGCCGGTAAAGTCTATGTGTAGCGAAGTGGCGGCGATCGGGTTGCCGAAGGCTGATGCCGTCAGGTAGGCGGTATTGTTGGCTGTTTCGGTGCCGCTGTTGCGCTCGAATTTCTTTGTGTCTGGATTCAGGGTGAAGAAATTGTCGGGCGTCATGCCGGTGCGTCCCAACAGTGTGCCGGAAAGCCTGTTTTCGCCTGAGTTGCCGGTCTCTGTGGTCTGCTGGCTTACAGCGAGTATCCTGAAGCTCGCCGCGCCGTTTACCAGAAATCCGGTGCCTGCAGCGATCGCGGAACCCGTTTCAATCTTCGAGGTGATAAGCGTCTCGTTGTCCAGACCGGTCACTATGCGCGCGTCGCCCGATGTCAACTCTGCATCCACCGGAAATGCCACCGCATGCACTCCCTCCGGCAACGATATGGTCTCCGCTTCCTGCAATGAGAAATAATACGGGTCGGAAGCAAGTTTTATATAACTGTCGGAGTATGTGGCATACATTCCGTTGCCAAGACTCAGCGCCAGCATACAGGCCGTTCCGTCGGCTTTCCATTGATCGTCATACT
>BLLX01000207.1 GCA_011959405.1 Muribaculaceae bacterium
CGGTGCATTTGTTAAAATTCGAGAGTTGGAACGTTAAAGCTCATGCATAGAGCTTGACGAGTCGGAATATGAAGAAGTCACGGTCTCTTACGCCGCGCATCTGCGAGCGGAAGATTTTCACTTTGGAGTTGAAGGCTTCGGCCGAGGCATTAGTTGCGCGACGTCGGAAATAATTGAGGATAGTCGGGGCGTGGTTCTTGAACGTCTTGATGACAGAGCGGAAGTTGTTGTTGCCCAATGCCATTACTTTTTCATACCACTTGTTCATCCGACCCATTGCTTTGGTGGGTGATATCTTTGCGTTGAAGATTTGGCGCAGTTCCATAGCCAGATGGTATGCAGTTTTCAGTATCGGATAGTGTTTGAACAGAATGTTTGCGCGATGACGCTGTATGTCAGTCCATTTGTTCTGCGACATCATCAGGGTGTGCTTGCTGCGGGCAAGGATCTGGCGCATGGTCTCGCCGTTGGAATATGTAATTGGGGTCTCTGATTTGTCACGGCTGTTGTCTTCGGCAATGAGCTGTCGGCGTATGTCTATGCGAATTTCGTCGACAGCCTCGTTATAGACCTGCTGCACATGGAAGCGGTCGTTAACGACGTGGGCGTTGTAGAATACCCCGGCGGCTATCAGCATCATCGAGGGCGACAGATCGCAGGTCACTTCTTTTACCCTGCGTCTGACCGATTTACCCATGGCTCCGATGAGGATTGTGGTTATCTCATCGCTCTTTGTGCCGGGTATGGCCGCCGCCAGCGTCCCACGGCCACCGTGTCCGTCCTTGTTCGTGAGGAAAGTCCATACCTCGCCGTTGCTCAGGCAGGTTTCGTCAAGACTCATGTACGGGCCGATATTGTTAGCGTTGAAGTAGAAGCCGCAACCGAGTTCGGCCTCACGCCATTCGGTATAACCGCTTATCCTGTTGCGATACTGTTCGGCAAAATATTTGCCGTTGACGCAGTACATCTGCGCTATATGCTTAATCGACAATGCCGTCGTCTCCACCTTCGTCTTTTAAAAAAGCCACGAACTCGGCGCTGAGTCGTGTCCTCTCCTCGTTGGGCAGTTCCAGGTTATATGAGAATATCTCGTTGGTCTTTTTGTCCCACCATTTGTTCTTGCGCATGTGCAGGAACACCGGTCTGCCGCGCATCGGATAGTCCTGGACTGTAACGTAATCCGTGTATCCACGTGCAACAATGTTCGGATTGCGGAAATCCTCATCCGACAGTTTCTTCTTCTCGTCAAGCCATATGTCGTAGGACTGGTCTGTCTTTTCAAACTTGACCATCTCAAACAGTTCGTCCAATCCTTCAGGCAGGAATTGCCAAAAGGCATCTGCGGTTTTCATACCGCAAATTTAACACTTTTC
>BLLX01000208.1 GCA_011959405.1 Muribaculaceae bacterium
GTGGCGTATGCGAGCGCCGGTCCGCGGTCCATGCCGTAGATGCCGCAAAGGGCGAGCATCACGGCCATCTGCCAGGGTCCGATGCCGCCGTTGGACGGCACGGCCATGGCCAGAGATCCGAACACGAAGGTGACGAGCACGCACCGGAGTCCGTATTGGCCGAGGGCTTCAGAGGTCGCGTCGAACGCGTGGAAAGAGAATACCGTGGCGATGAAATATCCGGCCCATATACCTGCGGTGAGAAGTAGCCACAGTCCTTTGCGGCGCATGCGTCCTATGGATATGAAGCCTTGCCATGCCCCGGATATGGCACTGCGCACTCTGGCCACGAACCGCAGTCTGGGAAATAAAAGCAGGACGACTATGGCCATGATGGCGATGGCGCAGAAGCCGATGAACCATGCAGAGGTAAGGGCGAGCGTCAACTTGTGGCCGAGGTCTGTCTGTGCTCCGAAGCGGGCCATGGCTGGGGCGGCGGTGATCATTGTGGCAAGGGTGATCAGCAGCACGCATACCGTGTCGCTGAGACGGTCGGATATCATTGATCCGAACACGGCGGTGAAACTCGCTGACTGCCGCCGGGCTATATAGTCCGAGCGCCATATCTCGCCCAGGCGCGGAAAGACCAGATTGACGGCGTAGGTGCCGAAAAAAGCGTTGAGCATGGCGTGAAGCGGCGGGTTTACTCCTATAGCCCTCAGCTGAAGGCGCCATCTGACAGCTCTGAAAAGTATCACGGCGACATTTGCCACAAACCATGCCGCGATCCATCGGTAGCGGCAGTTGCGCAGGCCGTCGGCGATTTCGCTCCAGTCGACACCTGAGTAGAGCACATAACATAATCCCGCTGATACGATCAGCGGGATTATGTAGCGCATTGCGGATGTTATTGCTGATGAGGTTTTGCCCATATACACAGGGGTCAGTCTTCGGTCACGTCGACAGCTCCGACGATGCGGAGATTATTGTCGCGGACAAAACCGAGTATCGCGTCGCGGTTGTCTGACGGGGTCACGTCGGCTTCAATGCGTTTGAGCGCGTTGAACACCGATGTGCCCGACTGATACATGTGGCGGTAGGCTTTGGCAATCTCCGTGATGTCATCTTCGGTGAAACCGTTCTTTTTCATGATCCATGCGTTGACTCCGAAGAAAGCCGCGGGGTTGTGGGCTATGATGACAAACGGCGGCACATGGCTGCCTATGCGGCAACCGCCTTTTATCACCACCCATTTGCCCACATGGCAACGTTCGTGGATCATCGCGCCGGAGGAGAGTATGGTGCATTCGCCGATCTTCACGTCGCCGGCGATCATGGCGCCGTTGCCTATTACCACTTTGTCGGCAACTGTGGTGTCATGGCCGATATGGC
>BLLX01000209.1 GCA_011959405.1 Muribaculaceae bacterium
ATGCAGATAGCTGTCAGAACGAAACTGTCTGCCGCAATGACTCTGCTTGTATTGATCATGACTCGTCGGTGCCGGCAGATGCCGTGGTGTCCTGTGTGTGTGATGACTCAGATGGAACCCGTAGACCACGTCGTAGAAATTATGCGTGGATATGGATTCTGGCCATGGCATTGGGTTGTCTGGAGATCGGATTTCTTGCCGGACGTCTGTCGGCTCCGTCGGTTGCCGTCGTTGAGCCGACAGATATAAGTGCAGACACCGAAGAACGTGGGGACGGAAATGCCGAAGATGACTGTCACCGTGATGAGACGGCCCCCGTTGCAGCTGATAATCGGATGTCGGATTCGATAGCATGTGCGGCAGAATCACTGATGCAGCAGCATACTGTTGTGACAGACACCGTCAGGGCCGGGCGCTTTCTTACCACAATGGCCCGGATACACTACGGGCAGATGGAATATTGGGTATATATCTATATGGAGAATGCCGGGCGGCTTGGTGATCCGGACCGTTTGGAAGCCGGCACTGTGGTAGTGATTCCGCCTGCATCGAAGTATGGACTTGTGGCCGGAGATGCGGCTAAAATACGGGAAGCCACGGCAAAAGCGGCTGAAATATACACACAGTATAAAAAAGGTTAAGAATTTAATAGGATTAAGTAAATTACGCATATTTTAACAAACGATTTTCACACTTTAAGTGTTAAATAGTTAATTTTGCCGCACAAAGAAAAACATTAAGCATATCTCCAAATATACAAATTATTAACTTATGAGTGATTCTGTCAACATCCGAGAACTCAACGAGATTGTTGCATCCAAGAGTGATTTCACCAATTTGATTGTCAAAGGAATGGATCAGGCCATTGTGGGTCAGAAACACCTTGTGGAGTCTTTGTTGATAGCTCTTCTTAGCAATGGCCATGTGCTTCTTGAGGGTGTGCCCGGTCTGGCAAAGACTTTGGCTATCAAAACCCTTGCACAGCTGATCGATGCTAAGTACAGCCGAATTCAGTTTACTCCTGACCTGCTTCCGGCCGACGTGACCGGCACCATGGTCTACAGCGTCAAAAATGAGACTTTTCAGGTGAAAAAGGGTCCTGTCTTTGCAAATTTTGTTCTGGCTGACGAAATCAACCGTGCTCCGGCCAAGGCTCAGAGCGCTCTGCTCGAAGCCATGCAGGAGCGTCAGGTGACCATCGGCGACAATACTTTCAAACTCGACGAGCCGTTCCTTGTGATGGCCACACAGAATCCCATAGAGCAGGAAGGTACATATCCGCTGCCTGAAGCACAGGTCGACCGTTTCCTGCTGAAAGTTGTGATCGGATATCCAACGCGTGAGGATGAAAAGCTTATTATCCGTCAGAA
>BLLX01000210.1 GCA_011959405.1 Muribaculaceae bacterium
ATACAGTATAGAGTGACCGGGCGTAATCTTCTCACTATATTTCCCAATAAGCCCCGGTCATCAAGGGAGATGCAATATAATCAGACTTACATTTTCAATGAGCTTGATAAGGTCAACTCCTTGCGAAACCGTATTGCCCACCACGAAACTATATGCTTTGCCACAAACACGTCAACAATAGATACCTCCTATGTGATAAACATATATTCCAAGATAAAGACATTGTTTTCGTGGATGGATATTGACAGCAATTCGCTCTTATATGGGTTAGATCATATAAACCGTGTCTGTGCTCAGATCAATCAGTTAAAAGCAGGAATTTGACCCGTCAAAATCAGCTCCATAACGCATATTCGCCCTCGGAGCCTCCAAAAATTTGGATATTTCGTAACTGTTTTGTAGCTTAGCCGCCGAAATAAGAACCAAGCAGGAATTATGAAAGACACACGTCTGCCAATGTAAGACTAATATCGGACATGGCTGAACAATTTCATTTTTCTTTTGTTAGGAAGTTATCAAAGGTTAGGTGGCAGTAGCCCTAACCCCTCGCGACATTGCGAAGCACTGACCCTGACGGGGCGGTGACGATTGTAGTACCCCTGCCACACCTCCTTGCGAAAGGGTGACATTGATGGATTAAAACTTTTTACGAGACCTCGCCAAAGGCACGTCAGCACAGACGCATAGGCAAGGCCCCGCTTTTTTATTGTCCGTCCGGAAGGGCAGTAAAGGTAAACAATTCAGCGATGTTCACTTTCTCGCATATCTCATGGACGCAAGTCCAATACTATTTTGCAGTGTCTGCCGGCCTTTTAATCCTCCGGGTGTAGTCATCGGGCCGGTGTGACGCAATAACTATGACCTGACGACACCCGCCTGCCCGTATGTTGAGCATACAGCATATCACTTATCATCTGAAAACTGATGCGTGAGAAAAAACAAAACAATCCACAACCCACTAATCCACTTTTCCTAAAAATGCAAAACATTACTGATTTCCTGAATCTTCCTTTCATCGAGGTTCTGAAACTCGTCATGAAAGGAGCGGTCGAGGATTACCTCACCGAATCGGGGGTGATGGCAGCACTTGCCGCCATTCCCGCAAAAGCGACGAAAAAAGACAATGAAGGCCTTAACGCCGAAGAAGCTCTTGACTTTCTCAACGCCAACGGCTATCCCATCAAGAAAGGGCAGCTCTACAAAGAGACAAGCGCGAACACCATTCCACACAAGAAGTTTGGAAACAAACTTCATTTCAAGGCACAGGAACTGCTTGCATGGGCTGAGAGCAAACTCATTGACGGCAACGCCGTAGGCGTACTTGGCTCCAATGACAAGCCGAAGAAGAAAGTCACTATGTTTGCATCAG
>BLLX01000211.1 GCA_011959405.1 Muribaculaceae bacterium
AGCAGAACTTGCAAATATGATTATTTCAATTTTGCCATTATTGCGAAAATGATTATATTTGCACTACGATAACGGCTCAGACCGCCACAAAGATAAGCAATTTCTCGCTTAAATGCAAATAAGAGTTTAAATCAAAAACAGCAGAAAGATGAGCAAATCCACAATGATTCATCACGAAATCTCCGAGTGTGGTTATCAATTTCCACGCTCGGAGCTCGCGGCAGCCGAGAGAAAGGAGGTCGCATGGAAAGTATAGCAGTGAAGAAACTGCCAATCTCTCCGACTATTAGAGCGCTCTCTATCGGAGAAACGGCAATCTTCCCCATTGAGCAGAGCAGTTCAGTCACTGCGGTATGTAGCAAATTCCGCAAGGAGATGGCCCGGATTGGGTGGGATGCGGAAGTCAAGTACGACCGACGCACTTTCACCGTATCGGTGCACCGCACCAAATAATGCAAATAAGAACCGCCGCATTAGCGGCACAAACTAAATATCAATAAAAACAATTCAAAATGGGACTCATTAAGAAATCCAATGAATTGGTCATACCCTCGACTGTCAAGATGATGATCTACGGTCAGGCCGGTATGGGTAAGACCACGGTGGCGCTCTCTGCGCCTAAACCGCTTTTGCTTGACTTCGACAACGGTGTTAAGCGTGTAAACATGGCCCACCTCGAAGGCGTTGACATCGTTCAGGTGGACAACTGGGGTGAAATCCAGCAACTTCTCCAGCAGAGTCAGTCCGAACTCGCCCCCTATCAGACAATCGTCGTCGATACCATCGGCAAGATGATGGACTTCATCGTGGACTATTGCTGCAACGGTCGTCAGCCTCAGATCAGAGATTGGGGCCGCATCAACCAGGAATTCACATGGTTCACCCGCGCACTTTCGGCCCTCAACAAGCATATTGTCTTTGTAGCCCACCGCGACACCCGCAAGGAGGGCGAAGACACCGTGTTCATTCCGGCACTCCGCGAAAAGTCCTACAACTCCATCGTAACCGAACTCGACCTGCTCGGCTACCTCGAAATGAAATCAGAGCGCGGCGTTCAGGCCCGAACAATCACATTCGATCCCACCTCTCGCAATGATGGCAAGAACACCTGCAACCTCCCATCGGTGATGAGGGTGCCAACTGTCCTCAACGCGCAGGCCCAGCCTACTGCCCCCAACGTGTTCATCGCAGACAAGGTTATCAATCCCTATCTCTCGATGCTCGAAGTCAAGGCCGAGGAACGTCGCAAGTATGACGAACTCATTGAAGCCATTACTGAAGATGTTAACAACATCACAGATGCGCGCTCGGCCAACGACTTCGCCGCAAGAATCAAAGAATACAAAC
>BLLX01000212.1 GCA_011959405.1 Muribaculaceae bacterium
AAATAATTCTCCCGATTTACCACATGAAACTCGGCATAGGGATAGGCTTCTTGGAAGGCTTTCGGTGCGGCCGGCATTTTATTTCCCCACTTGAACTCCAAGGCGGTAAGACTGTCGGCACTCTCCTCAATCAGGTCGATTTCCTGTTTGTCGTAGGTGCGCCAGAAATAGAACTCCCTGTGCAGTCCCTCATTGAAGTTCGCTTTGCGCCGCTCTCCGATGATGTAGTTCTCCCACAGCGCACCGACATCCTGCCGAATGGCCAGCGGTGAGAAAGCCCCGATAATGGCATTGCGAATGCCGTTGTCGTAGAAGTACCACTTGCCAGCTTTTGTAACCTCCTTGCGTAGGTTACGCGAATAAGCCCCCAGACGATAGATAACGAAGACCTTTTCCAATAGGTCGAGGTATTTTTCAACGGTCGTCTTGCTCATGCCGAGTTGTTTACCTAACTCTTCGTAAGAAACTTCGCTGCCCAACTGAAAAGCTATCAATCGCAGTAGATCGCGCATCTTGCTCGAATTTTTTAAGCCGTCAATTGCTAAGATATCTTTAAGCAGGTATGCACCGACAATATCACGTAGGTAGTCTGTTTTACGTTCATAGTTCTCCATCATTACTACTTCGGGATAGGAACCGTAAATCAAGCGCGCTTCGAGGTTCTGGCGGGTTTCAAGTGCCGTTTCCGTCTGTGCGATTTCCCGTTGCGAGAATGGTGTAAGGAGAAATTGCGTACTGCGGCCGACCAACGGTTCACCAGTCTTATTCAGCAAATCGAATGACGAAGAACCACTTGCCAAGACACTTATTCCCGGTATTTCATCAACTATCAACTTCAGAATACTACCGATTTGTGGTATGTTCTGTGCCTCATCAATAGCCAGCAAATCAATACCATCCAATAAATGCCGATAATTGGCTATTGAGCGATTCTCCAATAGTGCTAATGTGTCGTAGTCTTCGCCGTTGAGCATCATCGTCCTACCTGAATAGTTGTCCACAATTTTACGCATCATTACCGTTTTACCAACACGGCGAGCACCAAAAATCAGTACTGCTTTATTGGGCGCGATTCGTGCTGTAATCTTCTCTTGAAGTATTCTATTTACTGTTTCCATACCTTATAAAATATAATGCAAAGATAATCATATTTTTTTAATTGGCGAATTTTACAAAAAAAACGGGCTATTAAATGGCGATTTTTACAACCACAATCTTATGGAAGTTGTTTCATTGTTTTTAGTAATGATATATGTTCATACTATGATGACTCAATAATTTACCAGACATACGTTTCTGAAATTTGTCCTTATAGGAATGAAAAACTCACATATATTGTGC
>BLLX01000213.1 GCA_011959405.1 Muribaculaceae bacterium
ATTTCTTGCGTGGATCAGTCATCGAGAAGGTGTGGTGGAATGTACGGCCCGACCGGCTTTCCGTGTCTGCGGTGATATAGACCGCATAGGTGCTGCCGCTTTCGTCGGTGAAAAGCACCTGCAGGGGAAACACCGCGTTGCCGGCCGTGACGCCTGTCACGGTCACCGGCACAAATTTGCGCCGGTCAATGCTGCTTCCGTCGGTCTCATGCCAGTGCGACGTGAGTATCCATAGTCTCCTGCCGGTCATGACCGATGCCGCTGATTCGGCGAGGGAGATCTCCACCGTGTACGGCACGAACACTTCCTGACGCGAGCGCAGATCAGCGGGGGTCATTTCGGTGCGGTAGGTGACCGTGTGTCCCTGAGGGGTCAGAAACAGAAGGTCGGCCACGCTGTCACCCATCACGGTCAGCGACGGGTTCATGCCGCGATAGTCCAGCACGGACCCTTCGGTCAGCTCTGCAGCTGCCGACGAGGGAGTAAGGGCCACTGCTATTCTGGAGTCGGTGACGTACAGTTTCTTGCCGTGCGTCCATGCGGCAAACGGTTCGGCCCGGACTTCTGACAGCAGCATCTGCTCCGGTGTCTTGCTATGGCTGTTGCGGCGGTCCACGTCGGCCTGTGTGATCCGTGGAGTACTTTCTATTCCGGTGAAACATCCCGGCAGGGACGTGAGCGCCATAAGCGCCGCCGCTGCCGGGATGAGAAGGTTTCGTTTATTCAGCATCAATCGTTATTTCGAGGGTTCTATGCCGAGATTGTAGAAGATGAATGAATAGGTGTCGGCCATCTCGTCGAGATATTTGCCCATGGGCTTGCCGCCGCCGTGGCCGGCGTCGCTGTCAATACGTATGAGCTTGGGAGCCTTGCCGGTGTCGGCGGCCTGAAGTGCCGCCGCATATTTGAATGAGTGGGCGGGCACCACGCGGTCGTCGTGGTCGGCGGTGGTGACGAGTATGGCGGGGTAGGGCGTACCGTTGTCGCTGATGTTGTGCAGCGGCGAGTATTTCAGGAGATATTCTGCCATCTCGGGTGAGTCGGCCGAAGTGCCATAGTCGGGAGCCCAGTTCCAGCCGATGGTGAACAGATGGTAGCGCATCATGTCCATCACGCCCACCTGGGGGATGGCCACGGAGAATAGGTCGGGGCGCATGTTGACTGTGGCTCCCACGAGCAGGCCGCCGTTGCTGCCGCCCATGATTGCCAGATGCTCAGGCGAAGTGTAGCCGTTGGCTATGAGCCATTCGGCCGCCGCAATGAAGTCATTGAACACGTTGAGCTTGTTCATCTGCATGCCGGCGCGGTGCCATTCCTCGCCGTATTCGCCACCGCCGCGC
>BLLX01000214.1 GCA_011959405.1 Muribaculaceae bacterium
GACAAATTCGATGGAGGTTCGCAAGAAAGGTTGGCAAAAACTATTGCTCGCCATTTTTGTCAGAATGATTCATTGGATGAGGAATGTACTTTACCTCGAATTATCGGCATCGAAGGTATTTGGGGATCTGGAAAATCCAACGTGGTTAAAATGTTGGAACGTGAATTATCAGACGACTATTACTTTTTTGAGTATGACGCATGGGGACATCAAGAGGACTTGCAACGCCGCTCTATATTGGAATTGCTTACAAGCAAACTTATTGATGATGGTATCCTATCTGGAAATGCAACAATAAAAGTCAAAGGTGGAGGTACGAAAACCGTATCATGGTCTGAAAAGCTGAAATATTTATTAGCCCGTAAAACGGAGACCGTAACCGAAAAATATCCCCTTATCAGTAATGGTATGGTTGCGGCATTTTTGGTTGCAGTTTTAACTCCGATATTTACATTTATTGCGTATGCAGTAAAACCTACACCCACAACATGGTGGTTTTCTTTATTGTCTATTATCATAGCTGCACTGCCAGTTCTTATTGCATTGTGCGTTTGGAAATGGGCATATAGCAAAGATCATAAATATGGATGGAGTTATATGTTAGCTATTTATCAAGATAAAGTCGAAAAGGACGTTTGCTATGAGACTTTGAGCGAAGACGAACCAACGGTTTACGAGTTCAAAACATGGATGCAAGACATTTCTGATTTTATCAAGGAAAAAGGACAACGTAAATTAGTCCTTGTTTTTGACAACATGGATCGTCTCCCCGCTGAAAAAGTAAAAGAATTATGGTCTTCTATCCATACGTTCTTCGCCGATAGCGGTTTTGAAAATGTTTGGGCTGTTATTCCTTTCGATGAAACACATTTAGCTTGTGCATTCGGAGATGAGACCGACGAACAAACGAAACAACTGACCAAGTATTTTATCAATAAAACTTTCCCTATTGTTTATCGTGTTGCTCCTCCTGTTATTACCGACTATCGAAGTATATTCAACAAACTGTTTGTTGAAGCATTTGGAGAAACAGAAAATGAAGCGAAAGAAACTATAAATCGGATATTCAGATTGGTAAATCCTAATGCCAATGTTAGGGAAATTATATCATATATCAATGAGATGGTCGCTCTTAAACAAGAGTGGTGTAACGAAATTTTGATGATAAACATAGCATTGTTCTGTTTGAAGAAGACGGATATTCTGGCAAATCCAGTAGAACAAATATTGTCCGGCGACTATCTGAATGGCATTCAAACAATAATTAACAATGATCTGCAAACACAACGCGAAATTGCAGCTTTGGTATATTGCATCTAACATTTGAAA
>BLLX01000215.1 GCA_011959405.1 Muribaculaceae bacterium
GTGGTGTTTATTCTGGCCACCACGGAAAAGCACAAGGTAATCCCCACCATATTGTCGAGATGCCAGATTTATGATTTCAGCCGCATCACCGTCGCTGACATGGTCGAGCATCTTCAGTATGTGGCGTCATGTGAGGGTATAACGGCAGAAGCTTCGGCATTGAACGTTATCGCCAGAAAAGCGGACGGTGCCATGCGTGACGCCCTGTCGATCTTTGATCAGGTCGCCGCATCGTCGATGGGTGCCATCACTTACGCATCGACTATCGAGAATCTTAACGTACTGGATTCGGAATATTATAATCGGCTGCTGTCGGCTTTTCTTGCAGGAAATGTGCAGGATGCCCTGCTTATCTATAAGGAAATACGAGACCACGGATTCAACAACCATTTCTTCCTGACCGGTCTTGCGGATTATTTCCGGGACCTGCTTGTGGCCCGTGATCCACGCACGGCAGTGTTGCTTGAAAGTGACGACGGACATAGGGCACGTATGGCTGAACTTGCCGCAGGCTGCACGCCTGAGTTTCTGTACAAGGCCATGGATCTGTGCAACAGGGCTGATCTTGATTTCCGTATCGCCGCCAACAAGCAGTTTCTTGTCGAGCTTACGCTCATCAAACTGTGCCAAGCGGCCAGCCCCTCCCCCGGCAATGACAGCGGCGAAGGAGAGGGGCAGTCACGGCTGAAGCCGATCGCCGCCCCTGTCTCCTCTGCTCCGCAGCCTGCCGTGGCGAAAACGCCGGCGGTAGTGGCCGCTGTTGGCTCTCCGGCTGGTGACCGCCGGCCGAAACCTGCTGTGGCTCCGGTGTCTCCTCCGTCCCGGCCGACCACTCCGGCCTTGTCCAATAAGGGTCCGGCCGCTCTTGGACCCGGCATATCCATCAGGCTTGGAGCTGAACGCAAGACCATGGCTGAAGAGCCAGCGGCAGCTACAATGGCTCCGCGTCGCGAACAGCGTGCGGCTCCATATACTGACGCTGCCGTGGATGTGGCGTGGGAGAATTTTCTACAGAGCAATCCATCGGCCCATATTCTGGCCAACACGATGCGTACTTGCCGCCCGCGCCGGCTTCAGGACGACACATTTATAGTGCCGGTCGAAAGTCCTGCACAGCAGCAGACCATCGAGACCTGTATGCAGGATATACGTTCCTATATCTGCAATAAACTGGCTAATGACCTGATCCGTTTCAACGTGGAAATTATTGAAGGAGAAGGCTCGCCGCGCACATGGACAGAGAAGGAGGTGCTGGCCCACATGCTGGATGAAAATCCTTCCATACGCAATCTGATGGACACCCTGAAACTATCGCTTGACTGAATGGTG
>BLLX01000216.1 GCA_011959405.1 Muribaculaceae bacterium
CCGGGACATGATAACCGAGCAACGAGCACAAAGCCGCCGTTTATCGGAACACGCTGACAGTCTTGCTGCACGAAATGCCGAACTTAACCTTCAGTTACAAAGTTTGATTCGCCAAATAGATGGAAAAATACAAGCTGACTTGCAAAAGAGGGGAGATGAGATAGCCGCCATGCGGGAACGGTCGTTCTTTCAAATTGGCGGCTTGACAGGATTCGTTCTATTGCTATTGGTAATTTCTTATATCATCATCCATCGAAATATCAACCGTATCAAGCGATACAAACAAGAAACGACGGATTTAATCGGGCAACTGCAAAAGTCTATTGAACAGAACGAGGCACTGATAGCCTCCCGCAAGAAAGCGGTACATACCATCACACATGAGCTACGCACACCACTGACAGCAATAATCGGTTATACCTCGTTGATGGAAAAAGGCAATGATGCAGATAAAAAAGAGCAATATGTCCGTAATATCCGGCAATCTTCGGAACGTATGCGTGAAATGCTCAACACCCTGCTGAGTTTCTTCCGTCTGGATAACGGCAAGGAGCAGCCGAACATTTCTCCTTGCAGAATTCCCGCAATTATTCACACGTTCGAAACGGAGTTTACGCCCATCGCCATGCACAAGGGACTGGCTCTGACCATAACCAATCAAACGGATGCAGTCGTCTTGACCGATAAGGAACGTATCCTGCAAATCGGCAACAACCTACTGTCAAACGCCATCAAATTCACGGAGAATGGTAGCGTTTCTCTGACAATGGATTATAATAACGATACGCTGACACTTATCGTCGAAGATACGGGCACAGGAATGACCGAAGAGGAACAGCAACGGGTGTTCGGCGCGTTTGAGCGTCTGTCAAACGCCGCCGCAAAAGACGGCTTCGGACTGGGACTGTCCATCGTTCAGCGTATCGTGACAATGCTCGGCGGCATAATCCGGCTGGAGAGCGATAAAGGCAAAGGCAGCCGTTTCACGGTGGAAATACCCATGCAGACAGCCGGGGAACTGCCGGAAAGGATAAATCAGACAAGGATTCATCATGACCGTGCATTCCATGATGTGATTGCCATCGACAATGACGAGGTACTTCTCCTGATGCTTAAAGAAATGTATGCACAGGAAGGCGTACACTGCGACACCTGCACCGATGCTGCGGAATTGATGGAAATGATACGCCGGAAAGAATACAGCCTGCTTCTGACAGATCTGAACATGCCGGAAATCAACGGCTTCGAGCTGCTGGAACTGCTGCGCACCTCCAACGTTGGCAATTCAAAGACTATCCCGGTAGTCGTGACAACCGC
>BLLX01000217.1 GCA_011959405.1 Muribaculaceae bacterium
GCGTATGATCATTTCCACCCTAAGGCCTTCGGCCTTGCGGCCCACGGTGACCATGGGATCGGGTGTAGCGATTTTCCAGTTGGGCACGATGTCGGAGGTGGCGTCGAGGAATTTGGCCGCGATCTGGTTGAGCACCTGTCCTTTGAAGGGTATGCCCTTGGGGAGGACTACGTCGAAGGCCGAGATGCGGTCCGATGCGACCATGACAAGCAGGTCGGGGGCGATGTCGTAGACGTCGCGCACTTTGCCGTGATACACGCTCCGTTGACCGGGGAAGTTGAAATCTGTTGTAAGCAGGGTGGACATGATGGTTTATATGTGGTTTATGTGGTTATAGGTTTCATTCGGTTTCCGGATCATGGTGGGCCTTTAGACGCTCGTCGCGGTCCCAGCTGTCGTAGGCCTCCACTATGCGCTGGACCAGACGGTGGCGCACGATGTCGGCACGGCCGAACTCCACACGGCCTATGCCGTCGACATCGCGCAGCACGCGCAGAGCCTGGACAAGGCCGGATGTGACCGAGCGGGGAAGGTCGATCTGCGATATGTCGCCGGTGATGATCATTTTGGCATTCATGCCGAGACGGGTTAGGAACATCTTGATCTGCTGGGTGGTGGTGTTCTGCGCTTCATCGAGCACGATCACCGCGTCGTTGAGCGTGCGGCCGCGCATGAAGGCCAGAGGGGCTATCTGTATGACCTTGGTCTCCATGTATTCCTTGAGCTTGACGGCGGGGATCATATCCTCGAGGGCGTCGTAGAGCGGCTGCAGGTAGGGGTCGATCTTGTCTTTCATGTCGCCAGGCAGGAATCCGAGTTTCTCACCGGCTTCGACAGCGGGCCGCGAAAGGATGATCTTGCGCACTTCGCGGTTTTTCAGCGCCCTGACGGCCAGAGCTATCGCCACATAGGTCTTGCCGGTACCGGCCGGACCGAGGGCAAACGTGAGGTCATTGGCGGCAAAGGCATCGACCATTTTGCGCTGGTTGGGCGAACGGGTGGAGATGGGCTTGCCGTTGATCCCGTAGATGATCACGTCGTCGCCGCGGAGTTCACGCGGCTCCTCGCCTTTGACGATGGAGAGCACAGCTTCTTCGGTGAGTTTGTTGAAGCGGCCGCAGTGTTTTTCCAGTTCCTTGATTTTTTTTTCAAATTCAGCGGTCTCGGCGTCTTCGCCGATCACTTTTATCACCGAACCGCGCGCCGCCATGCGGAGCTTGGGGAAGAGATTGCGTATCAGCTGCATGTTGCAGTTATTCACCCCGTAGAAGCTCACCGGGTCCACGTTGTCGATGATGATGATGCGTTCTATCATAG
>BLLX01000218.1 GCA_011959405.1 Muribaculaceae bacterium
ATCCGTATTGCCACGTCGAGAAATCCTCCGCCATTGCCCCTGAGATCCAGAATTATGTCTTTGGCCCCGGCCCGGTCGAGCATAAGCATCTCGGTGTAGAACTCCTCGTAGGTGTTGCGCCCGAATTTGTTGACTTTGATATATCCGATCCGGTCCTCTATCATATATGATGCGTCGATCGAGGTGACGGGTATGTCGCCGCGTGTCACCGTGTAGGTGAGCATGTCGGGCGAGGTGTTGCGCATCACTCCGAGCTTCACCTGTGTGCCTGCGGCGCCACGAAGCAGCGCCCTCACCTGGTCGGGCGTGATGTCTGTTCCGGCCACGGTCGAGTCATTGACTTCCACGATTCTGTCGCCGGCCATCAGCCCTACTTTCTCGCTGGGCCCTCCGGAAATTATCTCCACCACCGTTATAGTGTCGTTCATCACCTGAAACGATATGCCTATGCCGCTGAACGACCCTTCCAGATCGGCGTTCACCTCATCCAGATCTGCGGCGGGAATATATGCCGTGTGCGGATCCAGATTCTCCAGCATCGACGGTATGGTGGTCTCGATCAGCGAATCCAGATCCACCTGGTCCACGTAATTCTCCGAGATTATATCCAGAATTTCTCCGACCTTGGCTTCCGGATGACCGCTGCGGCTGTCTGACGGGATAAAACTGTAGCCTATCCATATTCCGGCCACAAGAGCCAGAGTGACAAGCAAGGGTATGCCCACGAGGGCTTCTTTGTGTTTCATCGTGTGAAAAGATACTTTGCTCTGATTTTTAGCAACTGAGATCGTCTATGCGGTCCACCTGCACTCCGGCGCGGCGGAGCAGGTCTATTCCGTCGGTCAGACGGTACGACTCATGATATACCACCCGCCTGATTCCGGCCTGGATGATCAGTTTCGCACATTCCACGCAGGGCGATGCGGTGACGTAGAGTGTGGCTCCTTCGCTCGAATTGTTGCTTCGGGCCACTTTTGTTATAGCGTTGGCTTCGGCGTGGAGCACGTAGGGCTTTGTGTTGCCTTCGGCGTCCTCGCACACATTCTCAAAACCCGAAGGAGTGCCGTTGAACCCGTCGGATATTATCATCGAGCCGCGCACTATTATTGCGCCCACCTGACGGCGCACGCAATATGAGTTTTCAGCCCATATACAGGCCATGCGCAGGTATCGCCTGTCGGTCGTAAGCTGTTTGTTCGGTTCGGAATCGTGTTCCATATCAATGTCTGTGGATTTAAAAAATCGGATGCAAAGTTACGCAGAATTCGGTTAAATTCGTAACTTTGGGGGCAAATAATACCAATACTAATT
>BLLX01000219.1 GCA_011959405.1 Muribaculaceae bacterium
GGTATATTTCTGCGGCGGTGGTGGTGGAGTCGAGCAAATGTACCTGGGTTGTGTCCCTGGTTTCGACTGTTGTAACTGTTTCGGTGTGTCTGGTCGTAGAGCAAGACAGCAACAGAGCAA
Organism: Muribaculaceae bacterium; assembly: GCA_011959405.1. Classification (GTDB taxonomy): domain Bacteria; phylum Bacteroidota; class Bacteroidia; order Bacteroidales; family Muribaculaceae; genus UBA3263. The sequence goes on from BLLX01000219.1 coordinate 121, forward strand.
GCCCACAAAGCAAGACAAACACAGTAAAAACGTTTTGATCATATCGTTTCATTATGGTGCGGGTGGTTATTTTATAAATTCGTCCAGGCGTTCCTGAACGTCGTTTTTAAACTTGTCGAGCTCGTTTGCATAGTGCAACGAAATGCCCAGGAGTGAGGCCACGAAAATGCAGACACTACCGAAGGCCGTTAACACCGATCCGTGGATTTCGCCCTCCGGGGGTATGAACAGACCAATAAAAAGGAGTGTAAGGCCCGCCAGCATGGTAACTACTGCCAGCGTGTAAATTATTACCTCTTTGAAGGTGAGCTTGTCAAACTCTTGTTTTAAGTGTTTCATATCTTTGCGGGTTAATTACACTGCAAATCTCGTAAATCGCCCGCGCGTGTCGAAGGACAACAAAAGCGCGCCAACCTCACGGCCGCCGCGCTTTCTCTCTGTGGTTAACCTTCTTTTTTATCTTAGAATTGTAATAGCTCTTGACTCTGCGGCCATGCCGTTAATTTTACTCTCGTCGACTTCTCGGTACCATGTCCGGCCGCTGTCGATGTTGTAGGAAAATAAACCGGCCCGGTTCATAACGGTGGTAATACGTCCGTAACGTATCAGCCCGTTAAAATCGAATTGCACCAGGTCGTTGACGTGGTAACGTGAAAACCGGGTTAATCCGGTAACGTCGGCCATGCGCTTTAACTGCTCGGCCTGGATGCGTTCGATGTTCTGGTAGACGATTTCGTTAATCGTCGGTGCTTCTGGTGTCATTTTAGCGTATTCGGCAAAGTCTTTCTTAAATTGCGCTTAAACCTTTCGGCCATATCCAGACCGGTGTAAGCGTTCATAACTTTGTCGGAGCTTACGGCCGAATTTCCAACCGTCAAGGCTAAAGCGCTGCCCAGAATTTCGACGACGCGGCCAGCACAATAGCTGGCGTCGATCATTGCAAAGCCGAAGGCGGTACGTTTAGCCTCGTTTTCCGACTCTTTGGCTATTTCGGACACTTTCAGGCTTTGGCGTATCGAGTTGACGCGAAACTTTACGTTATCCAGCTGATCTTCGAGCTCATGAAGTTGCGGAATAAGGATAGCGGCCCCGGCGCTGTTTAGCTGTATGATTACCTCGCAAACTCTACGGCGGGCGATGTCAATCTCTTTGGCTGCGGTTTCGAGATCGTCGGCGGCCAGCGCTTGGAT
>BLLX01000220.1 GCA_011959405.1 Muribaculaceae bacterium
AGAGTGACCATGCCGGATGTGCCGCCAAACTCGTCGACAACCACGGCAAGCGACCGTTTCTCGGCAAGCAGCCGACGCATCATCTTGTTGGCCATCAGACTCTCCGGGGCAAACAATACGGGCTTGAGACTCTCGGTCCAATCCACGCCGGGACGCAGGAGTTCGGACACGTGGATGTAGCCGAGCACGGAATCAATATCGTCGTCATAGACCAGAATCTTGGAACGTCCGGAGGAGGTGAACAGCGCCGATAGCTCTTCGCGCGAGGTGGATTTGATGGGCACGGCCACGATCTCGTTGCGAGGAATCATGCAGTCGCGCAAATGGATCGATGAGAAGTCGATGGCGTTGTGGAAAATCTTGACCTCGTGCTCGATCTGGTTGTCGCGGTCGGCCGACGACGAAGCCTGCTGCTGGTCTATGGTCCGCTCTATATAGTCGTTGAGATCGCCTACACTGAGGGCGCTTTCGGTCTCGCCGGAATGCCTGACTCCGGCCAATCGCATGAGCATGCGCGAGAGCCAGGTGGTGAACAGCGACACTGGATAGAGCAGAAAATAAAACAGCGACATCGGCACCGAGGTGATCCTCAGCGAGGTGTTGGGATTGATGCGGAACAGGGTCTTTGGAAAGAATTCGCCTGTGATGATAATAATGCCTGTGGTGATAAGGGTCTGCATCAGCAGCACCAGAGCCTCGTTGGCACAGAAAGTCTTTAGCCATGGATCCAGCAGGGCGGCTCCGGCCATGCCGTAGATGACCAGAACAATGTTGTTGCCCACAAGCAGGGTGGATATGAAAAAGTCGGGCCGCGAGAAATAGCGGTCTATGATCTTGGCCGAGAGTCCGCCTTTGTGAGTGTCGAGTTCGGCACGGACCCTGTCGGCCGACACGAATGCTATCTCCACACCGGAAAACATTGCGGAGAGTAGCAGGGATATGATAGCTATTATCAGCCAGGACATTTTTAGTTAGGAGTCTGGAGTTAGGAATCAGGAGTTGGGAGTTGGAAAGATGCCGGTGGGACGGCGCACGGTGTAATCGGTCATATGCTCGTTGGAGATGAAACCGTGGCCTTCGATGATGCGGTCGGCGCGGCGTATGTGGATGAAGGTGTCGTTATAGACCTTGTGGGTGTTCTGATTCCAGTAGACCCTGTTGGTCAGGAAGCGGTCGCCGTCGAGGTTGCGCATGCGCACGTTGCCGTCGAGCCGCCAGATTTTGTCGCGCGTTAGGTAGAGGGCGGAATCACACACCACGGTGGCTGTGACGTTCATGTCGTCGTCGAAGCGCT
>BLLX01000221.1 GCA_011959405.1 Muribaculaceae bacterium
TAGGTCGTGCCGTCGGCCACGATGTTCTCGGTTGTCTCCCGGATCTGAATGCCGTTGCCCGGCTTGGCTGCGGCCTTGAAGCGCAGCACCTCGCCGTCTATCACCACAACGCCGTCGGCGGTGGCCGTAGGTGCGAGCAGGATGTAACGTTTACCGCCTATCCTTGCGAATGCCTGTAAAAAGGTAATCTGGTCTTGTATGAACGACAGCCCCTGCGTCGATAATGGATACAGGCCATTGCCACCACTTGCGACCGCCGTTGATAAATATTCCGCTCTGTTCATTGCTTGAGTTTGTTGGGGTGTAAATCGGAGTTTTTGAAAGGATTCTGTATTGCTCCACAATGGCCTTCACCTTGTCGAGCTGCGTTGTGTAGATGTTGTTGGGGACGCGCACGATGAACGAGTTCTGCGGCGCGTTGAGCCGCGCTTCGTCGGCGAGCAGCGGTGTCGGATGTTCCGGCGGCTCACCCTCTACGGGCTTGCGGTTCTTCTTCTCGTCCACGGCGAGCAACTGGTTCGGCATCGTCGGGTCTTTTGCATAGACCCACTCCCCCTCGTATGCCCCCGCGTCCTCGATCTCAAACCCTTTTTTCAGATTGAAAGCGTCGTTGAGAGCGGCGCGGAGATAGCACACCTGCCCGTTGTAGCTCAACCTGTATATGTGGTCGCCACGCGCCCGCAGGAAGCGCGGGTACAGCCCTGTGTCGTCGCCGAGGTAGAGCGGCGAGCATAAGGCGCGGCAGAAAGCGAACACCCGGCGCAGACGCAGGAACGTCGGCAGCATGGTCGCTATCCACTTGTCGAAATCTATGTCAAAAATCATCATTCGGCCACTTGATAGGCACGGCCTCTGACCGTGAGGTTCTGCAATGCGTAATAACCCGAATAGGGACGGCGGTAGCCGACGACACGCGAGTAAGCCTCCGAGCCTCCGGCTGCGGCCTCCACTTTCACGATGTCGGCCACGCGCACTCCCTCAATGGACTGCAAAGCGGCCATAAGGTCGGAGTTTCGGTATTCGCCGTTGAAAGGCAGCTTGGATATGACACCGCTCACGGCCTCGGTTATCACGTCCTTGCCGTCGCGCAGCAGTCTTATGGCCGTGTAGCCGTCCGCATCCGGGCGACCGTTGCCTGTGGGCTGCGCCGTGAGTATGGCCTGATCATAAAGCACCACGAGTTCCACGCGCATATTGTCGGCGGGTTCGTTCAGCACCTTTATGGCCACTCCCGCGTCCTTTATCTGCGAGAGGTGGCCTTTCAGTCCGGCGAGGTCATCGGGCTGCAGA
>BLLX01000222.1 GCA_011959405.1 Muribaculaceae bacterium
TTTCAGGGGGCATGTGCTCTTCAAGTCGTGCCATTGTCCCGGAAAAGCGACAGTGTTCGGGATTGAGAAGCAGAACCAGGACATTTATAACAAGGACTCGCTTTTCGAGCTTATAGGCAAGACAATCATCACGCGCAAGTTCAGGGATTTCGCCGGCGAGAAATATGATGTCAAGACGCAGACGGTCATACCTTCACCTGGAGAACGGGAGGTCTACCGTGTGATAATAGAGGAATTCTGCCGTATATGCGAGCTTTACTACAACAGTACGGGCGATACGAAGAAGGACGCGGGGCTTCGGCTCATGCGCCAGATCAAGCTGCTGATAAAAGCCTGTTCGGTCCCGCATCTTATCGAGGGTTATTATGGTGATGAATACCCGGGTAAGGTCCATCACATAGGCCGGATGATACGCCGGACAAAGGGGAAGGTCGCCGTTGGATGCACATCTATTTCCGCCTATGAGATGTATGCCGGGTACATAAAGGAGCATTTTCCCGACAGGCCGGTGTTCACAGTGACCGGAGCCATACCCTTCAAGAAACGGCAGGCCATCGTCAGCGAGTTCGACTCCACAATCAACGGTGTCCTCGTATGCACGCAGCAGTCTTTGAGCAGCTCGGTCAACATCCCGTCTTGCAACCAGATAATACTGGAATCCCTGCAATGGAACATCCCTAAGATGGAGCAGTTCTATTTCCGCTTCATACGACTTGATTCAAAAGACAAAAAGAAGGTGCATTTCGTGACATACGAGGATTCCGTGGAGCAGAACCTGATGGCGTTGGTGCTCACCAAGGAGCGCCTTAACGAGTTCATCAAGTGCGGTGAGGTCAAGGAGCAGGCGGAGATATTCAACGAGTTCGACATATCCATGTCGGTGATCGACAGCCTGCTGAGGCGTGAGACAGATGCCGAAGGCAAAGTGAGGATAAGCTGGGGTCGCCAGCTGGTAACGTGATAATCAAAGGAATAATGAAAACATGCAATCCGTGGCATCCATTCCCACAGGCAAAGGTAGGCCGTGTCCCCGTCGGCTGTGCAAGGTCGGGCCGCAGGCGGTTTACGGGAAAATCATCCTCGCCGGAGGCTCCGGTATTTTCCCGTAAAACCCTGCACAGCCGGGACACGCACCTTTTGATGCCTGTGGAATGGAACCCACGGGTTCCACGAAACACAATTATAAAAATGGAAAGAATGAATCTCAACGAGGCTGAACTGACGGTAACGACGCAGTACATGATAGACATATCCCAAAGGACTGACTACAACATGACGCTGAG
>BLLX01000223.1 GCA_011959405.1 Muribaculaceae bacterium
CGTGTCGATGCTCGACCTGCGCCCTCTGGCCGACAAGACCATCCGCCCGCGCCTGCTCGCTCTCGGAGGTGTGTCGGCCGTGTCGGTGATAGGCGGCGACGCCAAGGAATACCAGATACAACTCGACCCCGAACGCATGAAAGCCATGGGAGTGAGCCTGTCCGAAGTAGCCGACGCCGTGGAGACCCTCAATGACAATGCCGCAGGCGGCGTGGTCTATGACTATGGCAACGAATATCTGATCAAAGGCGACATATCCACTGCCGATCCCTCGGAGATAAGCCTTGCCGTGATCCGATCCGACGAAAACGGCACCGTCACGCTGGCCGATGTGTCGGAAACGGTCGTGGCCGGCGCGCAGCCCCGCATCGGCACGGCCTCACTGCGCGGCGAGCCGGCCGTACTCATCACCGTGACCAAGCAGTTGGCCACCGGCACCGGCGCACTGACCGCCCGCATTGACGCCGAACTGGACGCCATGAAGCGCACCTTTCCTGCTGGAGTGGAAGTGAGCACTGACATTTTCCGTCAGAACGACTTCATTGACAATTCCATAGGCAATCTCCAGCGATCGCTGTTCGAAGGCGCCATATTCGTGGTAATAGTGCTGTTTTTCTTCCTGATGAACCTGCGCACCACCATAATCTCGGTAACGGCCCTTCCGGTGTCAATCATCGTGTCCGTTCTGGTGCTCGAGATGCTCGGCTTCACGGTCAACACCATGAGTCTCGGCGGCATAGCCATAGCCATCGGATCGCTTGTCGACGACGCTATCGTCGACGTAGAGAACGTCTACAAACGCCTGCGCGACAACCGCGCGTTGCCTGCCGGAGAGCGCCTGCCGGCACTGACCGTGATCTACCGCGCGTCGGCCGAGGTCCGCACCCCCATCTTCAACTCTTCGCTGATCATCATAGCGAGCTTCCTGCCGCTCTTCTTCCTCGACGGCATCGAAGGCCGCATGCTCATTCCCCTTGGCGTGGCCTTTGTGGTATCGCTCATCGCATCGACTATCGTGGCTCTGACACTCACTCCGGTGCTCTGCCACTACCTGTTCGGCAACAGCACGCAGAACGCCGCTATGAGCCGCGAACCATGGCTGTCGCGCAAGATGCGAGCCGCATATTCCACCGCACTGACCCGCGCACTGCACCACCCGAAATCACTGATATGGGGCACAGCCGTGCTCTTTCTGCTGGCTCTCGCAGGTTTCTTCTCCCTCGGACGCGGATTCCTGCCCGGATTCAACGAAGGTTCGCTCACCATCAACGTG
>BLLX01000224.1 GCA_011959405.1 Muribaculaceae bacterium
GTCGTGGGGTTGGCGGCAGCTTCCTGCAGGTAGGTTTTCGTCGATCCGTTGGCTTTCATTGCGCGTTTCAGCGAGAAAGCCACGGAGCATTGCCGGTCGGTGGCCGTCGCGGGGACTGCGCCGTAGGCCAGTTTCTTCTTGGTGGAGGTGTTGTAGTAGGGACATGCGTCGTATTCATACACCTCGAAGCCGTACATACGGTTGATCGCGCCGCTCTCGTAGTTGTAATACTGCGCCGCAAACTTCTGATCCTGCTCCAGCAGGTCGGCTACATGGTCGGCGCAAAGCACGAGCATTCGACCCTCGGCGGGTATCTTGGCCTTGTCGAATGCCTTTTTGAGCGCGATGATGTCGCGGCGCGTCAGTCGCTTGCGGTCGCCGTCCACCTCGCCTGTGGTGAGCAGCACCGGGGTCTTGGCCGTATGCTCCGCCGGAGCAAGGGAGTGGATTGCGCGGCTGAACCTCACTTCGTCGAATGCCTCTTTGTGGCGTTCTATGACGGAAGCCATCTTGTCGTGGCCGAGCGCGTGGAGTTCGTCGTCGGTGATGCGGGTGGGCTTGCTCTGGTATTTGTCGAGGCGCACGGTGATGTCGCCGTCGGGGAGCGTCTCCACCTCCAACGGGTAGGAAGAGTTGTTCACAAGCACTTCGGGGTCTACTCCGACATCGACCATGTGGATCGCGTCCTTTTCTACATACTGGTCGTAGCTGCGGATTTTGTTGTACCATCCGATTGCGGCGGCAGCGGAGCGGAACGCTTTCACAAGTTCGCCTGTCCACACTTCGGGATAAAGCCCGGCGCGGAGCGCGTTGGCGGGTGCGAGACCGCCCATGAGCGACGTGCCTACCGCAACGCCGTTGAGCGTCAATGCTCCGGCGAGCGGCGAGACACCCACGGCCACACCGAGGGTCGCGCCCATTGCGGAGGTCAGCGTCACTCCGATAATCATGCCCATAAGGGCGAGAAGAAATCTTTTCATTCGTCTTTTGTTGTGTGATGTTGTTGGTTAGAATTCGGGGGTAAAGCCGTAAAACTCCTTGTAGAGCCGGGCATACTCCTCGCGGTTGTTGTCGCGCAGGTCGGCGAGCTGTTCGGGGGTGGCCTTGTCCCATGTGAGGGTCGCGGAGGGGACTGTGCCGCCTCCGGCGGGACGCACGAGGTCGAGGGGCTTCTGTGCGGGCTGCATGTCGGCAAGAAGCGTGTTGAGGGTGTCAAGGCCGACGTTCTTGCCCAGCACGATGTATTTCTCTTTCTTGTCG
>BLLX01000225.1 GCA_011959405.1 Muribaculaceae bacterium
CTCGCTTCCGAGTTCCTTCAGATAGATTTCAAGGGCATTGTTGGGGCGGTTCACCTCGCTGACGTCATGGATGAAATCCTTCATCTCCACATTGAGGATCAGAGGCTCGTCGGCATACTTGACATTGAAAGTGTAGAAGCAGCCGCTCTCGGTGATGACCGATATGTTGGTCTCGTCGCGGAACCCCTTTACGGTAGACTTCACGCGGATCACGTTCTCCGCTCCGTCAGCCTTCCCCGCGATAAGGTTGGGCGAGCCGAGATCGACATACTTAACCGCCGCCGGGAAGATGATATGGACCGTCTTGTCGTAAGTCACTTCCAGACCGTAAGGGGGAATCATGCGGTCGAATGTCAGTTTCCTGGTAAGACCGTGGTAGAGGTCTCCCTCGGTTTCCTGTGCGAAAGCACTCACTGCGCCCATCACAAGGGCGAGAATCAAAAATAACTTTTTCATGTCGTTTGAAATTTAGTTGATTGATATTGATGTTGGTTACTGTTTCTGATAGAGCATAAGCGCATGGCCGGATTTCAGCCGCACCTTCTCCTGTCGCATCTTCCTGGAGATATACTGCGACACACCCTGAATCGCACCCTTGCCGAGTTCCGACAGAAGCTGGTCCCCGGCGGACTGGTTGGTGATGGATATGGTGGTGCCGAGGTTCTGACCCATGTTGGCCGCCATCTCCTTCACGGCGTTCGCCTCCATAGAACCGGGGATGAATATGCCCGGCTGCCCGTCGTTGTCATACACCGCGAGTTCCACAGGAATTATATTGCCCGAATGTTCCACCTGCGAGATTGTGATGTCAAGACGCTCCCCCTGTATCCGGCAATCACCCGTAATGAGCGAGTTGCGCGGCAGCTCGTGTCTTCCGACACGCATCGGCTCAAGCAGCCTCAGCCGCACACTCTGGCCGCTTATGACGGTCTGGTCGCCATGCACGCACACCCTGATTGTGTTCCTCTCCTGTGAGGCCGTGCCGCCGACAGCCGTGTTGAACCCGAAATTGCGGGGTTCCGACAGCCGGGCTATCATCACGGAATCACTAATAGGCTGCGCGAGTGACGACACCACCGGAACAGACACCCTGCCGACAGGTACCGCCTTGGCCTTGCGGCCGTTGTCCGGCTTGTCCTTGTCCTCATCCTCACGCCCGGCATTGCCGTTGTCCGGGTTAGGCATATACTTGGCCGCAAGTTCATAGGACTTCTCCAACAGCGCCACCTGCTCGGCATAAGATGTTGTACCCTGAGTC
>BLLX01000226.1 GCA_011959405.1 Muribaculaceae bacterium
GTTTGCGGATGGCAGCAATAAACACATCTTTATTGACACCTCCGGTGCATATTATTTTGCCGTCTGCCGTAGTCACAGCCACGCCGCCGCTCAGGGTAACGGGAGTCCTGCCATGTTTCGGGCCCTGTATTTCCGACCACGATCCTGTCTGTGGATTATAACACAGGCCGCCGCATTCAAGAGTGGGTTCATGGCCGTTGTGGCGCGGGGCGAATCCTCCGAACACGTAGATTTTTCCGCCTGACGACGCGAGTACGGGCTGTACACGCGGATTGCCCGGCATATCGGCATGGCGTTGCCAGCCTTCCGATGGATTGGACACGTCAAGGCTAAGCATCGAGCGCGACGGAACCCCGTCGGCATTGCCGCCGCCCACGTAGACGGTATTGCCTATGGCGCATGCATATGCGTTGTCCAGCGTAAAAGGCAATTCCGGCAGATCGGTCAGCACGGCAATGCCGTCAGCATCGAGTGTCAGGAGCCACGCGTTGCGCAGACCTTCTCCGCCGGCCATCACCAGACCGGCAGGAGTGGCGGCGGAAGCGCCGTAGGCCGTAGCCACGGGCAGAGAGCCTATACGCGTGCCGTCGGTGGCGCGGTAGATTCCTTTATAGTACACTTTGCTGATGCCGTCGGCCAAAGGGTCGGGATATGGAAAATTGCAGCCGCCGGCTATCACGGTGACTCCGTCGACCGTGCCGCCGAATGCGGCCGATACGCCACGCTCCAGTCCGGGTTCGGTTTCAACGGCTTCAATACTGAAGGTCGATGCCAGCAGCGAGTCGGAGTTGATGACATTGGCGGTGGTGAATGGTTGCCAGCCATAGCGGGCAAATCGAGGTTCTTTCATCTGTGGATGCGATAAGATTATAGTATCGTTGCTTATTGATGCCACGGCCGGATAAAACAGTCCCGGAGTCTCGGCTATCTCGAATGTGCGTGCCGGCGCTCCGTCGGATGTGGTCATGCCGCGGGCGTCGGTCATGATGATCCTGATGGTTCCGTCAGGCCATTTTTCTGCTTTGGACGGCATGGGTCCTCCAGCGGTCACGTGCGTCATGCCGTAGACATGGTGCAGGGCTTGTCTGCCGAGACGCCGTCCCACTGGGGCCTTGCGCCGTGGGTGCACGTCTGTGGGGTCGCCGAGATCCGACGATACGGCCATGTAGACCCCCGTCATACTGTCGGCCAGCCGACGCTGACTGTCGCGGAATTCGGGCCACGAGGGCCGGTTGATGCTGCTCAGCTGGGT
>BLLX01000227.1 GCA_011959405.1 Muribaculaceae bacterium
GTCTCAGATTCCGCGTAGGACCTAAATCATTCTATCAGACAAACTCCCTGCAGGCCCACCGCCTGTATTCGGTGGCACGCGACATGGCGGCTCTGACAGGCGGCGAGCTGGTCTATGACCTCTATACCGGCACCGGCACCATCGCCAATTTCGTGGCGTCGAAGGCATCGCACGTGATAGGCATAGAATATGTGGAGGAAGCAATAGCCGACGCCAAGGTCAATTCGGAAATCAACGGCATCGCCAACACTGAATTCCATGCCGGCGACATGAAAGACATTCTCACCGATGAATTCATCGCCGCCCACGGGCGTCCGGACGTGATGATAGTCGATCCGCCGCGCGCAGGCATGCACCAGTCGGTGGTCGACGTGATACTCAACGCCGAGCCAGGGCGCATAGTCTACGTGAGCTGCAATCCTGCCACACAGGCGCGCGACCTCGAACTGCTCCACGCCAAGTACGACATAGACAGCGTGCAGCCCGTCGATATGTTCCCCCACACGGCCCACGTGGAAAACGTGGTGCGGCTCACTCTGCGGAACCCGCAAGCATAGAATTGTAATAGCGCGGATCGCCTGTGACCTCGGCGCCGACCCATGGCGGCAGCGGGCCCGGATCGTCGTGCTCGCCGCTTAGCTCAACCTCGGCCACCGTAAGGCCGGAATGCGGCGCATGAAATTCGTCGACCTCCCACACATGATCCCCGACAGGGACCATATGGCGCGTCTTGTCGATCACCACACCGTCACACAGCAACAGCATCTCCTCGGCATCGGCCGCCGGAATCTCATACTCCCATTCCTGCCGCACCATGCCGCTGTTTTTACTTTTAACGGTCAGATACCCGCGCTCGCCGCACACCCTCACCCTCACCGTCGATTCAGGTCGCCGCGACAGGTAGCCCTGCCGTATGCGCACAGAATCAGTGGCCCCGGAACGGTAATCGTCCGAGGCCACCAGAAATTTGCGTTCTATTTCCAAAGCCATGGCTAAGCCCTGTGTCTGTCAATGCAATGTGTCAGGCTTCGGGAGCGGCAGCTGTCTCGCCGCCTTCCGTCACTTCGTCATCCTTGAACGAAGTGATGCCGGCCGCAAGCAGCAGATTGTACCACGACAGCAGCTTGCGGATGTCGGAGGTGTGCACGCGCTCGCGGTCGAACGCAGGAAGAACCTCGGCAAACATCTCGCGCACTTCGGCGTCGGCCAGAGCCTTGGAGTCGACAGCCTTGCCGCCGGCCACTGCAG
>BLLX01000228.1 GCA_011959405.1 Muribaculaceae bacterium
GGTGGGGTAGGTGAGCAGGCCGGCATTGACCCTTTTGTTGCTCTCGGTGCCTATGATCTGATGTTCGATTTCATCGTCCTGCGCTCCTTCGGCAGTACTTTTGATGCCGAGAGCCTTGCGGGCCTTGTCCTTGAACGAGGCGGTGCGCATGAGTTCTCCGATGCCTACGTGCATGTTCAGAAGTACATACATCTCTGATATTTCCGGCACATCGCTCTGCACGAAAATTGTGGCTTTCTCCGGATCAAGACCGGCTGCTATATATTCGGCCAGAATGTTTTTGGCATTTGAGTGAAGCGTTTTCGGATCTGGATGGGTTGTGAGCGCATGAAGGTCGGCCACGAAGAAACGGCAGTCGTAGTCATTCTGCATTTTCACAAAGTTGCGCAGGGCGCCGTAATAGTTGCCTAGGTGCAGGTTGCCGGTAGACCGGATGCCGCTTACCACAATTTCTTTCATATCGTTCTCTCTTATATATAATATGTGTGAGCTTTAGCGTGTGCAAAGTTACGCAGAATTTTTCGGATAGTAGTGTTTTAGGCCGTTTTTTCGCTGTTGTTTGCAAAATGAAACTTTTTTGAATATTTTTTGACAATTTGTTTGAATAATTCAAAAAATTACTTACATTTGCGTTATGAACCACCGCTCGGAAGACGGAATAGTACTTAATAAGGCCCCCATGTTTTAACGTCAAAGCCTATTATTTGAAATTTATGTCACATCAGGCATACACTTTGTCGGACACCGTTTCATCCAGGGCCTGTGAAATAGGGTTCGACATACAATGTATGTTGCAACGGTACTTTTATTTATGAGAAAGATTTTACCTTATCTACTGACTTCCATGATGGGGCTGGCATCGGTCGCTCCGGCTATGGCCGACGGCGGGCTTGTCCGCACATCGTCGGGTGTCCTCGACCCGTCGAAGGCCGTATCGGTCAAAGCAGAGCTTCTGCCGTCTCTGCCGCGGACTGAAATCGGGAAAGTCTCCCGTAACAGCTCCTGTTCTTCTCTGACACGCTCGGCTGTGATGAAAGCTCCCGGAGCGGTGAAACTGGCTTCGGCCTATCACGGTTCATTCCCGTTGACACAAGTGTCCATGTGGGGCGGGGGAGAAACTCCTGCGGGAGTAAATTTAGATCTGAGTCTCACGATTGACTCGGAGAGCGGAACGGCGACTCTGACAGGCTATGCAATGGACATCAAGGCATTGGATACATCTGTCGAATATACTC
>BLLX01000229.1 GCA_011959405.1 Muribaculaceae bacterium
GTGTTGAGTTCAAGCGGATAGCCTTCGGGTGTGGTCCAGTTTTTAGCGCGGCCCAATGGCGGCTCGCCTTTTTCGGTGGGGAGATACTGGTCGATTTCCGGCAGTTGCAGCGGCAGCGATTCCTGCGGTAGCATACAGGGGATTCCGTCGCGGTAGTAGACGGGGAACGGTTCGCCCCAGTATCGCTGGCGGCTGAAAATGGCGTCGCGGAGCCTGTAGTTGATCTTGACTTTGCCGATTCCTTTTTCGGTGATGTATTTTTTTGTGGCGGCAATGGCGTCTTTCACCTCCATGCCGTTGAGATCCAGCTCGGCGGAGCAGGAATTGATCATTTTTCCGCTCTTGGCGTCGAAACTCTCCTTGCTCACGTCGGCGCCCTCTATCAGAGGAATGACCGGCAGGTCGAAATGGCGTGCGAAGGCATAGTCGCGGCTGTCGTGGGCGGGCACGGCCATGATGGCGCCTGTGCCGTAGCCTGCGAGCACGTAGTCGCTCACCCAGATGGGTATTCGCTTGCCCGACAGGGGATTGATGGCATATGATCCGGTGAACACACCTGTGACTTTCTTGTCGATCATGCGTTCGCGTTCGGTCTTGTGTCTGACTTCTGCCAGATAGTTTGCCACTGCTTCTCGGCACTCGGGCGCGGTGACCTGGTCAACGTAGGCGCTTTCTGGGGCGAGAACCATGAAGGTGACACCGAAAACCGTGTCTGCGCGGGTGGTGAATATTTCCAGTTCCAGCGGGCTTCCGTCGACTTTGAAGCGCATTTCGGCTCCTTCCGACCGTCCGATCCAGTTGCGCTGGGTTTCTTTGAGACTGTCTGTCCAGTCAAGGCTGTCGAGCCCGTCGAGAAGGCGGCCTGCATAGGCGCTGACGCGCAGACACCACTGGTACATCAGCTTCTGTTCCACGGGATATCCGCCGCGTATGCTCAGACCTTCGCTCACTTCATCGTTGGCGAGCACGGTGCCGAGCTTCGGACACCAATTGACCATGGTGTGGCCCAGATAGGCTATGCGGTAGTTCATGAGCGTGTCGCTCTTTTCCTTTTCGGTCATGGAGTTCCAATGCTCGGCGGTGAATTCCATTTCTTTGCCGCATGCGGCGTGGATTCCTTCGGTGCCGTGTTTGGCGAATGCTTCGGTGAGGTTTTCTATCGGCATCGCTTTGCCTGCGGCCGTGTCGTAGTAGCTGCCGAACATTTTCTGGAAGGCCCATTGTGTCCATT
>BLLX01000230.1 GCA_011959405.1 Muribaculaceae bacterium
ATTACGGGAGTGCCCAGAGAAAGCTCCGGCTGCAAGGCGCCACTGGTGCCTATACGCACCATGGTAAGCGAACGGGGATTTTCACGGACCTCACGCGTGGCAAAATCCACATTGGCCAACGCATCAAGCTCGGTCACCACAATGTCGATGTTATCCGGCCCGATACCGTGGCTCAGACACATGATGGGCTTTCCTTTGTATGTGCCGCCGATGGTGTGGAACTCACGCGAAGATACTTCAAAATCGCGGGTGTCGAAAAACGAAGCCACCATATCGACCCGACCGGGATCACCGACCAGAATGATGCGGTCTGTAAGCTGTTCGGGAAGCAGATGAAGGTGAAATACGGATCCGTCAGGATTTATTATCAGTTCCGACGGTGGAATTATTCTTGACATAATTATAAATATTTGGAGGTTATTTGATTTTTCTATAACGCGAGCCCGGAAGCGACAGGACCAGCCCCCGGAACTCCAGATCTATCAGCGTGCTCATAAGCGGCCCGACGGCAAGCCCCGTCCCGGCCACAATCTGGCTTATGCCTGCATCTTCGTTGGCATCCAAGAATTTAACAATGAGTTCTTCCTGAGAGTTCATCACAATAGGCAATTCCGGAGAAGTCTCCGCCACTTCCGCGACCTTCAGCGGCCAGCCCATCGCATCACACAGATCGGCCCCCGACCGCACCAGAGTGGCCGCATTGGCCGATATAAGCCGATTGCATCCGGCCGAATAGCGGTCGGTGACCCTTCCGGGCACGGCAAATACATCGCGGCAATAAGCCGCAGCAAGATTGGCGGTTATCAGCGCGCCGCCCTTATCGGCCGACTCGACCACCACCAGACAGTCGGCCATGCCGGCCACAATGCGGTTTCGCGCCACAAAATTACCCTTGTGCACCGGTTCGGAAGTGATATACTCCGTAAGCAGCATACCGCCCTTTCTGACCATATCGGCCGCAGTGGCCCTATGGTCGGCGGGATAGATGGTGTTAAGGCCGTGCGCAAGCACTCCCACCGTAGGCAGTCCGCACCGAACGGCCGCCCTGTGTGCGGCCACGTCGATACCGTAGGCCAGACCGCTCACAATCACCACCCCGTCCGTACACTCCGCCAGTTCCTCCACAAGCCTGTTGGTGAAATCAATGCCGTAAGGAGTGGCATGACGGGTTCCTACCACCGCCACCAGACGCGAGGAATTGAGGTCTGTATTGCCTACGGCATACAGCAT
>BLLX01000231.1 GCA_011959405.1 Muribaculaceae bacterium
GTACGTCGATCTGTCCGTTCTGCAGGTCGCTGACGGCGTGTTCCAGAGCGGCGAATGCTCCCTGCCCGGCGGTTTCCGTGGAGGTGCCTGGCTCTATTCTCGTATCTTCGGCCACCACGTTTATGAGGTTCACGACACCGTCTTTGGCTTCGGCTGCCTTTTCTACTGTGTTGATGGGCGTCTGTGGCAGATTCATCCCTCTGCGATAGTATCCGGCGATTTTTCCGGATCCGTACAGAACCGGTGTGCACAGGTCTGTCATCATCGGATCCTCCAGTGCTTTTATGATCACCTCATATCCGATGCCGTTGAGGTCGCCGTGGGTGATTCCCACTTTTATCTTAGGGGTTTTATGTTCGCTCATGTGATATTGCAGTTTATTTCCAAACTGCAAATATACGCAATATTTTTGTCATTTACGGCAGGTAGCGCGCTTTTGGTCAGTTTTATGGGCTAATATGCGAACAATGGAGGGCATCATGCCGTTTTGAAGAATAACACACATATACCTGTTTAACTGTATCATATTTGAATATGAAAAAAATCTCTGCTCTATCTATGGCGGTCGTTGTCGGCATGGCGTCTTCCGCTTTTTCTGTCTTTGCACAGAATGAGACCTATGAGCCGCGTTATGATATTCCGGCGTTTATTTATGGTCCGGTGTCGGGCATGGACGAGACGCTGGTCTCCGGTGTTCCGGTCAATATAGCGTACGGTGTCGGGTGTGCGGAAGGCATGCCTTTGATCTGCTGTTGCCGGAACTTTTAAGAAAAAGCAGGCGGCGCCCATGTCTGAGTGACATGAGCGCCGCGCTTGGTTTTCAGTATGCTTGTAGAAGATACGTTTTATTCGGCAGATGCCGCGTCGGGATCAACGCCCCATTGCTGACGGGCGAGACGGCGGTAGTTGTTGTAACGCCACTGTGCGTTAGCCTTGGCGGCTTCAAACAGTTCGGCGGCCTGGTCGGGGAACGACTTCAGGACAGATGCGAAGCGCACTTCGCCTTTGAGGAACTCGTCGAACTTGTCCCACTGGGGTTCCTTGCTGTCGAGCGTGAACGGATTCTTGCCTTCAGCTTCCAGCGCGGGGTTGTAGCGCCACAGGTGCCAGTAGCCGCATTCCACAGCTTTGGCTTCTTCCTGCTGGCTCTTGCCCATGCCTGCTTTCAGTCCGTGGTTGATACAGGGAGCGTATGCGATGATCAGCGAAGGACCATCGTAGGCTTCT
>BLLX01000232.1 GCA_011959405.1 Muribaculaceae bacterium
ATGACGGCAGGGCGGAGGTGAAGTGTATGTCCTTACGGGTCACGGGATGGACAAAACGCAATGTCAGGGCGTGCAGCGCCATGCGGTGTATGGCTGAAGGATGGCCGCCGTAGCGGCGGTCGCCGCTTATGGGAGTGGAGAGTTGCTTCATGTGCACCCTTATCTGGTTTTTACGTCCGGTGTCGAGCTGACATTCCACCAGACTCAGCCCGCGGTTGGTGCCGAGGGTGCGGTAGCGTGTCACGGCAAGCTGCCCGCCGGAGTCGGGATTGTCGGTCGAGTATACCTCATGACGCGAGTTTTCAAGCAGATAGGATCTTACCGTGCCTTCAGCCGGATCGGGAGTGCCCTCGACCACACATACGTATTTCCGCTCCAGAACCATATTGTTCCAGTTATATTGCAGGGCTTCCTTGGCTTCGGCGGTCTTGGCAAACAGCATCAGGCCGGAGGTGTCGCGGTCCAGACGGTGGACTATGAATATCTTGTTGGCGGGATTTTTCTTTTTCAGATATTCGCGCAGTATCGAATAGGCCGTGATCTGCTGCTGTGGACCGTCGCCGGCCATCGACAGCAGTCCGTAGCCCTTGTGGACCACGATGATATGTTCGTCTTCATAGACCAGGCGCAGGCGCCTGTGCTGGAATTCCTGAAATTCACGCGTGAGGTTCACGCTTACGGTGTCGCCCGGTTCGAGCGGCAGGTTGAACTGGCTCACCACGCTCTGCCCGGCCTTGACCTGACGGTGTGCAAGCATCTGTTTCAGCCCGGTGCGCTTGATGTCGGGAAGTTTGGCGGCGAGAAACTGCATGAGTTCGCGCGGATCGTCTTCGGCCACGGTAAAATCCCTGATCACATCGGGTTTGAACGCTGATACTTTTGTATTGGTCGCGGTGGTCTTGGCTTTCATCATTTATTGCTTTTTGCGGGCTGCTGTTTTGCGTGTGGCAGTCTTTTTGGGCTTGGATGCCTGTGCGGCTATTATTTCGTGGCATTGCTCTGCGGTCAGTTCTGCTGGCGATTCCACGGTTTTGGGTATTTTGTAGTTCTCTTTTTTATAGACTATGTAAGGTCCGTAGCGTCCGTTGAGTATCTGCAGGTCGGTATCCTCGGCGAAGGTTTTGAGGGTTTTGTTCTTTTCAGCCTCGCGCTTGGCCCTGATCAGCTCCACGGCTTCGTCGAGAGCGATTGCCGCGGGCGACATGCCGGCCGGGATCGA
>BLLX01000233.1 GCA_011959405.1 Muribaculaceae bacterium
GCGCTATGCCGATATGTTGGCATCAAAAAGGTGCAGGGTCGGCATTACCAAGGCGGTGGCGCTTGAAAAGATGTTCGACCGCAATTACTTCGGCATGATGATGGTGGAAAGCGGTGATGCCGATGCCTTTATTTCAGGCACGTACTCGTCCGGCATACCGAACCGTGAGATAGCCAAAGAGGTGATCGGCATACGCGAGCCATACAGCACGTTTGCCACCATGCACATATTGAACACCAAACGCGGCACATATTTCCTTGCCGACACAGCTATAAACTCGCAGATGACAGATGAGCGTCTATACGACATAGCACGTCTGACCCGACATTCTGTGGAATATTTCGCACATGATCCTGTCATGGCTATGATCAGCTTCAGCAATTTCGGTTCAAGTCATGAACCGGAAGGAAAGATGATAAGCCGGGTAGTAGAGCGTCTTCATAATGATTTCCCGGATATGACCGTCGATGGCGAGATGCAGATTCAGTACGCTCTGAACCGTGAACTTCGCGATTCGTCGTATCCCTTCTCTCGACTTGCAGGACGCGAGGTGAATACTCTGGTATTCCCGGATCTTACGGCTGCCAATTCGGCCTATCGTCTGCTGTTGGAAATGGGTGTGGCCGATGCCATAGGCCCGGTGCAGATCGGCCTGAACAAGCCTGTGCATTTTGTTAACGTGGACACTCCTGTGCGCGATATCGTTAATCTTACAGCAATTGCGGTGATCGACGCGCAGTGCAATAACTGATTTCTTTACTACCAGAACCGGTTGTTTTCCGGTGAATATTCGAAGCCGGCCGAAGCCAAACGTGCTTTCAGGCCGGCTTCTTCTATGTCCATGTCGTCACACAGTTGGGAGAGGGAGGAATAATTGTCGCGCAGTTTCATGTTTATGACGCTTAAAAGCATCATCGGGTCCTGTGGTAGTTCCATGTATGTCATATTGTCGTTTAATGAAGAGAGTGCCACACCCCATGCGGGGGCAGCACTCTCTGATATATAGATTGTTTTATAATTAGATCCAGCGTACCCAGGCGAAGTCCTGACGGTGGGGCAGGGCTGCGTTTTTGGGATATATGCGGTAAGCGAAGCGGAACACTCCGGGGTTCTGCATCTGATGGTTCAACTCATAGGTGAGAACGGAGCCTTCTTCTTTTATGATCTTCATGTCTGATGCGCTCCAGAACTGTTCTCCGCCGCCTTCAGCCTTGAATAC
>BLLX01000234.1 GCA_011959405.1 Muribaculaceae bacterium
AAGCCGAGTTTCTTGCCCTGTCCGGGAGCGGGATGTCTGAGCGTCTCGATAAAATATGACAGATGCTGTGCCAGGCGCTGTTTTTCTTCATTGACATCAAGTTTTTCGATGTAGTAGATCAGTTCCTGTTCAAGGCGTCCGCGGTCATATTCCACTTGAGCTATCTTGCCGAGCGAGTCTTCAAGACGGCTACGTATTTTTGTCACACGTTCATGTTCCCATTTCGGCACGAGTTCGAGCATGTCGGATATGGCCTGAATTCTGGCGGTGAAAAAGACTTCCAGTTTTTCGCCTTCCTTGCGCCGGAAGTCCATCAGATGGTCCGATGCAGATTCCACTGCGCTTATTGCTGCTGCGGTATCTTCCTCAGTCAGTTCCGGCTGTGAGTCCGAACGCATTGCTTCCGGCAGGCGCAGCAGAGTGGCATACCAGTCGGCCGGAGGGTCAATGCCCAGCTCGGCGCCAAGATGCTCGATCTGTTGCTTATATGCTTTCAACACCGGGATATTCAACGTCACTGGAGCGGCGCCGTCAAGCATCTCGACAGTGAGGATCAGATCCACTTTTCCTCTTTCCAGTTTGGACGCGAGCCGTGTCCTCAGGTCCTGCTCCAGTTCTCTGAAAAAGGAGGGAATGCGGGTCTGCATATCGAATTGCTTGCTGTTTAACGACTTGATTTCAGCCGTTATTTTTTTGTCGGGAAGCTGCACGGATGCTTTCCCGAATCCGGTCATTGAAAGTAGCATGATTTTGCTGTTTTTGTATAAATCTTCACTAAATGCAAAATTACAAAAAATCCACGGAAATTCCTCATTGCTGAAGAAAAAACCGTGGAAAAACAAGGCGGGAGACACTTTGGGCGTCTCCCGTGATTCCTTTTACTTACGGATACCGAGCTCTTTTTGAGCGATGATGGCGCGGTAACGGTTGATGTCTTTGCGGATCAGATAATCGAGCAAACGACGGCGTTTACCTACCAGCATCTTCAGGGCGCGGGCCGTGGCATAATCTTTGTGATTTGACTTGAGGTGCTCAGTCAAATGAGCAATACGGACCGAGAATAATGCTATCTGGGCTTCAGGCGAGCCAGTATCAGTCTTACCCTTACCGTATTTCTCAAAGATTTCAACTTTTTCGTCAGAATTAAGATGCATTCTTTGGAAATTTTAGGTGGTTAATAAATATATGATTTTGCTTTTCAGCGCCGCAAAGG
>BLLX01000235.1 GCA_011959405.1 Muribaculaceae bacterium
GATGACTATTCCTATTGGTATCTTGTCGATGACGGTGCGCGCAAAGGCACTTTCCATCTCAAAAACAAGAAAGACAACCTTGTGGTAATTGGCAACACAAGCAACGGAAATATGAATGCCAGCGCCACATCCACCTCTCCCGCACATTTTTTCTGCTTCATGCTTGCCGGGAACGAGCCTAACGGCTGGAGCATGACATACCGTTATCACAATCTGGCGGTGCTTGACCACACCAATCCGAACACTGTGATGTATGATCCCACTTGGAAACGGGTCCAGAGTGGTGCGCCTACGTTCAATATGAACAATCTTGACCTCTTTACCTGGACTTTCCAGTCGGCCGAAGACGCTGAAATGGAAGAATTCATCAACAAAAAGACCAATGTGGTCAATGTGCTTACTGCCTATAAGTCATATATGCCGTGGTGTCACAAACTGATTGACGATGCTGTAGCTGTGATCACCAAAATTGAATACGAAGACTATGCCAGCGCTGCGGAAGCCACAGAAGCTGTGGTGACACAAGGTAACAATACCATCAATGATATGTGGACCCAAATGAACAAAGAAGCCCGGGGCTCCACTGTCAAGATTTCCAATATGCGTCGTCGCGGACATGCCAATGCGTCTGAACTCGGATGGTATCTCTCTGCAGTCGAGACCGCCGACGGCGCTACCGTGGTCAACACCGTTTCTGCTCCGGGATATGACGGTTTCTGGACTCTGGAACCCGTCGAAGGTGCCGGCAATGAGGTCTTCTTCCGTATCCGCAACCAGCATGGCGTCTACATCGGCGAGGTTGTCAACAATAAGGATCTCACCACCACGACCGATGTTGAATCGGCCGGTACCTATCTGCTCTATCCCTACGGCAACTACATACGCATTATTAAATCCGACTATCAGGGTGCGTCACTTAATGTAAACACCAGCGGCGGCAATCTGACAGGATATGCTTATACCGACGACGGAAGTATATGGACATTTGAAACTGTAGCCGTTATTCCCCATGAAGAAGGTATGCCTGAACTGTCCACCGACACTGAACGCCAGCTCTACGTGATCCGTAACGCTGCCGACAATGATGACGTTCTTTTGTTCGACCAGGATAGGGTCGGAGTGACTCACGGCAAATTGTCGGCCGACGCATACTGCTATTTTGTGAAAGCAGCTGACGGTAGCGATGGTGTGCAGATTGTATCCTACAAC
>BLLX01000236.1 GCA_011959405.1 Muribaculaceae bacterium
AACCTGAAATGCTCGTATAGTTCCGTGCCGTTGTCGTCCGTGGCTACGGGAGAGGGGAGTATTTCGTCCTCTGCGGTTTCTTCTGTATCCATCATGGGATTTATTCGAAAAATTCGGTTTGTTCCCATTCTGTATTGTCGAGCGCCGACAGCGTGTCGGATTCTTCGAATCCTCCGGAGATTCCGGAACCCACTTCCACTGTCAGTCTGGCGTCGGCCGGCACCTGTGTGCCTGCGCGGAGCGACACTCCCATGCTTTTTACTCCGAGCACAAGGTCTTTATAGTCCGACGGGACAATCTCGCTGGTCACGTCGTTGAATCCGAGCGACCTCAACACCGACATGGCTTGTCGGGCCGATGATCCTGTCAGATCGGGTATGGTCAGTTGTTTTTTTGTAAAAGCATTGATGGTCAGGTAAATGTCGCGACCGGGTTTCACTTTGTCGCCGGCTGGGGGGACCTGATCGACCACAGACCCGCGTGATGCCTGATCGTTGTGGACGGAATCGATCACTTCTGCATGCAGGTTGCACCGCTGTAGTGTCACCATGGCTTCTTTGAGCGACATTCCCGACACATCAGGGACTACCTGAACTTTGCCGTGTCCGGTCCATATATTCAGCCCCCACATGGCCAGCATCAGCAATATGACTGATGTGATGGCCATGAGCAATAGATTGAAAAGAACCGGATGACGCCTGAAAAAATCGACCATTGTAAGAGTTTGTTGATATTTG
The DNA here is from genome assembly GCA_011959405.1 of Muribaculaceae bacterium. GTDB lineage: Bacteria > Bacteroidota > Bacteroidia > Bacteroidales > Muribaculaceae > UBA3263. Next base: position 738 of record BLLX01000236.1, read on the forward strand.
CGGATTTGTTTACGGCAAAGGTACTGAATTCTGTTTAATTGAGCAAAAGCTATTTTTCGCTATCCTGCGATTTCAGATATTCGGAACATGCGAGGGCAAGCTCATCGTACCAGTCTTTGCCGAACCGTTCCGTCAGCGGCTCTTTGAGAAACTCATACAGGCGTATGCCTTCGCGCCGTCCTTTGGCTCTTGCACTTTTGCAGATGTCCCAGCGGTGATAGTTGACGGCGATGAACGAGGGATACTCCGTGAGACGCACTGGATACAGCGCGCACGACGACGGCTTGCGCCATCCGGTTTCGCCGCGTCTGTAGGCGCCCTCCAGGGCGCACAGGCACACTCCTCCGGGTCCGTAGCATGTGAAGGCACAGTTGCGGCCGTCGAGCAGGGTGGTCACCAGGTCGCCCTCTTCATCGATATAGCTTACGCCGCTGCGCTCCACTTCCTCTACCGCACGCGGAAGCAT
>BLLX01000237.1 GCA_011959405.1 Muribaculaceae bacterium
GACGGCATGGAGGTCGATGTCATAGGTCTCGGCTCGGGTAAAGGCGCACAGATACCTCTTGACAAAACTTACAGCAATTGGCTTAAAGATGAAGAGGGACGTGTGGTGACCACATATCTTGATGAGACCATAGCTCAGGAAATTGCACGCGCCGGAGGTGGCATCTACATAAACGGAGCGTCTCCTTCCGCGCTTAACGACCTTGTGAAACGTCTTGATGAAATAAAAAAATCAGATCTTGGCACAATGACTTATACGGCTGCCAATGAACAATTTCCTCTGTTTGCTCTGATTGCCCTGATCCTTATCGTGTTTGATTGTATTTTCTCTAACCGCAAAATCGGATTCCTGCGTAAATATAATTTCTTCAGCCGTGGAGGTGCAGCCGTGGCCGCTCTGATGTTTGTTCCGGCTGTTGCGTCGGCGGCATTGCCGGCGTCGGCTCCCCTGGAGGATAACTCTATGCGTGCCGAGCGCCGTTTTATCCGTGAAGGCAACGAGCAGTTCAGGCAGAACCATTATCGTGAAGCCGAGATTCTGTATCGGCGTGCGCTTGATGTGAATCCTGAGTCTGAGATAGCGCAGTATAATGAAGCGTTGACGCGCCTTCATCTGGGGGCTGACAATGCCGAAGCCAATTCGGAGCTGATGGCCAACGCCGTCGAGACACTGCAGCGTCTTGTCAATGACTCGGACAATCCGCAGGTGGCCGAACTCTCGGCCTATAATCTTGGCAACGTCGCTTTCACGCGGCAGGATCTGCAGAACGCTCTGAATTTTTACAAACAGGCTCTGCGTCTGAATCCTTCGAGCGAAACCGCGCGGGAGAACTTCCGCTATGTGCAGAAAATGATTCAGGACCAGCAGAATCAGCAGCAGGACCAACAGAAAGAGGATCAGCAAGATCAGCAGGACCAGAACCAGCAGCAACAGGACCAGCAGGATCAGAATAAAGACCAGCAACAACAGCAACAGAATCAGCAGCAACAACAGGACAGGCAGGAAGAGCCGAAGCGTCAGAGCGCATCTAACTCGCAGCAGATTCTGGATGCGGTTGAAAAGAAGGATGCAGCCGCCAGAGCCCGTGCGGCCCGCCAGCAGAACGGTCAGGGTGCCCCGGCCGGTCCTTCACGCGGCAAGAATTGGTAATAAAAGAGCATTTATTTTTTTTGATTGAGAGATGAGTACACGTC
>BLLX01000238.1 GCA_011959405.1 Muribaculaceae bacterium
TGAAGATTCCAAATCGAAGTGCAAAACTTTGAGATGGGCATTAGTCATTCTCCTCTCTCCTTCTGGCGAGGGGATGCCCAAGCGGCGGGGGCGGCCTAAACCGCCCCCAAGAGCGGACAGCAGCAGAACATACTGGCAATACAAAATAAAAAGGGAGACCGAAGTCTCCCTGAGATTAACTAATTTTGTATTGCTTATGTACAGACAATTAACCTCGCAGCAAAGGTCGCAAATTTTCGCCTTACTGCAAAGAAAAACTTCGAGAGAAGAAATTGCCCTCATAGTAGGGTGCAGTCAGTCAACGCTTTGTCGTGAACTGAAGCGCAATTCCACAACCAAAGGCCACTATCTGTGGGAAAAGGCTCATGCCAAAGCCCTTGAACGCAGAAAGCGCACCACATCCAACAAGAAGCTCGACAGCGTGTTGGTGTGGCGTATAAAACAGATGATTATTGACCACCAATGGTCACCAGAACAAATTCGTGGCGTGTTGGCCAAGGAAGGTGTTTCCGTATCCATACAGACCATTTACAACATTATAAACGCTGATGAAAGCGGAGAACTGCGCCGTCACCGCAGACATCCCGACTTCCGACGACGACCAAAAGGCGAACGCAAACCCACTAAAGCCACCAACATACCAAACCGCACAAGCATACACGACAGACCGGCCGAGGCCGACGGCAAACGCTTTGGCGATTTTGAGATGGATCTTATTGTTGATGCCTACGGGCACGCGATTCTAGTGCTGCTTGAACGCATGACTGGCTTTGTGATGATGGAGAAACTACCTTACGGAAAAAGAGCCAAGCCATTGTCAAAGACTGTCGTGAGAATGCTGTACGCATACCGTAAATATCTTAAAACCATCACTACTGACAACGGCAGCGAGTTCGCGGCACACCTCGACATAACCGCCGGATTACGCATCAAAGGTCTTGATGATGTGACTGTTTACTTTGCCGACAGCTACTGCTCATGGCAGAAAGGAGCGGTCGAAAACATCAACAAACTCATCCGTCAATACATCCCCAAAAAGTCAAATTTCAATGATTTCACTGACCTATACATCAAGAATGTCGCAAAGAAACTAAACCTCAGACCACGGAAAAAACTCGGTTTTTCAAACCCGAAAACCGAGTTCTTCAAACAAATCGCTAATTTTGCACTTGCCAGTTGAACCTGCGATC
>BLLX01000239.1 GCA_011959405.1 Muribaculaceae bacterium
ATTATCGTTGACACACTTCCGGCCGATACGTCGGCTGTGTCGGCACAGGATTCCATTTCCATAACCGCCGTTGACAGTGCGGCGTGTGCCTACGACGCTGTGGAGTTGCCACAGATTCTTTTTGTCACACCTGTCTATACTCCGTATGAGATACTGGACACCGCTTCTGTTGCTTCTTTCAAGCCGACCAACGGGCATCAGGCCATGAAATGGCTGGAGCGCGAACGAAAAATGAACAGATTTGCCAAGCAGCTGCGCCAGCGTCACGCCATAAGTCATCCCGACGATGTGCCGTATAATCTTAAAGATCTTCCCGAACCTCCCAAGCAGGAAAAAGTGGTGGTGCACGATCCGTCGATGGCTGTGGTGTCTGCCGAAATAGTGGCTACTACCGGCAATGCCGGAGTGAAGGCTGTGGAGATCACAAAGCAGCACTGGCAGAACAAGCTCGGGGTGAATCTGCAGTTTTCGCAGGCTTATATATCGCCCAACTGGTATCAGGGCGGCAACAGTTCGCTGAATCTTATAGCCGATTTTCTTTATAACACGAATCTGAACACTCAGTTTCATCCGAATCTGTTGTTTGAAAACAGCTTCCAGTGGCGTACGGCTCTGGCCAGCTCGCCAGACGACCAGTACAGGGCATACAGCATCACGGAAAACAGGCTGCAGATAAATTCGAAGTTCGGTTACCGTGCCAGCAAGAAATGGTATTACACCATTACCGGATTGTTCAAGACTCCGGTGTTCAACAGCTACAAGTCAAATTCGGAAACGATGACGGCATCATTTCTCTCACCCGGAGAACTGAACATCGGTGTCGGTATGACGTTCAGCACCAAGGCGCTCAAGGACAAGTTTGAGTTCAATGCCACCATATCGCCCCTGTCTTATAATCTGAAGACTGTGATCAACAAGGAGGTGAGCGAGACTCAGCATGGACTGAAAGAGGGCACCAAGTCGCTCAGTTCATACGGTTCGAGCGTGGAACTTACATGGAACTGGGAGATATGCTATAATGTGAGGTGGCGTTCACGTATGTTCGGTTTTACCAACTACTAATATTTTCAGGCCGACTGGCAGAACTCGTTTATGTTTACCATCAACAAGTTCCTTACGGCCAATCTCAACGTGGACATGCGCTACGATACGTCGGCCATGCCTCTTGAGGATTCGAAATGGC
>BLLX01000240.1 GCA_011959405.1 Muribaculaceae bacterium
ATTCCTCTGTCGTGAGCGAAACCTTGTTCTTCAGGAATGTTTCCACCGAGAGAAGGCGATGAGAACCGTATCCCGGCACCTTGAGAGATATTGACGGAGGCTGCACGTGGAGTTGTCATCTGCTGTTTGAAAGCCTCAGGGATATAACGGTCTGCGGGTGGCGGCGTAGGCTCACATCGAGGCTGGGCTGTCTTGAAATCATACCAGATCCAGTAATGTTTGCCGACAATTTCATCGGGCTTGCATATGTAGGCACAAACGGCATCGCCTTTTTGGTAGCGGGCGAGTTCGTGAGGCGCAATCCGCGCTCCCATATACCCATCCGGCAATGGCGGTATGACAATCGGTTTCGGTTGCTCCTTTGGCTTTGGTACAACAGATGGACCTGTAGCCTCGGACGTTTGAGGCACATGCTTCGGCGCCGGTTCCTGGACTGGTTGCTGTCCCCCTTTGGGTCTGGGCGTTGCCTCCTGCAGTTTCTCTCTCCGAGCCTTGAATTTCAATTCAAGATTCTCGCGGCTGAAAAAGGGATCGAGTTTCTTGTACCAGAATTCATGTCTGCCAGTGCAGTAATACAGATTCGTTTTCCCTGATTGGCCGGTCTTTTCCTTGACTGTTATACCCTGCCGCTTAAGAGCAATGAGAAACGAGTTCCAGTCCTGAATCTCCGGACGGATGTACACTCCGGCTATATTGTGGACAAGCGGGTAACGGATTTTATCTTTTCCCCGCAGTTTTGAAACATCTGTATTAAGTTTGCTCTTGCCCTGCGTGAGACGGTGTTTCAGATTGAGAGCCTTGCAGACGCGCTCATTCTTCTTGAAGTTGGTGGTCTGCGTCAGAATCTTTCCGTCATAGTCAACCCTGCTGAAAACGATATGACAGTGCGGATGCGCCTTGTCAAAATGTCGTACCACTATGTACGGGGTATTGGTCAGCCCCATCTGCCTCATATATTCCTGCGCCACCTCGGTCATAAGTTCGCCTGTCATCTTCGGAGCATCGTCTGGATGAAAGTCGAGTGATATATGACATACCGGGTCTTTTATAGGCTTACGTTGTCGCGACGGTCGGGCGATGTCGTCAGCCATAGCCTTGCGGCCTTCATATATCCTTATGTCGCCGGAGGAAGACAGGAGTTTCCAGTCTTTGGAAAGATGGTCGATTATATCCTCACC
>BLLX01000241.1 GCA_011959405.1 Muribaculaceae bacterium
CATCAAAGCGGCGGAACTCAAATGTGCGGGATCCTGCCATACGCTCCGCTCCGCGCAACAAGCGGAACCCAAGTCCGGCCATCATCGACGCCTCGACATTGCAATGTGTCCAGTTGACATCTCCGGTCATACCGCCACCTGTATACAAACCGACCCGCGGTTCTACATATATATACATTGACGGTGCAAAATTATATCTCACCTGCATGCCGAGCCGCGCGCCCAAAACATTGCCACACGACGAACGCTGATATTCCAGACCGGCTGATGCAACAAACTCAACAGGAAGATTTTGACGTCCATTATTGACCATTGCTGTAAGATTCATCAGGTAATCCAATGACCCACCGACATAATACGGATCATTTCGGTTGGCTGTCTTATGAATACCTGCCGCAAGCCCCAGACGCCATCCGTGAAAAGGCGTAATCCAGTCACCAAGTTTCATCTCAGCACGATATCCGGTGCCCTGTACCCTAAATGATGTAGGTGATGACTGAAGCCATGATGCTCCAGCGCCGAAAGACATGAACATCCTGTCGAACAGACGTTTTCCCGGATAAATACCCGGACTTGACAATGGTTTCTGAAACGCGTATTGAGTGGCCCGAAAATTAAATTTTCTATCGACATCCTCTTCCTGATCCACTACCCATATACGGCTGATATTGTCCCATATAGAATCAGGATCAGAATAACCGATCAGTCCAGGAATGCTGTCACGCCGGATTTTCATTTCTTTTGTGAGCCTTTTTTCTATTGTATTTTTATATTCGGCTCTCTTGCCCGAATCAGCCTTGGCATGTCCGCAAGACAAGGCAACAAGCAACGACATTACAACGGCTTTTGCAAATCTATCAGGAGACACGAAGTGTGTGTGCAAATTCATCTTTAGTCTATTCTGTTGTATCGACATCATTCCAAATTATTGCTTTTCCTCTTCTATATTCAGTCGTTATTTCTTCGTTGCGGCATTGCCGGCAGCGGCCTTTGCGGCAGCAGCGCGCTCTTCAGCGGCAGCTTCCTCGGCTGCTATACGCTCGGCTTCCTCTTCTTCTGCGATTTCTTCGGCAGTCTTCGTCGAACGGCGCCTGTTCTTTTCTGCAGCGAGTCTTTCCTCACGCTCTTTGGCTTTCTGCTCACGATATTCCTGTGCGGCTTTCTGTCCT
>BLLX01000242.1 GCA_011959405.1 Muribaculaceae bacterium
ATACCCTCACCCGAGCACGGCACGTCGGCAGACACCACATCAAACGAATCGCATCCGTAGCGGGCCAGACGAGCGGTGTCGCCCACAGTCACGGCCACATCCGCAGCGCCCCATTTTGTCAGATTTTCCACCAACACAGCCGCACGCGACGGATCATATTCATTGGCCACTACAAAACTGCCCTCAGGCAAAGCGCCGATAGCCGCGGTAGTCTTACCGCCGGGAGCCGCACAAGCATCCAGATAGGCCACCGGAGAGTCAAGTCCAAGTGACTCAATCACAGCCGATATGCACATAGACGACGGATCCTGCACATAATATCGGCCCTGATGAAACGCCGGATCAAATGTGAACTGCGGCCTTTCGGCAAGATATTCTCCCGACGGACACCACGGCACCGTGTCGGCTTCCGGACCGGGAGCCGCGCCTTTGGCCCGGTTATGGCGTATAGCGACGCAAGGATTGCCGGACGCCAAAGCATCAAGCAATCCTTGCGGATCGGGTATCATGTCCGCCTGTCCGAGCACACGCCGGACAAATTCGGCGGGGAGGGTCTTGTCAATGTCCACCACAGCCACACTCGGAGTCGCCGCAGCCACACTGGCCGCCGTCGCCGCAATCGCAGCCGTCATCACAGCTGCCGCAGCCGCAGCCACATCCCTGGGCGGGTGAAAGTTCTTCGGGAGTAGCCTCGCGCACGGCGATGATACGGCCGTTGAACCGCACGTCCTTGCCTGCAAGAGGATGGTTAAAGTCCATTTTCACATGAGTGTCGGTCACGGCTTCAACCTTGCCCATAACGCGGTATCCGGTCGATGTCATCATCGGCACCACAGCTCCGGGTTTCACCATTTCGGAATCGAACTTTCCGTCGACTTCAAAAATCTCTTTCTCGAGTTCGGCCACCTGATCGGGATCGACAGGGCCGAAAGCATCAGCAGCTTTGACGGTGATATCGAATTTATCGCCGGCCACAAGACCCTCGATAGCTTTTTCAAGCGGCACGATCACTCCGGGTGTCACACCGAACACCAGTTTTTCAGGATCGGCATCGTCGGTCTGGTGAACCAGATTCTGGGTGCCGTCGGGGGTGATTTCATAAAGGTCGTAGCCGAGTTCAACAAACTTGCCTGGCTGAATTTTTTCCATAATAATACTTTTTTCTTTT
>BLLX01000243.1 GCA_011959405.1 Muribaculaceae bacterium
CAGGATTGACAAACGGATGCGCTTCTGTGAATTTCTTCACACCCTCGATGATCTCGTCGGCGGTCCGCTTGCCCCACGCATTGACATGGCGTGCCGAAAACTCCTGTCCGTAGCCGGTGGTACCGGAGGGGTTGAGCACATAGACCACATAATCGCGCGAAGCGAAAAGCTGTGGAGTATAGGGCTGGGTGATGGACCGCTGAGATGGCGATGTGCCACCGTAGTAATAGACTATGAGCGGATATTTCTTGTCCGGATCAAAATCGGGAGGATAGCAGATCACCCCGTCAATCTCCGACCCGTCGGACGCAGTGAATTTCCACGGCTCGACTTTGCCGAGCTGGATTTCTCCGAGACGCTTGGCCCGGGGATCGGCAAGCAGAGTGCCGGTGCGGCGCTTCAGATCGTAGACACAGGCTTTGCCGGCATACTCATATCCCTGGCCGAAATATGCCAGACGCTGAGACGACCTGTCGCCCATGGTCATGGCCTGCACATTGTCCACATCGGCAGGCAGGGTGTCAAACCGTCCCGACGACGGGTCAAAGGCATAGATACGGTTATAGAACCCGTCCTCGCCGATGAAATAGACACGGCCGTCGGCCGCATTCCAGCAACACACGCTCTTGACCGACGGATCAAAGTCGCGCGACACGGCCTGGACCTTGCGCGAGTCCAGATCCATCACAAAAAGCTGTATGTCGAAATCGTTGGGCAACGGATGGTCTCCGCTGTTGTTGCCTATGCCGCCGAACGACGCCGGAGAGCCTGTAAAGAGAATGCGGCCGCCATCGGGCGAATACATGCCCCCGGACACAAACTGCCGACCGGCCGGCACCAGAGTGTCGGCTTTAAGCGAAGCAAGGTCAAGCTGATAGATAGTGTTCTCGTAAAACGGGCGGACCGTGGGAGTCTCGCGCGAAGTGGACACAAGCAGACGCTTGCCGTCGGGACTTATGTCCATTAGCCACGTGGAGTGATTGCCAAAGGTAAGCTGCTCGCTAAGGCCGGTGGCCGGGTCATATTTCATCAGGAAAGAGCGGTTTCGGTTGCCCGGCTGACGGTCGTCGGGTGTGGCATAGCGGCGCAGCGGACCAGATTCTTTCACTCCTTCATCCTGACGTGTATAGATCATATAGTCTCCGGCAGGAC
>BLLX01000244.1 GCA_011959405.1 Muribaculaceae bacterium
CGGTTGATCTGGTTGGAACGGCTGTAACGGGAAAGCGAGTGCATGTTCCTCGCGGTCTGCTCGAACTTGCGCAGGCTCTCCGCCGAATCGTCGATGAAGAGGTACTGGTTCACGACATGGTTGCATGTGAGCAGGATGCCTATCGGCGCGGCGAAGGAGAGGCGGCAGTCGCTCCGGTCGGTGGACAACCGTTCGTAGCGGCAATCGGTAGCCACGTTTGAGGGCAGGTCCTCCGGGTCGGAAAGGGTGTGCAGGCAGAGGTAGTTGTCGCCTATCTTCATCTCCCCGGCACCGAGTGACAGGTCCTGCAAGCAGGCGGTGTCCTCCTGCGAGAGCGAGAAGTATTTCTCGATGATTCCCGCAGAGGTGTCCGTTCCCGTGATTTCCTCATCCGTCAGGCGTGTCATGCGAAGGAGACCGCTGTCGTTGACGATACGCTCGAACTGCTCACAGCTCTCCATGAAACGGGTGATGGTCTCCCTGTCCGTCATTTCCTTCGGGATGATGAAATTCCGCGTGAGGGCGTTGAAGCTGCTGGTCGTGCGGTTGCGTTCCTTAGTCGTCTTGGTCAGGAACAGGTAGCAGGTGTGCTGCAAATACGGGCGTTCGTTGAAATGCCGCTCGAAGCTGCGGCTGAGAAAACTCAGGTCGTCCTTGCAAATGTCGGGACGGTAGCTTTCCTCGATAAAGAAGTCCTGCTTGTGCACGATGCTGTAGTTCGGCAGCACCTTGACCGCTTTCGCCCAGGTCGAGTGGACGGCCTCGTATTCCGCCTTCGTGAGCGTGAAGAGTTCAGGCAGCTCCACCTTGTAAGCCACGGTAATGTCCGCGTCCTTGCTGACGATGCATCCGTGCTCCACCGAGAGCAACGGGAATTTGCTTTCCAGCGTTGCTGTTTTCATTACATTTCTCATACTTTTCCTTTTTTTGCGGTTGGAGAAATCAACCGAAGGAACTTCCTCCGGTTGATGATGTAGCGGGGATGGCTACGCAGCGCGTGGAGTTTCATAAGCCCCCATTCGCCGTACTTCGCGTTCATTCGGAATGTCGCCCAGACAAGCACCGAAGCGGAAACGACACCGAAACCGATGCAGACCCACTGGTCGATACCCACCATGTACATGATGACGAACACCACGAACAGGGC
>BLLX01000245.1 GCA_011959405.1 Muribaculaceae bacterium
GAGTATGACGCCCCCGTGCCGCAACACAGTCAGCGCATGCTGAATATCCTGTGTCATCAATAATCTTAATATGAATATTGCTCTGAATAACGGAGCATCTGAGGAAGATAGTCCTCGGTATATTCCACCGTGACATCGGCAATATTGCCGTCCTCGTCAAATGCCGGAGTGTAGACCGGATTCACAAATCCCTTGTAAGGAGCGATGTCGAGTGTGGCATAGCGGTCCTTGATCTCCTTGTGGAGGTCGGGGTTGATCTTCACGGCATATTGTTCGACCATACGGCGTCCTGCCTCATAGTCTCCGGTGCTCTTGATCCGCTGGATCTCTGCAAGAAGTTCACCGAAGAGATTGCGCAACGCTTCATAGTCATTGATCTGCACGTATGTTTTTCCGCCTTTTTTCACCAGCTCCACAACCTTGTCGGCCGCACCGTGCTCCAGAGCCCATGCAGCTATCAGCTGACGGTTACGCATGTGGGCTTCCTCAAGGTCCTTGCCAAGCTCCACGCGGGTGAGCTGAGTCATCAGTCCGTTGAGCATATACTTGTAGTATTCGGCCTTGTATGCTTCAGGATCATCAAGCAGTCCGAGCTCCAGCATCTTGGGATCAGCAAGATAATAGAGCGCAAAGAGGTCGGCACGGGCTTCTTCAAGAGTGGAGCCATGGGCTTTCAGGGCGTCGGGATCGACTCCGGGCATAAGCCGTCCGGAAGCGTGGCCGAGACACTCGTGCAAATCGGTGTGAAGATTGTCTGTCACAAAACCATATTTCTCCATCAGGTCGCGTGTGGGCTGGTCGATGACGAATTCTTCGGCATATCCGTTGCCCTGCGCCGCCTTATCGTACGCTTCGGTGATATTCTCCAGAGTCACGGATTTGGAGCCGTGAGCCGCGCGTATCCAGTTGGCATTGGGAAGATTGATGCCTATGGGTGTGGCGGGATATGCGTCGCCGGCCAGAATGGCGGCTGTGATCACCTTGGCGGTCACACCCTTCACTTCGGGCTTACGATATTCAGGATTGACAGGCGAATTGTCCTCAAACCACTGGGCATTGCCGGCCACCTGCTCCGTGCGGTGGGAAGCATCGAGATTCTTGAAATTGACTATTGACTCAAACGCGCCGGTCATGCC
>BLLX01000246.1 GCA_011959405.1 Muribaculaceae bacterium
GTTGAGGAAATGAATGGTCTTCAGGTCTTTGGGCGACATGATGTATTTGTTTTCAATATCCAGTTCTTCTCCTGTCTCGCGGTCACGTACGGTATAGGACCTGCGGCATATCTGGGTGCATGCTCCTCTGTTTGCCGAACTGTTAAGTTCATGCAGGCTGAGGTAGCATTTGCCGGATACGGCCATGCAGAGGGCACCGTGACAAAACATTTCGATTTTTACCGGTTTTCCTGCCGGTCCGGTAATGTTTTCGTCTATTATGGCCTGATGTATGGCATATACCTGCTCCATGGAGAGCTCGCGTGCGAGCACTACGGTGTCGGCCCATTGGGAGTAGAATTTGACCGCTTCAATATTCGAGATATTGGCCTGGGTGGATATGTGCACTTCCACGCCTACCGACCGTGCATATAGTATGGCTGCTATATCGGTGGCTATTATGGCCGATATTCCGGCCGATTTGGCTCCGTCGATTATCTGTCTGGCGGTAGAAATATCGTTGTCGTACAGGATTGTATTGACTGTCAGGTATGTCTTGACTCCCGCTTCACGACATTCAGCCGCTATGGCGGCCAGATCGTCGATTGTGAAATTGACTGCCGCGCGAGAACGCATGTTCAGCCCCTGTATGCCGAAATACACGGCGTCTGCTCCTGCCGATATGGCTGCGCGTAGGGATTCGTAGCTTCCTACCGGAGCCATTATTTCAAAGTCGCTGCGTTGGTGCATTGTTGTCAGTTTGTTGTGTTGTGTCCTTTGGACTGCTTATTGAGTTTAACCACATTAATGTCGCCGCTGAGTTTATATTGTTTGCCGTCAGCACCTTCTGCTCGGATTACGTAGAAATAGACTCCGGCAGGCACGGTTTTTCCGTTGGATTTTCCGTCCCATCCCTGTGAAGGGTCGGTGAGGTGTGCCATCTGTTGTCCCCAGCGGTTGAATATATGGCATTCAAAAGATATTATTGATTTGTAGCTTACTTTCCATTCATCGTTTACTCCTTCGCTTGATCCGGGAGAGAAGGCATTAGGGCATTTGATGTCGGACTCTCCTATGAAAACAGTGTATGTCTCGCCGAAAAATTCGCAATCGCCGGTTTCGTTAGCACATACGAGCCGGATGTATGAAGTGCCTT
>BLLX01000247.1 GCA_011959405.1 Muribaculaceae bacterium
TTTAGCTCCTTCAGGTGCTTTTTTAATTGTGCTGCCGTTTTATACGATGTGTCGATCTGCTTCTCCCAGTTAGAAATCTCACGTTTATTTTTTCGGATCTGGTCGCTGTTGGCTTTAATCTGTTCATTAAGTCGGGCAATTTCTTTGCTGTGGTCGCCTTCTGTGGCGGCCAGCGTTGAAATATCCTTACGATATTGCGCGTTTTGCTTTCGTAACGCCTCTGTTGATCTGGTCAGCTTGTGGATTTCCTCCTGCGCCTTCGTTGCGTTGACGTCGAGGTCGACCCGTATGCTATCCGGTTGAACTTTGCGTGCCATGTGGTTGATATATTACTTTTTCGGCAAAGGTCGGTGGTACAATTCAGCCCGTGAAGGACAATAAAAAACGCCCCGGCGTTAGCCAGGGCGATGCAACGAGTCGAGGCGGTCGGCCCCTTAGATGTAGACGTTAATAAAGTGTCCGGCCAGCCAGACGACGCCAGCGCCCAGCCAGGCCCCGGCAAAGTCGGCCAGAAGGTCCCAGGGGCAAAAGTGATTACCGGCTGCGCGGGCGTCGCGGATCTCCTTCCAGGCTCCGACGGCCATAGCCACGGCGAAGGCGATGCCAGCCGCGCCCCAGTCCGATACGCCGGGGACATGGGCGGCCAAAGCTCCGACGACGGCCGCGAGCACGAAACAGACGAATGCGTGGAGCTTCTTGTCACCGCCTTTCTTGTCTTTACAAACTTTCATTGTGTAAATGTTTTAATTGGTTATTACTATACTTCGGGACTTTCTGCCTCGATTTCTTCCTGTTCTTCTGCCCGGCTCTTTTTCTCGGCCGTGTAAGCCTGAACGGTTACAGATATGAACACGAAAACCAGTAAAAACAGGGTTTCGAGTCCAACGGCGGCCAGGATGTTGATCAGGGCCGTGGTCGAGTGCCACTGCCAGATCGAGAATGCAACGCCGGGGGTTAGCAACAGCGCGCCGCGGATTACTGCGGCCGCAAAAATTCGCAATTTTTTCATGTTGGATTTACTTTTAATTGGTTCATTATTTCGCGAAGGTGTTTGTCTACCCAGTCCCGCACCTCCTGGTTGAACTCGTAACGAATATTACGAAATGTTTCGCCGTAGAGTATTCC
>BLLX01000248.1 GCA_011959405.1 Muribaculaceae bacterium
GCCTATAACTATGCCCGGACGCAAATCGACGCCATCTGAAGGCCGTTTGCCGAAAGCCGCCGACAAAAATTTGCCGGAATAACGGATTTTTAGTATCTTTGCGGCGGATTTCGCAATCGCTGGCGCGACGAAGAGGTGCGCGTTTATGTTGCGGACGAATGTAAAACCCTATTTATCAGTCATCACAATGGACTTAATCAAGGTTGCAGAAGAGGCTTTTGCCCAGAACAAGACCTATCCCCGCTTTCAGCCGGGCGACACCATCACCGTTGCTTACCGCATCAAGGAAGGTAACAAAGAACGTATCCAGCAGTATCGCGGTGTGGTTATCAAAATCAACGGCGAAGGCAGCAAGAAGCGTTTCACCGTACGCAAGATGAGCGACAACATCGGCGTGGAGCGTATCTTCCCCATCGAATCTCCGTTCATTGACTCGATCGAAGTCAACAAGTACGGTAAGGTTCGCCGCGCAAAACTCTACTATCTGCGCAAACTCACCGGCAAGAAGGCCCGCATCAAGGAGCGTCGCCTGAAGCCCTCCGAGCAGGCCGCGCTGGACGCAGCTGCGAAATAAATGAAAGGCGCCGCCATGGCGCCTTTTTTTTAATTTATAAACCGATTTTTCTCAACTTTACCATAGCTCACATATGATGACACCAAAGGTAAGCATAATCATGGGCAGCACATCCGATCTGCCCATCCTGCGCAAAGCCGCCGAATTCCTCGACTCCATGGAGGTGCCCTTTGAAATGAACGCGCTCTCCGCCCACCGCACTCCGGCCGAAGTCGAAACGTTTGCCCGCGGAGCCGCCGACCGCGGACTCGAGGTCATAATCGCCGCCGCAGGCATGGCGGCCGCCCTTCCGGGCGTGATCGCAGCCATGACCACAGTGCCCGTTATCGGCATACCGATCAACTCGACCCTCGACGGCAACGACGCGCTGCTCTCGATCGTGCAGATGCCTCCGGGTGTGGCTGTGGCTACTGTCGGCATCAACGGCGGCCTGAACGCCGCCATACTCGCCGTGCAGATACTTTCTCTTGGCGACAAGGAACTGGCAGGACGTTTTGCCGCTTATCGTGCCGCGTTGAGCGACAAGATCGTCAAGGCCAACGAGGAGCTG
>BLLX01000249.1 GCA_011959405.1 Muribaculaceae bacterium
AAAGTCAATCCAATAGATTTTGAAAATTCCGAAGGCAACATCGGACTGGCCAATGCCGTGCTCTCGCATCTGGCCCAGAAGCTGCCCGTCAGCCGCTTGCAGCGTGATCTTACGGACTCGACAGTGTTGCGCAATCTGGGCGTGCCGTTGGCGCATACATTGATCGCGATAGCTTCTACTGCTAAGGGCCTTGGCAAGCTTCTGCTAAATGAGCAGGTCCTGAGCCGTGATCTGCCGACAATTATGCCGTGGTGGCAGAAGGCATACAGACAATTCTGCGCCGTGAGGGCTATCCTAATCCTTATGAGACCCTTAAGGCCCTGACACGCGTCAATACCACTGTTACGGCCGAATCCATCGCGGAATTTATCGACACCCTTGAGGTAAGCGATGACGTGAAAGCCGAGCTAAGGGCCATAACGCCTATGAACTATACGGGCACTTTGTAAGTTAAAAATTAAGAGTGAAAAGTAAAATTTTAGAATAAACGTCTCTGTATCGTATCGGGGAACGGCTCTTGATTTTTGGCAATTAACTCTTAATTCTTGATTTTTTGATATGAAAATAACGAAAGAAGAAGCTCTGGACTATCACCGCTGTCCGCGTCCGGGCAAAACGGAGGTAGTGCCTACCAAACCTTATTCCTCACAGACAGATCTTGCCCTGGCATACTCTCCGGGAGTTGCTTATCCGTGTAAAGAGATAGAGGCGCATCCGTCAGATGTGTATGAATATACCAACAAAGGCAATCTCGTTGCCGTGATTTCAAACGGTACGGCGGTGCTCGGTCTCGGCGACATAGGAGCCGAAGCCGGAAAGCCCGTGATGGAAGGAAAGGCGTTGCTGTTTAAAATTTTTGCAGGACTGGATTGCTTTGACATAGAGGTGGATCAGAAAGATCCGGAAAAGTTTATAGAGGTTGTAAAGGCCATCGCGCCTACGTTTGGCGGCATCAATCTTGAGGATATCAAGGCTCCTGAGTGTTTCGAGATCGAAACAAGGCTTAAGGCCGAATGCAATATCCCCGTGATGCACGATGACCAGCACGGCACTGCCATAATATCCGGTGCGGGACTTCTTAATGCCCTTGAACTTCAGGGAAAACGTATCGAAGATATAAAAC
>BLLX01000250.1 GCA_011959405.1 Muribaculaceae bacterium
GTGGAAAACTCATAGAGTCCGGAACTGTCGGGCAGCTGTTTGTCGCCGATGAATATGAGCGGACGCTGTGTGGTGTCCACGGCTGCCAGCACGATATTGGCCGAATAGGTGCCGCCGCGCATCACCGAACGGCTGCGGGGTATGACAAAGGCATTGAGTTCGTTGACGCGCACGTCGCCTGCGTCGATGGCCGAATAGAGCGTGGCCAGAGCCTCGCCCTCGGCGTAGCGTATGTCGTTTTCAAGTTTTGCGAGCAGGGTCACCGCCGCAACCACGGGTTTTGATTCGAAATTGGTCTCCTCCCACGACTGCAGGCGGGCCTGACCGCGCGCGTCGAGGTTGGCGGTGGAGAGAGCGCCCTCGATGGTGGCACGCTTGAGCGAGTCGGGCATCAGGGTGACGATGAACGTGCGGTAGGCGTCGATGTTCTGGCGCAGGCGCTGGCCTTCGAGAGTGGCGGGATTGAGCATCACCACCGACGATGACTCGAGGTCGTCGCGGTTGCGTATGTTCAGCGGATCGGCGTCGTCGCCGTCGGCTTCGCGTATGATGGCTAGCTTCAGGGAGTCGACCTGCCGGTAGAGTTCGGTGGTGAATTCACGGACTTCCCCGGCCTTAGCGAGCCACTGTGCGCCCTTTTCAGGATTTTGCGCGGCAAAATCCGCAAGCCGGTCAAAAATGGCCTGATTGCGGCGCGCCACATTTTCGTTGGAGCGGTTTAGTCCGTCCTCCACCTGCGTGAAGCCGTCGAGCACATCGGCGCTGACATTGAGGGCGAGCATCGCCGTCAGCACGATGTACATCAGATTTATCATCCTCTGACGCGGTGAGAGTCTGCTACTGTTTGCCATATCGTTGTGGTCAAGCTAACGGGGTGGTCAGATCTTTTCGCCGTCGGCGGGAGAAGTCGGCACCGAAGGGGCCGCGCCGCCCATCATGTTCAGCGTCATGGCATGGATCATCTTCTCATACACGGAGTTCAGCTGCTTCATGTAGCGGGCCATCTTTTCCGTCTCCTCGCAGTAGAGCGAGGATGTCTCGGCCGATTTCTCGTACATGTCGCGTATGTCCTTGATGCCGCGGTTCACCCGGTCGATAGAATCGAGCTGCGAGCTGACACTC
>BLLX01000251.1 GCA_011959405.1 Muribaculaceae bacterium
GTTGTTCTGGCTCAGGTATTCCCAGTTGCCTGATCCGGGGTCGTTGCCCTGCATGTTGAAGCCGGCGTAGATGTACAGCGGGTCGATGCCCATATCATTGGCCGCTGTGACCGAACGGGTAAGATTGGCGTTACGGTTGCTGCCCCAGTTGTAGTTGAAGAACAGAGATGAGCGACGTTTGCCGTTGCTGCCGTAAATGTCCTGGTTGTGTAATCCCAGACCACGGTCAAAGGAGATACCGCCGGAAATGGAGGTACCGTCATACCACATGTGTTCAGCGGTGTGGATGCCTTTGCCATTGAGATATTCGATGATATCCTCGTGCTGTGCGGCAATCTTCTGTACTGCGTCTGCGTTTCCGGAGAATTCGGAGTTGTAGCCGAGACCGTCGACACCGTGGTAATAGAGGAACTTGGCTATGGACTCACTGTCGAGATTGGCCTGGCCGGTGAGACATGTGTTCCAGTTGTGGGTGATGGTGCCGAATGGAATGGAAGCCACGCCGGACACAGCCACACCGTTCTTGTGGGCCACGTCGGCAAAACCGCCGGGCACCCAGCCGTGTGGTGATGTCCAGTCGCCGTAGTGGGTCACATAGCTCCACATCGAGAACACTTCGGAGTCGAAGCGTCCGCTGGGCAGTGCGTTCGCGCCATTATCGGTCTTGACGTCACCGACAGGCACCCAGAACACCAAGCGTTTGTCGTTGGTTTCGTTGATGTTCTGCTTGACCTGCGTGGCCAGATTGCGGAACTGTTTGTGGGGTTTTACGCGGGAGATGAAGAAGTTTTCGTCCTCCATGTTCAGCGAGCCGTTGCTCCACTGCTGGACATAGTTGTGCAGCTGGTCGCTTGCCGGCCACTGCACATAGCCGTCCTGAAATGACTGCGCACTTACTGTCGCTGTCATGGCCATCAGAGCGGCTAACAGAGATAATTTTCTTTGCATTACTGTTTTGTGATTTTAGACTTAGTTATTTAAGTTAAAGAGTAATTTTCTTGCAAAAGTATATCTTTTATGCTTACGACACAAATAATTGTGACATGTTTAAAAACAATTATGTTAAAACCCACGGCTTTTTCATTTAAGGTAAAATAAAGTGTATGC
>BLLX01000252.1 GCA_011959405.1 Muribaculaceae bacterium
GCGTGTGCGCGCATCAGGTCGAGCATCTGGGGGAGTGCCTCGCGGCAGTGGATTATGACTGGCAGGCCGAGAGAGTCGGCCAGGTCGATCTGCGCCGATAGCGCGTCAAGCTGTTGGGGGAGAAATGTCTTGTCCCAATACAGATCAAGGCCCGCTTCGCCTACGGCCACATACGTGATGTCGTCCGATTCGCGTAGTTCCGTTTCGATCGCTTCAAACTTATCGCGCCAGCCGGAGTCGACCTCTGTGGGATGAAGCCCCGCGCACGGAGCTGTGGCATGCGGGCGAAGTGTGTGCAGTTCGCGTATCTGTGCGACTGATGAGACGTCGACACCGGGCAGAATCATCATGCTTATACCCGCTGCAAGTGCGCGGTCAACGGCCGCGCACTTGTCAGGGTTATAATCGTCTAAGTAGAGATGGGTGTGGGTGTCGATCATCAGATTATGCCTTGTCCCATCATTGCGTGAGCTACTTTCATGAAGCCGGCAATATTGGCTCCTTTCATGTAGTTGATGTATCCGTCGGGTTCTGTGCCGTATTTGATGCACTGCTCGTGGATGGAGTCCATGATATAATGCAGTTTCTCGTCGACTTCCGCTTCGCTCCACTGCAGGTGCATGGCGTTCTGGCTCATTTCAAGTCCGGATGTGGCCACGCCGCCGGCATTGACGGCTTTGCCGGGAGCATAGGTGGTCTTGCTGGCGATAAACGCGTCGATCGCTTCAGGAGTGCAGCCCATGTTGGATACTTCGGCCACTAATTTCACACCATTGGCTATGAGCTGCTTTGCATCATCGCCGTTGAGTTCGTTCTGTGTGGCGCAGGGCAGGGCTATGTCGACTTTCTGTTCCCAAGGCTTGCGGCCGGGGAAGAAAGTGGCCGACGGGAATTTTTCGGCATACGGAGCGACTATATCTTCGCCTGAAGCGCGGAGGTCGAGCATATAGTCTATCTTTTCGCCGGAAATGCCTTCGGGGTCGTGGATGTAGCCGTCGGGACCTGAGATGGTCACCACCTTGCCGCCAAGTTCGGTGGCCTTGATGGCCGCACCCCATGCCACGTTGCCGAATCCGGAGATGGCTATGGTC
>BLLX01000253.1 GCA_011959405.1 Muribaculaceae bacterium
CAGGTCGAGCATCGACACGTCCGGGTTTTCAGGTGCTGTCAGCCCTATTATCATTATTTCGCCGAGAATCGACGACTGCGGGCCAAGGACTGGAGCGCTGACTCCGGCAGGCAGTTCGGAGGTTACGCCCGACAGGCGTTCGCTCACGATCTGGCGCGCGTGGTAAACGTCGGTGTCCCAGTCGAATTCCACCCATACTACAGAGAATCCGGCGTTTGACGCCGAGCGCACGCGGCGGACTCCTGTGGCGCCGTTCACGGCTGTTTCCACCGGATATGTCACGGCCTTTTCCACTTCTTCGGGAGTGAAGCCCGGCGCCTCGGTCATCACCACCACGGTAGGGGCGTTGAGATCGGGAAATATGTCGACTTCGGTGCGCAGCAGCGACCAGACTCCGGCCAGCAGTATCACCACCGACAGAACGACGACCGACAGGCGGTTGTCGAGCGAGGTTTTTATTATCTTGTTGAGCATGGCGGCAGCGGATCAATGGTTATGACTATGTCCTTCGGGAACGGTGCCCGACACTTCGGCCAGCCGGACTGTGGTGGTGCCTGCTGTCACGATGGTCTCGCCGCCTTTAAGACCGGATGTGATCGTGACGCGTTCACCGTCGGATGCTCCGGTCTGGACTTTTACTTTGCGGTAGGCGTCTTTGTGGCCGCCAATGAGTTCATAGACATAGAAACTGCCCTGCTGTTCGCTCAGGGCTTCCCGGGGCACGGCGATGACGCCGGGTGTGTTCGCACCGAGCAGATAAACGTCGGCCGATGTGCCTGCAGCCACGTCATTGCTGGAGAATGAGAAGTACACGGGCACGTATCCCGGCCGTGTGGTGGCGTCGGCTACACTGCCGCCCATACGGTTTCCTCCGAGGTCGCTGATCCTGAATGCCTGAGGGCTTGCAGCCGTCCGGAAGCGGGCGTCGGTTACCGACGGCAGTGAACGGTAATGGCGTTCGGGCACGTCGGCCCGCAGCACCATGGCTCCGTTGTCGGCCGCTACGGTGGCTATGGGGTCTCCGGCGTTGACGTAGCCGCCTGCCGGCACGTTGATTTCAGTGATCATGCCTGATAAGGGGGCTGTGGC
>BLLX01000254.1 GCA_011959405.1 Muribaculaceae bacterium
GTAGTCGCGTCATGTAGTCGCGGCCGATAATAGGCGCCACGTTTGCCGCCTGTACTTCCCGGATCATAGGTAACAGAGTCAGGAACAAGCGGTGCGAGCCAATTAAATAAAACTCGTCGAAGGTTTCCTTGTTGCGTACCAGAAGGCCGGAGCGCTGGCGGTATTTTCTCGATGTGGTCCAGAAGTCGAAGGCCGCACGATCCATTTGCTCGATCAGCGCGTCCGTCGCCTCGTATGCCAGACGTAAAATATTTGCTTCGTCCTTGTACTGCTCCAGGGCTGTAAGTCCCTTTTCGTTCTCTCCGATACGCCGGGCGCGTCCGGTGTTGTCGTGCATGGCGTCGAGCGTCGGGATAATCTTCAGCCAGGTAAACAGTGCCACCGACTGCTGAAGGTATGCCAGGGCGCGGACCATGTCGTCGTCGGAGTCGTCGCCAGCCTCGTAGTATTCGGCCAGAGCGTCGACCGGCTCACGGCCCACGATAGCCACGACGTCGCGTACTCCCAGCGGCAAAATCGGGGACCAGGTAGAAAAGTCCACACGGTCCGAAATGAGGCCCAGGGCGTCGGTAATTTCCTGCCCGCCGTTTCCGTCACGATCAAATAATTTCATCTCGTTTCAGTTTATAGGGTTGCCAGTTATATTCGTCGATGTTTAGCGGTTTCATGTTGTCGAAAATATCCTCTTTGTAAAATCGTGCGAGCCCCTCGTCTATCGTGATACACATTTGTTCACTGCGCGGGTTTACGTTGAAATTTGCGGATCCTTCGGCCACGAAATCGAAACGGTCGCCGAAACCTACCATAATTTTTGCGTGGTTTCTTAAAATGCCCACGCGGCCGCCTGACGGCGTTATTATGTTCTTTAATGCCAGGTAGATGTCAATATATTTGTATTTGAATACCTCGCCGACGTAAAAATCAAGCCTTTTAATGAGCCCGGAGGTTAGCCACTTTTGTATCTGCTCGATGTGCGACGTCGATAAATAAAACGTCTGGCATGCCAGGTACTCCAGTGGCTGTTGCTTTAGTATGGCCCGGAGGTAAGCGATAGAGTCAATTTTCCCGTAACTGAATACGTGGTAAG
>BLLX01000255.1 GCA_011959405.1 Muribaculaceae bacterium
TCAGGCCCAGTGCGAGGTGAGTCTCGAAAACATGATGGCATGCGGTCTCGGCGCATGCCTGTGCTGCGTCGAAAAGACAGTGCGCGGCAACGTGTGTGTGTGCACCGAGGGTCCTGTATTCAACATAAATCAACTCACATGGTCAGATTAAACGTCAACATAGGCTCCCTGCGGCTTAAAAATCCCGTGCTCACCGCTTCCGGCACTTTCGGCTACGGCGAAGAATTTGCAGATTTCATCGACCTGAGCAGACTGGGAGGATTTGTGGTCAAAGGCACCACACTCCACAGCCGCGAGGGCAACGACTACCCGCGCATGGTCGAGACCCCCTCCGGCATGCTCAATGCCGTAGGACTGCAGAACAAAGGCGTAAACTACTTCATCGAAAACATATATCCGCGCATCCGCCGGTGCGGATCCGAGATCATAGTCAACGTGTCGGGCGCATCGGTCGACGACTATGTGGCCGTGGCCGAACGCCTGTCGGACCTTGAGGATATCCATGCCATCGAGGTCAACATATCCTGCCCCAACGTCAAACAGGGCGGCATGGCATTCGGCACCACATGCGCCGGCGCGGCGTCAGTCACAGCGGCCCTGCGCCGCGCCTGGGACCGCACGCTCATAGTCAAACTCTCGCCCAATGTCACCGACATAGCCGAGATAGCCCGCGCCGTGGAAAGCGAAGGCGCCGAGGCCGTGTCGCTGATCAACACCCTGATGGGCATGGCTGTCGACGTCGAACGCCGTCGCCCGTGCCTGAGCACCGTTACCGGAGGTCTCTCCGGACCGGCAGTGCGCCCAGTGGCAGTGCGCATGGTGTGGCAGACAGCCAAAGCCGTCAAAATCCCGGTGATCGGACTCGGCGGAATCGCAAGCGGACGCGACGCACTGGAATTCCTTATGGCCGGTGCCACTGCGGTGCAGGTAGGCACAGCTAATTTCCTCGACCCCGCAATCACCGTAAAAATCATTGACGAAATCGAAGAATACTGTGTCAGACATAAAATTTCCGACATACGCGAAATAATCGGAATAATCTGACATCGGCTGCATGACGGAGACATACGGTCCG
>BLLX01000256.1 GCA_011959405.1 Muribaculaceae bacterium
GGCGTATATGCGGCAACCTCCACTTCAAGATTGTCATACAGTCGCACAACGCCATTGTTGGCATCGTTGAAGCGTAATGATACGATTGGCTCCTTTGACGAGGAGTCAACGCACATGATCGAGGAATAGATTGTGTTACCAGTTACGCTGGAGGCAACATCTTCGCCATAGACGCGAACAGGATATGAGCCATGCTCCAGATGTTCTCCTCCGCCGAACACATTGCACGGGTCGATAGAGATAGAGTGTGAGTAACTGTCAGTGATTGTCGCTACTCCGAGGCTTCTCCATTCACCGTTATAGAACATTTCGGTAAATACCTTGACACCCTGCTTTGATACGTTGTTGGCGAACTTGTACATCAGCAGGTTTTTAGTCGAACCGCCGACTTCGAGAGCGGAACTTGAGGTGTAGTTGAGGGTCTGAACCGAGGTGCAGGTAACATCGACGGCCGTCACTGTGATAGTACGGCGCTTGATATTGCCTTCGGCATCAGATGCTACAATCGTGAAGTCTTTGGCGGCTGCCTCTGCAAAGTATGGAGTAAAGTCGAATTGGAACGTGTAATTTGTCGCTGATGTCGAGGAATTCTGATTGACATTTTCGCTCCACAACGAAAGCCCGGATGTAGCGTCTATAATTTCCAAGCGGCGAATGACACCAAGCACTTCGTCATTGCCGTCAAACGTCACCGATTTAATGGCGGCACGAGCAATGATGTCTGATCCGAAAGCGGCATATATCGCTGGATTTTCCAGATATATATTCAATGATGAACCCGAAGCTGTTCCTGAGCCTGTGCTTTTAGGAATTTTGATGGATTCTCCCATTTCATTGCCGCGCTTGCTTACCGCCTTGATGATATGGTTCTCCGCATCCTGATCGCTTTCAAGATGGTCGAAACTGTCTTGCTGCATTTCGTATGCGCCGCCGGTGGAGAGAGCTTCCTTGCCGTCCTTTTCGGGCGTGTCGGAGGTTTTGACAGAGCCACCTCCGCCAAACTCTTTCCACAAGTCTTTGCTTGCGAAGTCCGTAGGCTGGCCCGTGAACTGATACGCCTCC
>BLLX01000257.1 GCA_011959405.1 Muribaculaceae bacterium
CAAGCGTCTGGGTCTGGAATATACCCGCGTGGTCGGAAAGGATGCACAGCGCTACCATCTTGGCGTACACGATCCTCGCAAGGCAATTCAGATTCCCTCTGAAGTTGTGGCCGCAGGTATGCAGCCCAATCCCCGCATGGACGTATCGGTGGAAAATTCCACTGAAAAGGTTGTGCCCGTGGCTAACCCCGGTTTAGTTTCTCCTCGTTAAACAAATCTCTATAATAGCCGACATTTATTATGAAATTCAATAAATATCTTTCACTGTCCGCCGTTCTGGGAACTCTCGCTTTGGTTTCATGCAGCGAGGATGAACTCGGACCCACAATCTTCCCTGATGTGCCCGACACTGTTGACCCGTCGAGCTACACCTATCAGTTCGACACGTGGGTAAACCAGAATTTCCGCGATGTCTTCAACCTTGATTTCAAATACAAGATGGAAGACGTGGAAGCCGACATGAACTATAACCTTGTCCCTGCCACTTACGAAAATGCCCGCGATCTCTGTCTGCTGACAAAATATCTGTGGTTTGACACTTACAATGAACATTGCGGATCAGACTTCCTGAAAATGTATGGTCCCCGAATTCTTCACCTGATCGGTTCTCCGGCCTACAATCCCAACACCGGCACCGAAACCCTCGGTCTCGCAGAGGGTGGTCTGAAAGTGACTCTGTTCAAGGTCAACGAAATGGATCTCACCAACATCAACCAGATGAATGAGTACTATTTCCGCACCATGCACCATGAGTTCGGCCACATCCTTCATCAGACCAAGAGCTATCCTACCGACTTCAACCTGCTCTCCACCGGCCGCTATGACGACGGTTCATGGCAGAACAAAGCGATAGGCTATGTGGCATCGCTCGGATTTATCACTCCTTACGCTTCATCGCAGGCCCGTGAGGACTTTGCCGAGACAATTGCCAACTACCTTACCCGCAGCGACGAGTCATTGGAGATGATTATGTGGATGGCTGCACAGGGATGGTCTACCGGCAAGGAGGATGACGATTCAGCTGAAGAAGACGAGAAAATACA
>BLLX01000258.1 GCA_011959405.1 Muribaculaceae bacterium
GGTCAATGCAGGCCTTCTTCACCGGTTTGCGTTTGAATACACCGACCGCAACCGCGGCAAACTGGACGCGGCAACCAACTCGGACGAACTTCTGCGCATACTGCCGCCGGATCAGGAACTTCTGTCGCAGTTCGTGGCATACGCCGCAAGCAACGGAGTGCCCGCACGGTGGTATTACATCAACCTTTCGCGCCCTCTGCTTGTTAATCAACTGAAGGCCCTGATAGCCCGCGACGCCCTTGGAGTGGCTGCTTACTATGAGATAGTCAACCATCGCGACAACATGGTGCGGCGTGCACTGGAAGCCATCAGGTCCGGCGAAGCCGAATGGCCTGTGAAACCAAAAGCATAATCTTCATCCCCTATCCTCTCTGCCATGAACGAAAAACAGCACATACGATCCAGAATAAAGAACCAGAAATCGCTTCTCACTGAAAAAGAACGGCGCGATGCCGCGCAACGTGTATTCGAGACGCTGGAACGCAGTGCGGCTTTCATGCTTGCCGACAGGATACTGATGTATCATTCCCTGCCGGACGAACTGTCGACACATGAGTTTATCGACAAATGGAGCGGACGCAAGCGCTTTTTCCTTCCGCGGGTCAACGGCGTGAATCTGGAGTTGCTGCCATACGGCCGCACGGCTCTGCGGCTCGGTGCATTCCAGATCGAAGAACCGCAGGGCGACGAAGTGACGCCTGCGGAACTGATGGAGCTGATTGTGGTGCCCGGAGTGGCTTTTGACCGTCGCGGCAACCGCATCGGCCGCGGCAAAGGATTCTACGACAGACTTCTGACAGAAACGAAAGCCACTACAGTGGGCGTGGGCTACGATTTTCAGCTGCTTGACGAAGTGCCGGCGGAAGTTCACGACGCTCCACTGGACATGATCATCACTGAAACGGCCCGCATTCTATTCCACCACAACAGCCGCCACCGGCGCCAATAAGAAGAGATATAATGACGATACGAGATGTAAGGCCGGAAGATGCGGAGTCTATAGCCGCGATCTACAACGTGTATGTGACCGGGAC
>BLLX01000259.1 GCA_011959405.1 Muribaculaceae bacterium
CTTTTCAATATTTGGAAAAGGCAGAACCAAAGATGTCCAATCTGTGGTGAACCGATAACGGTTGAAACACCGTGGCATACAATGATGTCATCCGTCAACGGTAAGAATTCATTGTCCATTGTCCACGAAAGCTGTTATCTGAGTGTGACACATAAAAAGAAGTGTAAGAATGAGCGTGTTTCGGAATAACTCTGAAATATTGTTGCTTGAGCCGTGTGATGGGAAACTATCATGCACGGTTCTTAGGGGGGAAAGCGCCCGCAAGGGCGCCGACCTACCCGCCCCGGATTTGAGCATTATAGCATACAACCACCTGAAAAAGCACCTCAAAGCCTACGGCAAGACCCCGCCTAAGTTTTATATGATAAATTTCGATGATCCGGAACGCAGTCACCGCTGTAATCCCATTCATCCAAATTTCATGTCCGACATAGCCGATGCCTACGAGAGTGCATATACTATTATGTTGAATCTCAATAAGTCGTGGGTTCAGAAGCAGGGTGACTTCTTTGTTGAATCTCCAATCGTACTGTTCGCAGCAATTATATGGTTTTTACGCATATACAAGGATGGAGAGTATTGTACATTTCCACACGCCATTGAATTTCTATGTCGCAGATATGAGGATATTTTCCCTATCCTTACCAGCTATCCCGACTTGGAAAACTACCTGTCTCCATTTATGGACGCATGGCTCGGAGGTGCGGCGGAACAGTTGGCCGGCCAGATTGCATCGGCAAAGATACCGCTGTCCCGAATGATTTCGCCACAGTTGTATTGGGTGATGACCGGCAACGATTTTACTCTCGACATCAACAATCCCAAAGAACCGAAGATTTTGTGTGTCGGCAATAATCCTGACCGCCAGAATATATATGGTGCAGCGCTGGGTCTATACAACAGCCGAATTGTAAAGCTGATCAACAAGAAGGGCATGCTGAAGTCAGGCGTAATAATTGACGAGCTGCCAACGATTTTCTTCAAGGGCCTCGACAATCTCATAGCTACCGCCCGAAGCAACAAGGGGGC
>BLLX01000260.1 GCA_011959405.1 Muribaculaceae bacterium
GTCGCCCCCGGTCGTATAAAATATGTATCTATTCTATCAGACGAGAGAAACCAGTCCGTAGGACTGACACATGGTCAGTATCTCATTATAGAAACAGCTTACTACACCAAGGAGCAGGATGCCGGCTACTGTCACCCACATGCCCACACGCTCCGAGCATGCAGAACGGAAAGCCGGTATGACAGGCTCGTCTGAGCTGAGGAACATAGCCTTGACCACAAGCAGATAGTAGAACAGCGACGGGATCGTGTTGATCAGGGCAATAAGCACAAGCACATAGAGAGCGATCGATTCCGTGCCCTGAAGCGCTCCTGCGAAGATGAAAAATTTGCTGAAGAATCCTGCGAATGGAGGAATACCGGCCAACGAGAACATGGCAAGCATCATAACCACCGACAGGTGGGGATTTGACTTGTAAAGCCCGCGATAGTCATCACGGTCGAGCTTGCCTGTCTGGTTCTCTATCGCCTGGATCACACCGAAAGCGGCAAGATTGGAGAAGACGTAGACCAGAATGTAGAACATCAGCGAAGCCATGCCCATAGCATTGTCGCCGACAATGCCGAGCATGATGTAGCCGGCCTGCGATATGGAGCTGAAGGCAAGGAATCGCTTCATGTTGGTCTGACGCAGAGCAAACAGGTTACCGACTGTGATTGTAAGCACAATAAGCGCATAGAGCATCCATTCCCACACCTGAGAATACACCGCACCGAACACCTGAGTGAGGATCACAAGAAAAGCAAACGCTGCAGCGCCCTTGGAAATTACAGAAAGATACGATGTGACCGAGGTCGGAGCACCATGATAGACGTCGGCAGTCCAAAGATGGAAAGGAACAAGCGAGAGTTTGAATCCGACACCGGAAATCACAAACGCGAGAGCAACCACCAACAGAGGTGACACTACCGCTCCGGCCGATGCGGACAGCGACGCAGCCACCGCATCAAAGTAGAGAGAACCTGTCAGACCGTAAACGAAGCTTAGACCCATCATGAAAACGGCGGATGAGAACAC
>BLLX01000261.1 GCA_011959405.1 Muribaculaceae bacterium
GCACCGCCATAAGGTCGATCGGAGCCGAGAATATGTTGACCAGCTGCAGCGGGCGCTGTAATCTCACTCCACGGGGTATGTAAATAAAAACGCCATCCTGCACCAACAGGTCGTTGAGCTGAGTGAGAGGATCGCCGTCGGCCACATGGAGATGTGGAGTGACCAGTTGCGGACACTCGCGCATGGCATCGCCGAGCGACATGAACCGGACTCCCTGCGGCAGGCGTTCGTCAAGCCGGGCCGTGGGGGCAAAAGTGTCGTTGACCACCAGGGCCATGGTAGTGGATACCGTCGGCACCCCGCAGCGGAATGAATCTGCCACGTTGACAGGAAGGGCCACCCGGTTGAGGTTGAGTCCGTAGTCGGCGGCAAAAGCGTCGTCGAGTTCAGCGGATGCCAAAGCCTGACGCGCTGCGGAACGATCGCCGGAAAGAAGCGCTTGGTTGGCGTCGTATATGTCGGTATATTGCTTAGCGGAGCAGCCCATTATTTATTGTTGTTGACCTTCCTTACCGTCGATTTCATTTTTGATCCAGTCGTAGCCGCGTTCCTCAAGTTCAAGAGCGAGTTCGGGGCCGCCTGTACGCACGATGCGTCCTTTATAGAGCACATGTACGAAATCAGGCTTGATGTAGTCGAGCAGACGCTGATAGTGGGTTATGACTATCGTGGCGTTGCTTTCGGTCTTGAGTTTGTTGACCCCGCCGGCCACCACGCGCAGAGCGTCGATGTCAAGTCCGGAATCAGTTTCATCCAGAATGGACAGGCGCGGTTCGAGCACAGCCATCTGGAATATCTCATTGCGCTTTTTCTCTCCGCCGGAGAATCCTTCGTTGACCGAGCGCGACGCGAGCTTATTGTCCAGCTCCACCACCTCGCGCTTGCGGCGCATGAGCTTCAGGAAGTCGGCGGCACTGAGAGCCGGCTCACCGAAGTATTTGCGCTTGGCGTTGATGGCGGCACGCATAAAGTTGACCATGGACACTCCGGGGATCTCCACAGGATACTGGAAAG
>BLLX01000262.1 GCA_011959405.1 Muribaculaceae bacterium
GTACCACAGGGTCTGCGGCTATATGCACCGAACCGCTGAGTTCTGTCTCGTAATCCGGCACACGGATCTGTGACGGTGATTTGCGTTTGCCGGAGGATGTATCGCGGTTTTTGGCGTTGCCGGCAGGTGTGAGTTCCTCGATGGTGTCGCGGTCCATGCCCACGATCCTGTTGCGGGCTTTGACTATGGCCTGCGGTGTGATTCCGTGGGCTTCGTTGTAGGCCAGCTGCAACGAACGCCGCCGTTCGGTCTCCTCGATGGTAAGACGCATGGACTCCGTGATCTTGTCGGCGTACATTATGACCTGTCCGTTGAGGTTGCGCGCCGCGCGTCCCACGGTCTGGGTGAGTGAACGGTGGGATCGGAGGAATCCCTCCTTGTCGGCGTCGAGAATGGCCACAAGCGAGACTTCCGGGAGGTCGAGACCTTCGCGCAGAAGGTTGACGCCGATGAGCACGTCGATCTTTCCGGCGCGCAGATCGTCGAGAATGCTTATGCGGTCGAGCGTTTTCACGTCGGAGTGCATATACGCCGTGGAGATGTCGAATCTGGCCAGATAGTCGTTAAGCTCCTCCGCCATCCTTTTGGTGAGAGTGGTGACGAGAACGCGCTCGTTTTTTTCAACCCTTTCCTGAATTTCATTCATCAGGTCGTCTATCTGGTTGAGCGATGCGCGCACCTCTATTTTCGGGTCAAGCAGTCCGGTGGGGCGTATGATCTGTTCGACCACCACGCCTTCCGCCTGTGCCAGTTCATAGTCGGCGGGAGTGGCGCTGACGTAGATGGTCTGGGGTATCATCGACTCGAATTCGTCGAAACGAAGAGGGCGGTTGTCGAGCGCGGCAGGCAGACGGAATCCGTAGTCGACCAGATTGTTCTTGCGGGATACGTCACCTCCGTACATGGCCCGGATCTGCGGTACGGTCACATGGCTTTCATCGATGATGGTAAGGAAATCCTTGGGAAAATAGTCCAGCAGGCAGAAAGGACGGTCGCCCGGTGAGCGTCCGTCAA
>BLLX01000263.1 GCA_011959405.1 Muribaculaceae bacterium
CACCGCGTCGGTATTGCGCTGGCCGCTTGTGCGCAGGTCGAGTGTGGTGGCCGAGAACGGCATGTGGGTGTATTTGGTGATATATTCAGGGTCTATGATCAGACCGTCGTCGGAATGTCCGCAGATGTCGAACACCTCGCTCATCAGCACCAGCAGTGTGCCGAATTTGGAGTGTATCTCATGGAAGTCCAGACCCCAGCGGGTCACCACGTCATTGCTCAGCATGACACGCTGCTGACCTCCGTCGAGCATGCTGAGCTGTTCGATCAGTCCCGACCCGGCCACGAGTATCTTGCGGCTCGAGCCGGCATTGCCTGTAAATGACGTGCGCATGATGTTGAGCCATGTGGTGCCGTCGAGACTGCCGTAAGGGTAGGCCGCGCTCTGGCCGGCCTGATACCAGATGCCTTCGGTGAAAAACACCTCGCATTTTTTCCTGGGATCAGTGATGCGTGCCTTGTGGCCGAACAGGAAAGTCTTTTCCATGCCCAGACGCATGTCGTACACGGCTATCTCCTCCTGGTCCGAAAAAGTCCATCCCACCTCTTTGTTGGCTGCGCGCATCAGCGTGGACTGCTCGATCTGGGCCTTGAATATCTGACAGTTGTTGTTTGACTTGCGCGGCAGTGCCTCGAACTGCGGCGTCTGCACGTCAAGCTCGCCTGCGGCACGCCCGAGCCGGGTCACCGTCTTGCCGGCGCCGATGACCGGACAGTCCATTGTGCCCCACTGGTTTCTGATGCCGTATATGGTGATGGCCTTTATGGTGTCCTCGTCTGTCTTTTCCATCACATAGAGAGTCACCGGAGCGCCATCATCGCCTGCCACGCCGGGCACCACTATCGTCTCGCTCACGTCGAACACCGCGGCGTCCTTCAGTTTCAGAGTCACCGTGGCATGGTCGGTGGCGGTGCCTGCGGCGCCAGGCACTTCGGCCATGATCTGCGTCTGTTCGGCGCGGGTGTCGACGGCATAATATTCCACCGTCATGCTTCCTGCCGGCCTGTTG
>BLLX01000264.1 GCA_011959405.1 Muribaculaceae bacterium
GTCAATGAGGTGTATCTGTGCATCACGGTGATCCGCGTGGTGTGTGCGGTGTTGCGTGGAGTGGCATCGCATCTGAAGCACGACGGGAGGTTTGACACGTATCCCGTGCAGGGTGTGTATCAGATGGTGAAACTGCTGGTAATCGTGCTTGGATCGTTAGTGTGTCTGGCGATCCTGATCAGCCGCGATCCGCTGGCCGTGATCGCCGGACTGGGCGCTTCGGCGGCGATACTCTCACTGGTGTTCAAGGATACGATACTGGGGTTTGTGGCCGGCATACAGCTTTCGGCAAACAATATGTTGCACGAGGGGGACTGGATAGTGGCACCGGCGTTTGATGCCGACGGCGATGTGGTGTCTATAGGATTGAATACCATCAAGGTGCGCAACTGGGACAAGACGGTGACCACCATACCGACGTATTCGCTGATCACCGGGTCGTTTCAGAATTGGGAGCGCATGCGCGATTTCGGGGCGCGGCGTGTGAAGCGGTCGGTGCTGATGGACGTGAACAGTGTGCGTTTTCTCTCGGCGGATGAGCTTGATTCGCTCGTGGCCGACGGATATGTTGCCGAAGATATAAAAAAGGAGAGCCGCGTGGTGAATCTGCGGCTCTTCAGGGAGTATGTCGAGAGATATCTGGACGGGCATCCGGCGGTGAGTCGCATTGACGGCACTACTACTATGGCCCGTCAGCTTCAGCCTACGTCGGCCGGCCTGCCCATCGAACTGTATTTTTTCACCGCCACTACCGAATGGGTAAGATATGAGCATATACAGGCCGATATTTTCGATCATCTGTATGCTGTGGTGGGGAGGTTCGGTCTGAGGATTTTCCAGTCGCCGGCAGGAGCCGATTTCAGTCGGCCTTCTACGCTGCTGTAGAGTCGTCCGGTTGTGCCGGTGATGATGGCCGGCGGTGCCTTGTGAGTGCTATTGTTCCGAACGTGTACAGACCGAGAGCGATGAACATCAGTGTCTGGAAGCCAAGCAGTATCGTGG
>BLLX01000265.1 GCA_011959405.1 Muribaculaceae bacterium
CTTCAATCCCGGTATGCCGTTCAGCGCGGACAGCCATGATGTCACCGATGCCCTGGACCGTCTCCGCAACAACGGTTTCATAATCGACGTATGCGGGGAGCCGGTAATCTCCGCCGATGGCAGGCTGCTTCTGGCAACATTCGACGAGACCTATGCGCTGGAGAACCTTCTCGCGGATCAGGTAGAGGCAGAACGCCTCTATGCGAATCGCAAGATGAGCAAGGGCGGCGCGAAACTGATGGCTGAGTTCGGCAAGCGCATCTATGACAAGACCGAGCAGCTCATCAACGACAGCCGTCTGTTCAGAACCACTCCCGACACTCACGTGTGTCCTATATGCGGCCGACACTCTGTGCTGCGCTATCCCCGTGTCATGAAGTGCCACGTCTGCGGCTTCACCATGCCCTTGCAGTTCATGGGGCATAAGTTCAGCGAGAAGGAGATACACCATCTGCTGACCCACCGCTACACTTCGACAATCCCCTTTGTCAACCGACGCGGCCACGAGTTCTATGATGCCGTGGTGATCGGCAAGGGCAAAGGACTGGAATTTGCTCCGGTCATGGCGAAAATATATTGAAAACCACTGCCGATTGGAAATAAATCACTAAATTCGCAATCGAATCGCAGTCATGAATTATTCTGATTGTGGATTTAGTGGTGGCCGACGGGAGGGATCCCGTCGGCTTTTTCAATTGGAAACTTCCTGAAATTCACAAAAATGGAAGTAGTACAGATTGAAAAAGAGGTGCTTGACATGATGTTTGAGCGTATGGCATACCTCCATGACATGATACACACGCTGTTTGACAGATTGCGGGATAAAAAACCGGGAGACTGGCTTACTCTGGAGGAAACCGCCGAAATCCTGAATATCTCGACAAGGCAGGTGCGCAATCTTCAGAACGGTGGCAGAATCGGTTTCATACGTCATGGGAGAAAATGCTGTTACAAGGCAGAGGATGTTTACGCCATCATAATAAAGTCACTATGTTTGCATC